>CAVPQF010000067.1:0-203561 GCA_963707225.1 uncultured Gammaproteobacteria bacterium
ACGCATCGCTCCATGTCGGACAGTACAAGATCCACCTTGAGGCCTTCCAGGCGGGACTCGAGCTCGTGCAGCACCGATTCCTCGCGGAAGTCGCCCTGCAGGAAATCCACCCCGGCGATGCTCTGCATCGGCAGGATGTCCAGCGCGAACACCTTGCCGCTGTCGCCCAGCCGGTTGCGCACCAGCTGCGACCAGCTGCCCGGCGCTGCGCCGAGATCGACCACGTTGATGCCCGGCTTCAGCAGGTGGTCGCGCTCGATCAGTTCCTCCAGCTTGTACACCGCACGCGAACGCAAGCCCTCGGCCTGGGCTTTCTTCACATATTCGTCATTGAAATGTTCGCGCAGCCAGACTGCGCTGCTCTTGCTGCGGGCCATGTCGTTACAGTCGCCGATTGGGGGAACGGGATGGCGCATGATACCCTTTGCCGTTCATTTACCGCGAATCGAGCACCCGCGCATGGCCCTTTCCTCCTCGCAGACCCGCTACCTGCGCAGCCTCGCCCATGACCTGAGCCCGGTCGTCCTGCTGGGCAACAAGGGCGCCACCCAGGCCGTGGTCAAGGAACTGGACCAGGCGCTGGGCATCCACGAACTGGTCAAGGTGAAGCTGTCCGGCGGCGACAAGGACGAACGGCAAGCCCAGATCGACGTGCTGACCGGAGGCACCGGGGCCGAGAAGATCCACCAGATCGGTCATGTCGTCGTGCTGTTCCGCCGCAACGCCGACGAGCCGAAGATCGCCCTGCCACGCTGATGGACCTGTCGCTCGAACGTCCCGAAGGCTATCTCTACGTGCGCCGCGTCGGCGCGCATGGGGTCACGCTGATCGACCGCGAGCTCACCAGCAGTTTCCTGCTCGCGCCCGATCGGGCGATCGAGCACTGGCCGGTCACCGCCGCCGGCACGCTGGACGCCAGCCACGTCGAAGCCCTGCTGGCGCTGCAACCCGAGCTGGTGGTCCTTGGCACCGGCGAACGCCAGGTATTTCCGGCCGCCGCGTTCATGGCCGGCTTCCTGCGCAAGGGCATCGGCATCGAAGTGATGGACAACGCCGCCACCGCGCGCACCTACAACCTGCTGGCCGGTGAAGGCCGGCGGGTCATCGCCGGATTCATCCTGCCGCCCGCCTGATCGACCCCGCGCCGCGATCAGCGCAGCGGCAGATATCCCAGCGGATCGACCGGGTTGCCGTCCCTGCGGATCTGGAATTCCAGTTCGTTGCGGGTCGTGCCAGTCGATCCCATCTCGGCGATCTGCTGGCCAGCACTGACCCGCTGGCCCTCCTTGACCAGGCGCTTGCGGTTGTGGCCATAAGCGGACAGGAAGCTGTCGTTGTGCTTGATGATCACCAGTTCACCGTAGCCGACCAGGCCGTTGCCGCTGTACACCACCACGCCATCGGCGGCGGCACGCACCGGGTCGCCGGACTTGCCCACGATCTGGATGCCGGGAATCGCGTCGCCACTCTGGAAGCGGCCAACCAGGCTGCCATCGGCCGGCCAGCGCCATTGCACGCTGCTGACCACACGTGAAACGCCGGCGGCCGGCGGCGCGGGCGGCGGCATGGTCGCCGGTGCGGCAGCCGGAACGCCAGCCACCGGAACCACGGTGGCCGCCGTGGCGGCCACCGCTGGCCTTGATGGCGACGGCGTGATCGCAGGCGAGGTGGCCGGCACGCTCGCGGATCTCGCTGCAGGTGGTGCGGCTGCCGGCGGCGCCGACGACGCGGTCACCGGCTCGAACACCGGAGCCGTCGCCACGGGCGCGCCACTCGCGCGGCCAGGTGCGGCCGCCACCGGTGCGGCATGGCTCTTCGCTGGCGGCGAAAGGATCAGTCGTTGTCCCGGCCAGATCGTGTATGGCGCGGCAATGCCGTTCCATTGCGCCAGATCACGGAAGTCCACGCCCTTGCGGAACGCGATCGAGTACAGCGTGTCGCCCTGCACCACCGCGTAGTTGCCGCCGGGTATCGGCGTGCGGGCGGGTGTCGGCGTACTGGTGGCGACCGGTCGGGGTTCATAGCTGCCACCGGCCGCCGGTTCCACCACGACCGAGCTGCGCATGGTGCCGCAGGCGGCAAGCAGCACGGTCACGGCCAGAGTTGCCAACCACTGAAGATATCGGTCCATGCGCACCAGCATACCGAGGCGTGCGGTCTTTTTCATGCGGCGTCACTCCCCCGTACAGCGCCGTTCAACGCAGCCGGAACCACCACACCAGCAGCAGGGCCAGTACGACCAGCGCGGCCCAGCCGATCCATTCGACGTACTTGTGCAGGATCCGCTCGGCGCGTTCGCCGAACAGGCGGATCAACAGCGCCAGCAGCCACACGCGCTTGCCGCGGCCGAGCCCGATGCAGGCCAGGAACGGCAGGATCGGCACGCCGATGATGCCGCAGGCCCAGGTGATGAATTTCATCGGCACCACCGGCTGCAACGCGGCCAGGATCAGCACGCCATACATGCCCCAGTGATGCTCGACCATCTGCCTGCTCAAGGTCGCCACGCCCTGCTCGATCGGTGCCAGCAGGTGCAGCGTGTCGAGCACCGGCCGCAGCGCATGGAACGCCCAATGGCCGAGCACGTAGCCCACCAGCGCGCCCAGCAACGAAAACAGCAGGCTGATGTTCGCGAAGAAGAACGCCTTGTGCCGCTTGCCCAGCATCATCGGCGCCAGCATCACTTCCGGCGGAATCGGGAAGATGAACGACTCGACGAAACTCAGCCCGGACAGGTAGTACAGCGCCCTTGGCTCGCGTGCCCAGGTCAGTGCACGCGCATAAAGTGCCCCGAAAAGGCGCATCAGCCGATCCCGCCCAGCAGCGGCACGAAACTGACCGCGCCCAGTTCCTCCTGGATGAAATCGCCCTGGCCATCGCCGCGCATGCGGATCAGCGTCTGCCGGCTGGGCGAGCCGACCGGCGCCACCAGCACGCCGGTGGGGCTGAGCTGGTCGAGGATGCGGGTGGGAATGGTGTCGCCGGCGGCGGTGAGGATGATCGCGTCGAACGGCGCCTCGTCCGGCCAGCCGAGCTTGCCGTCGTCGTAGCGCGACCGCAGGTTGGTCAGGCCAAGCTGGCGGAAGCGTCGGCGCGCCTGGCGCAACAGCGCTTCGATCCGCTCCACCGTGAACACCTGCGGCACCAGCGCGGCCAGCACCGCCGCCTGGTAGCCGGAGCCGGTGCCGATCTCCAGCACCTTCTGCGGCACGCCGAACTCGAGCAGCGCCTCGGTCATGCGCGCCACCACCCACGGTTGCGAGATGGTCTGGCCGTGGCCGATCGGCAGCGCGTCGTTCTCATAGGCGCGCGAATGCAGCGCCTGGTCGATGAAGTGATGGCGCGGCAGGTTGCGGATCACCTCGATCACGCGCAGGTCGCGGATACCGCCGTCCTTGAGGGTCGCCGCGAGGCGGTCGCGCGCGCGCTGCGAGGTCATCCCCTCGCCCTTCAGGTCCGCGGCAGGCAATGGATACATGGTCATGGCTCAGGCCGCCTCGTCGTCGTTGGTCCGGCTTACCGCCATCGCGTCGCTCAGCGGCTGCATCCAGCTGCTGACCTTCTCCAGCGCCTGGAACCGGGTCAGGTCGACGTGGATCGGCGTGACGGAAACAAAGCCGCGCCGCACGGCATTGAAATCGGTGCCGGGACCGGCATCGTCCACCTCGCCGGCCGGACCGATCCACCAGATCGGCCGCCCGCGCGGATCGGTCTGCGCGATGCACGGCGCGGAGCGGTGACGCCGCCCCAGCCGGGTGACCTCGAAGCCCTCGATCTCCGCCCACGGCCGGTCCGGCACGTTGACGTTGAGGATGGTGTCGGCCGGCAGCGGATCGACCAGCAGGCGCTGCATCAGCAGCAGCACCGCCTTCGCCGCCGAGTCGTAATGCTCGCCCTTGTGGTCGTGGCTGACCAGCGACACCGCGATCGCCGGCAGCCCCAGGAAACGCCCTTCCATCGCGGCCGACACCGTGCCGGAATAGATCACGTCGTCGCCGAGGTTCGCCGAGTTGTTGATGCCGGACACGACCATGTCGGGCTCTTCGTCCAGCAACCCGGCCAGCGCCAGGTGCACGCAATCGGTCGGCGTACCCGCCACGCGATAGTAGCCGTTGCCCATCGGCAGGACGCGCAGCGGCGCGTCGAGCGTGAGCGAATTGCTGGCACCGGAACGATCGCGATCGGGCGCCACCACCGTCACCTGCGCCACTTCGCCGAGGCGCTCGGCAAGCACGCGGATGCCAGGTGCATCCACGCCATCGTCGTTACTGACCAGAACTCGCATGATGCTCCGTCGAAAGCTGACTGCGGACACGCAGGTCCATGACCCCACGGCGCGCGCCATACCCGGCGAGTTTACCGGAGCGTGGCGCCGGTTTCACTTCGCCGCGATCTCCGGCTTCCCGTCATGCACGCGCTTTGACTTAGCATGCAGGCATGAAGCGCCGCCCATCCGCACCGGTCGATGACGACGACAGCCGCCTGTTCCGCGAGGCGATCGGCGACGTGCGCCCGCTCGCGCCGGTATCGGCGCCGCCGGCAGCTGCAAAACCCGCACCGTACCCGCACATGCTGGAAGCGGACGAAGCCGCGGTGCCCGGCGAATTGCTGGACATGGCGTTCGACCCGGCCCTGCTCGAGGTGGGCGAGGAACTGGGCTACCTGCGCGACGGCTACCCGCCGAAGCTGCTGCGCCAGCTCAAGCGCGGCCAGTTCAGCGTGCAGGACGACCTCGACCTGCACCAGATGAACGCCGCCGCCGCGCAGGCCAGCATCATGGCCTTCCTGGCCGAGGCGAAGCAGCACGGCCTGCGCTGCGTGCGCATCGTGCACGGCAAGGGCCTGCGCTCGAAAGCCGCCGGACCGGTACTGAAAGGCCTCACCGATCGCCTGCTGCGCCGGCGCGACGACGTGATCGCGTTCGCCTCGGCGCGACCGGCGCTGGGCGGCACCGGTGCGGTGATCGTCCTGCTCAAGGGTTGAAGCCCTCGGCACGTCGTAGCCCGTCGCGAAGCTTCGGGCGGGCAGTGCCCGCCCTACGAAGCTGGGTGCAGAAGCGCAGCCTGTGCGCGATGCCTTTCATCACATGGTGAAGAGCACTTGCGTACAGGCTGCGCTCCTACGCGATCGAGGCCAGTTCGCGCACGACCACCGTCGCGTACGCGCCGGCCGGCAACTCGAACGACAGCTCCAGCGCGTCGTCGCCCCGCCAGTGCCAGCGCAGGTCCTTCGGCAGCAGCCGCAGCGGCCGGCGTTCCTGATCCATCCGTGCTGCCGCCAGGCCGGCGGCCAGGTCGTCGTTCGCCGCGCCGATCTCGCGCTCCAGTGCACCCGCCTCGCCCTGGCTCGGCGGCTCGCCCTGCCCCCACAACGGGCCGGACGGATGGATGTCGGCGCGCGCCAGCCGTTCGGCCAGCAACCCGGTGAACGGTTCCGGGCCGAACCACGAGCGCGAGCCGGCCAGCGACCAGATCTCGCCGTCCAGCGGGCTGTCCCAGGCGCCGCGTTCGACCCGTGCCGCCAGCACGCTGTTGAAGATCTGCGAGCGCGCCGCCGACAGCAGGAACGAACGCTTGTCGCGATCCACCCGGCGCCCGCCGAACATCGCCCGCGCCTGCGCCACGTTGCCGCCCTCGCGGCCGAAGCGCTGCTCGCCGTAGTAGTTCGGCACCCCGCGCGCGGCGATCTGCGCCAGCACCTGTTCGGCTACTTCGCGATCACCTTGCACTTCGCGCAGCACCAGCACGAAACGGTTGCCGCGCAACGCACCGCGCTTCAGCTTGCGCGAATGCCGCGTCGCCGCCAGCACCTTCACTTCCGCGTGCGGGAACGCCGACCAGTCCGGATCGGGCTTGCCGGCCAGTTGCACCGAGAACGTCTGCCGGGTCAGCGCATGGCGATCCTTCATGCCCGCATAGCCGACCGCGACTTGCGCCACGCCGGCGTACTTCGCCAGCTCGCGTGCGACCCAGTCGGTATTCGCGCCGCGCTTTTCCACCCACAGCAAGGCGTGCTCGCCGGCACCGTCGGCGTCGTAGCCGAGGATCTCCTGGACCTGGAAATCCTCCGGCGCGCTGCGCAA
Organism: uncultured Gammaproteobacteria bacterium; assembly: GCA_963707225.1. Lineage (GTDB taxonomy): Bacteria > Pseudomonadota > Gammaproteobacteria > Xanthomonadales > Rhodanobacteraceae > Rhodanobacter. The sequence goes on from CAVPQF010000067.1 coordinate 6,083, forward strand.
CCGAGCCTGCAGCGGCGGGGTGCCGTAGGCCCACGGCAACGGAGCTAGGGCAAGTTCGGATTCGGACATGGCACTCCGCCGGTCGCGCCGGCATTCGGGTCAGGCCGGCGTCACATCAGGAAGATGGTGGCCAGGCCAAGGAAGATGAAGAAACCGCCGCTGTCGGTCATCGCGGTGATCAGCACGCTGGAGCCCAGCGCCGGGTCGCGGCCGAACCTGGTCATCAGCACCGGGATGCCGACGCCGGCGAACGCGGCCAGCAGCAGGTTCAGCGTCATCGCGGCGGTCATCACCAGGCCCAGCGAGAGGCTGTCGTACAGCAGCCACGCCACGATGCCGATCACGCCACCCCAGATCAGCCCGTTCAGCAGCGACACGGTCAGCTCCTTGCGCCATAGCCGCTTCGCGCTTTCGGCGGTGATCTGGTCCAGCGCCAGTGCGCGCACGATCATGGTGATGGTCTGGTTGCCGGAGTTGCCGCCGATGCCGGCCACGATCGGCATCAGCGCGGCCAGCGCCACCAGCCGCTCGATCGAGCCCTCGAAGGCGCCGATCACGCGCGAGGCGATGAACGCGGTGACCAGGTTGATCGCCAGCCACGACCAGCGGTTCTTCAGCGAGGCCCACACCGAGGCGAAGATGTCCTCCTCTTCGCGCAGGCCGCCGCGGCTGAGCGCTTCGCTCTCGCCTTCCTCGCGGATCACGTCGACCATGGCGTTGATGGTAATGCGGCCGATCAGGTGGCCGCGCTCGTCGACCACCGGCGCGGTCACCAGGTCGTAGCGCTCGAATGCCTGTGCCACATCGTACGCGTCGTCGGTGGGGTGGAAGGTGTTGACGTCCGGCGCCATCACTTCGCTGACCATCCTTTCCGGCGGGTTCACCAGCAGCCAGTGCAGCGGCAGCACGCCGGTGAGCAGGTTGTCGTGATTGATCACGAACAGCTTGTCGGTCTGCGCCGGCAATTCGTCCCAGCGGCGCAGGTAGCGCAGCACGACTTCCAGGCTCACATCCTCGCGGATGGTGACCATCTCGAAGTCCATCAGCGCGCCGACCTGGTCGTCCTCGTAGGACAGCGCCGACTGCACCTGCTCGCGCTGCTGCGTGTCCAGGCTCGCCATCAGCTCCGGCAGCATCGCGGTCGGCAGGTCGTCGACCAGGTCGGCCAGCTCGTCCGCGTCCAGCGGCTCGACCGCGGCCAGGATCTCGTGGCGGTCCATGTCCGCGATCAGCGATTCGCGCACCGCGTCGGACACTTCCAGCAGGATCTCGCCGTCGCGGTCGGCCTTGACGAGCTGCCAGACCGCCAGGCGATCGTCCAGCGGCAGCGATTCGAGGATGAACGCGATGTCGGCCGGGTGCAGCTCGTCCAGCTGCCGGCGCAATTCGGCCTGCGATTCGGCCGGCAGCGGGCTCCCGTCGTCGTGCCGGCGCAGTACCTCGACGATGGCTTCGAGCTGGTCGTGCAGCCGGCTGGCGGCGCTGCGGGCTTCTACTTCGCTCACGCGCGCTCCAGCAGGACGCACGCCTGCGCGGCGATCCCCTCGCCCCGGCCGCAGAAGCCGAGTTTTTCGGTGGTGGTGGCCTTGACGCTGATGCGGCCGATCTCGCTGTCCAGGTCGGCGGCGAGGTTCTCGCGCATCGCCTGCGCGTGCGGGCCGACCTTCGGTGCCTCGCCGATCACGGTGATGTCGGCATTGCCCAGCGCATAGCCATGCTGCGCCATCAGCATCGCCGCGTGGCGCAGGAACTGGCGGCTGTCGGCATCGCGCCAGCGCTCGTCCGAGGGTGGGAAATGCCGGCCGATGTCGCCCAGCGCCAGCGCGCCGAAGATCGCGTCGCACAGCGCATGGATCACCACGTCGCCGTCCGAATGCGCCACCACGCCGTGGCGATGCGGCACGCGCACGCCGCCCAGGGTGACGTGGTCGCCCTCGCCGAATGCATGTACGTCGAAACCCAGGCCCATGCGCATCATGCTGTCCTTGAAAGCAGGAACTCGGCCAGCGCGAAATCCGCCGCCGTGGTCACCTTGATGTTGTCCTCGGCGCCCTCGACCAGCAACGGCGCGAAGCCGGCCAGCTCCATCGCCATCGCCTCGTCGCTGACGTTCACGCCGCGCCGTGCCGCCTCGCGCAGCGCCGCCGCCAGTTGACCACGCCGGAACATCTGCGGCGTGAAGGCGCGCCAACGCAGGTCGCGCGGCTCGGTCAGCTCGCTGCGGCCAGCCGCATCCGCCCGCTTCAGCGTGTCGCGCAGCGGCGCGCCCAGCAGGCCGCCGTCAACCGCGCCGGCCAGTTCGATCAACCTGCCGATATCGGCCAGCCGCACGCACGGTCGCGCGGCGTCGTGCACCAGCACGAAATCCTCCGCGCCCACCGACGCGGGCAAGGCGTCGATCCCGGCCAGCACCGAATCGCTGCGCTCGGCCCCGCCGATCGCGGTCAGCACCGGCTTGCCATTGAGCGTGTCGACGCCGGACCAGTGCGCATCGGCCGCGGCCAGCATCACCAGCAGGCCGCCGATCCGCGGATGCGCGGCGAGCCGTTCCAGCGTGTGCGCCATCAGTGGCCGCCCGGCCAGCGGCAGGTATTGTTTCGGGCAGTCACCGCCAACCCGGGCGCCGCGCCCCGCGGCCGGCACCACGCACCACAGCACCGGCGCGCTCATGGCGATCCGGCAGGCGTGGCGGGTGGCGGCGGTGGCAGCGAGCTGCCGGCGCGGGCCGGCGACTCGACCACCTGGTAGAACACTTCGCCCGGCCTGATCAGTCCCAGCTCGGTACGCGCACGTGCCTCGACCGCCTGGTCACCATGCTTGAGGTCCAGCACATCGGCGCCGACCGCCTGGTTGCGCTGCAGCAGCTTCGCGTTCTCGTCGCTCTGTTTCTTCACCGCCACGCGCAAGCTGTCCACCTCGTGCATGCTGCCGCTACCGGTCCACAGCTTCAGCTGCAGTCCGATCAGCAGCAGGATCAGAACCAGGGCGATCCAGCGCAGCATGGGCGGCCGTTCAATCCGGCAGGCGGGTCAGGTTCGGGAACGCGTCGCGGCCGGCATAGCGAGCGGCCGAACCCAGCGCTTCCTCGATGCGCAGCAGCTGGTTGTACTTCGCCACGCGATCGCTGCGGCACAGCGAGCCGGTCTTGATCTGGGTCGCCGTGGTGGCCACCGCGATGTCGGCGATGGTGGTGTCCTCGGTCTCGCCGGAGCGGTGCGAGATCACCGCCGAATACTTCGCCGCGTCGGCCATCGCGATCGCTTCCAGCGTCTCGGACAGCGTGCCGATCTGGTTCACCTTGATCAGGATCGAATTGGCGATGTGCTTCTCGATGCCTTCGCGGAAGATCGCCGGATTGGTCACGAACAGGTCGTCGCCGACCACCTGGATGCGGTCGCCGATCGCGTCGGTGAGCAGCTTCCAGCCGTCCCAGTCGCCTTCGGCCATGCCGTCCTCGATGGTGACGATCGGGTACTGCTTCGCCCAGCCGGCAAGCAGGTCGACGAACTGTGCCGAACTGTACTGTTTGCCTTCGCCGGCGAGGTCGTACTTGCCGTCCTTGTAGAACTCCGAGCTGGCCGCGTCGAGGCCGAGCAGGATCTCGCTGCCAACCTTGTAGCCGGTCTTGCCGACTGCTTCGAGGATGGTGTCGAGCGCCTCGACGTTGGAACGCAGGTTCGGCGCGAAGCCGCCTTCGTCGCCCACCGACGTGCTGAGGCCGCGCCCGTGCAGCACGCTCTTCAGCGCGTGGAAGATCTCCGCACCGGCGCGCAGCGCCTCGGCGAAGCTCGGCATGCCGACCGGCAACACCATGAACTCCTGCACGTCGACGTTGTTGTCGGCGTGTGCACCGCCATTGATGATGTTCATCATCGGCACCGGCAAGGCGCCCGGCTTGCCGTTCGACAGGTACTTCCACAGCGGCTCGCCGCGCGAGGCCGCCACCGCATGCGCCGCCGCCATCGACACGCCGAGCAGCGCGTTGGCGCCCAGCTTGCCCTTGTTCGGCGTGCCGTCCAGCGCGATCAGCCTGGCATCCAGGCCTTTCTGGTCGGCTGCATCGAAACCCTTCAGCGCATCGGCGATCGGGGTGTTGACGTTCGCCACCGCGTTCTTCACGCCCTTGCCGCCGTAGCGCGACTTGTCGCCGTCGCGCAGCTCGACCGCCTCGCGCGAACCGGTGGAGGCGCCGCTGGGCACCGCGGCGCGACCGAAGCCGCCGTCGGCCAGGGTGACTTCGGCTTCCAGCGTGGGGTTGCCGCGCGAGTCGAGGATTTCACGGGCGTGGATGCGGGTGATCTGGGTGCTCATGCGGTGTCCGTCTGCTTGGGTGGTGAATGAGTTGGAACGGGCGCATCGCTGCGCCCGGTGTTTCAGGAAACATCCTGCTCCAGGAAGCGGTGCCGCTTGGTCACCGCATCCAGCTCAAGCAGGGTTTCCAGCAGCGCCTCCATCTTGCCCAGCGGCCACGCGTTGGGACCGTCGGACAGTGCCTTGCTGGGGTCGGGATGCGTCTCGGCGAACAGGCCAGCCACGCCCACCGCCACCGCGGCGCGCGCCAGCACCGGCACGAATTCGCGCTGGCCACCTGAGGTGGCGCCCTGCCCACCCGGCAACTGCACCGAATGGGTGGCGTCGAACACGACCGGGCAGTTCGTATCGCGCATCACGCTCAGCGAGCGCATGTCCGACACGAGGTTGTTGTAGCCGAAGCTCGCGCCGCGCTCGCATACCATGATGTCGTCGTTGCCGACGGCCTTGGCCTTGGCGACCACGTGCTTCATGTCCCACGGCGCGAGGAACTGGCCTTTCTTGATGTTCACCGGCTTGCCGGCGCGCGCGACCTTCTGGATGAAATCGGTCTGGCGGCACAGGAAGGCCGGCGTCTGCAAGACGTCGACCACCGAGGCGACCTCGTCCATCGGCGTGTATTCGTGCACGTCGGTCAGCACCGGCACGCCGACCTGCCGCTTCACCTCGCCGAGGATGCGCAGGCCTTCTTCGAGGCCCGGCCCGCGGAAGCTCTCGCCCGACGAACGGTTCGCCTTGTCGAAGCTCGACTTGAAGATGAAGTGGATGCCGAGACGCGCGGTGATCTCCTTCAACGTGCCGGCGGTGTCGATCTGCAACTGTTCGGATTCCACCACGCAGGGTCCGGCGATCAGGAACAGCGGCTGGTCCAGCCCGATATCGAAGCCGCAGAGCTTCATGCCACCGACTCCCGGGCCAGGCGCTCGCCGTCGCGCACGGCCTTGAACTCGCGCGCAGCGTGGACGAAACCGATGAACAGCGGGTGGCCGTCGCGCGGGGTCGAAGTGAATTCCGGGTGCGCCTGGCAGCCGAGGAACCACGGGTGCCGTTGCTGCGGAAGCTCCACGATCTCGACCAGCAGGTCGTCCATCGACTTGCCGGAGATCACCAGGCCCAGGTCCTCGAACGACTGGCGATAGCGGTTGTTGAACTCGTAGCGGTGGCGATGGCGCTCGCGCACCACGTCCTGGCCGTACAGCTCGCGCGCCAGCGTGCCGGCCTTGAGGCGGCATTCCTGCGCGCCCAGGCGCATGGTGCCGCCGAGGTCGGAACGGTCGCTGCGCTGCTCGACTTCGCCGCTGGCGGTGGTCCATTCGGTGATCAGGCCGATCACCGGGTTCGGCGTATTGCGGTCGTTCTCGCTGGAATCGGCGTCGGCCAGGCCGGCCACATGCCGGGCAAAATCGATCACCGCCGCGTGCATGCCGTAGCAGATGCCGAAGTACGGCACGCCGTGCTCACGCGCATACTTCGCGGCCAGCACCTTGCCTTCGAAGCCGCGCTTGCCGAAACCGCCGGGCACCAGGATCGCATCGGCCTTGCCGAGCACCTTGGCGGCGCCTTCGGCCTCGACCTGCTCGGAGTCGATCCAGTCCAGGTTCACCCGCGTCTGCTGCTTGATGCCGCCGTGGCGCAACGCCTCGCCCAGCGACTTGTAGGCGTCCTTGTGCTCCACGTACTTGCCGACGATGGCGACGGTGATCTCGTCCTTCGGATGTTCCACCGCGTCGACCGTGCGCTGCCACGCGGACAGGTCCGCCGGCTTGGCATCGAGGCCGAGCCTCTTCACCACGATGTCGTCCAGGCCCTGCTGGTGCAGCCACAACGGCTGCTTGTAGATGACGTCCACGTCGACGGCGCTGATCACCGCGTTTTCCGGTACGTTGGTGAACAGCGCGATCTTGCGTCGCTCGCCCTCGGGCAGGGCCTGCTCGCAGCGGCACAGCAGGATGTCCGGCTGGATGCCGATCGAGCGCAGCTCCTTCACCGAATGCTGGGTCGGCTTGGTCTTCAGCTCGCCGGCGGCCTTGATGAACGGCACCAGGGTGAGGTGCATGAATACCACCTTCTCCGGGCCGTGCTCGATGCGCAACTGGCGGATCGCCTCCAGGAACGGCAGCGACTCGATGTCGCCCACGGTGCCGCCGATCTCCACCAGCGCCACATCGAAGCCGCGGGTGGCCTCGTGGATGCAGTGCTTGATCTCGTCCGTGATGTGCGGGATCACCTGCACGGTCGCGCCGAGATAGTCGCCGCGGCGCTCCTTGCGGATCACGCTCTCGTAGATCTTGCCGGTGGTGATGGAATTCTTGCCGGTCAGGCGGGTGCGGACGAAGCGCTCGTAGTGGCCGAGGTCGAGGTCGGTCTCGGCGCCGTCGTCGGTCACGTAGACCTCGCCGTGCTGGAACGGACTCATCGTGCCCGGATCCACATTGATATAGGGATCGAGCTTCATCATGGTGACCGAAAGGCCGCGCGCTTCGAGAATGGAAGCGAGCGACGCCGCAGCAATGCCCTTGCCAAGCGAGGACACCACACCGCCGGTGACGAAAATCAGGGGGGTCATGGAAAGCAGCCGTGCTGGAAATTGGCATTTTAGCCGCAGAAGCGTCGCACTGCGAGATGGCGATGCGGAATTCGTCGCGATCGGTTCATTTCCGGCTCCTCCGCCGCGGATGAAGCGGCCCTGGGCCGCCTGCTAGCATGGCCGGATGAACAATCCCGTCCCCGCCCGCCTCGCCGCCCTGCGCGCGGCCATGCAGCAGCACGGCGTCGCCGCGGTGCTGGTACCCAGCGCCGATCCGCATCTGTCCGAATACCTGCCGGCCCACTGGGCCGCGCGCGAATGGCTGTCCGGCTTCACCGGTTCGGCCGGCACCCTGATCGTCAGCCGCGACCAGGCCGGGCTGTGGACCGACTCGCGCTACTTCTCCCAGGCCGAGCAGCAACTGGCCGGCAGCGGCATCAGCCTGATGAAGCTGCGCGTGCCGCACACGCCCGAGCATCTCGAGTGGCTGCAGCAGCATCTGCACGAGGGCGACGTGCTGGCCGTGGCCGGCGACAGCGTGGCCGTGACCACCCAGCGCCAGATCGAACGCCGGCTCGCCGACAGCAGCGCCACGGTACGCACCGACCTGGACCTGCCCGGTGCGGTCTGGACGGACCGCCCGGCCCTGCCGCAGGCGCCGGTGGTCGAGCACGAGCTGGCCTGGGCCTGCATTCCGCGTGCCGACAAGCTGGCCCGCCTGCGCAAGGCGATGCACAGGCTCGGCGCCACCCATCACCTGCTGTCCAGCCTCGACGACATCGCCTGGCTGACCAACCTGCGCGGCAGCGACGTGGAGTGCAACCCGGTGTTCCTGGCCCACCTGCTGGTGCAGGCGGGGCAGCGCGCCACCTTGTTCGTCGGCCGCGGCAAGCTCGGCGATGCGCTGGTCGCGCAACTGGCCGCCGACGGCATCGCCATCGCCGACTACGCCTCGATCACCTCGACCCTGCAGGAGCTGGGCGCCGACGACCGCCTGCTGCTGGACAGCGGCCGGGTGGTCAGCGCGATCGCCGCGTCGATCCCGTCAGGCGTGACCCGGATCGAGGCGGCCAATCCGAGCACCGCCTTCAAGGCCGTCAAGAACGCCGCCGAACTCGACCACATCCGCGACGTGATGCGCCGCGACGGCGCCGCCCTGGTGCGCGGCTTCCGCAGGCTGGAACAGCGCCTCGCCGCCGGCATGACGGTGACCGAGCTCGACGTCGACACCTTGCTGCATGAGGAACGCTCGGCCCAGCCCGGCTGGGTCGGCGAAAGCTTCGCCACCATCGCCGGCTACCAGGCGAACGGCGCGCTGCCGCACTACCGCGCCACGCCGGAATCGCACAGCACGCTGCAGGCCAAGGGCTTGTTGCTGATCGATTCCGGTGGCCAGTACCTGGGCGGCACCACCGACATTACCCGGGTACTGGCGCTGGGCGAGACCACGCCGGAGCAGCGCCGCGACGCCACCCTGGTGCTGAAGGGCATGATCGGGCTGTCGCGCGCGCGCTTCCCGAAGGGCGCCAGCGGCCCGCAACTGGATGCGCTGGCGCGCGCGCCGCTGTGGGCTTCGGGCATGGATTACGGCCACGGCACCGGCCATGGCGTGGGCTACTTCCTCAACGTGCACGAGGGCCCGCAGTCGATCCGCCCGCCGGTCGCCGGCGGCGCGCTGGTGGCGCTGGAACCGGGCATGATCAGCTCGATCGAGCCCGGCCTGTACAAGCCCGGCCGGCATGGCATCCGCCATGAGAACCTGGCGGTGGTGGTCGAGGCCGACCGCACCGAGTTCGGCGAATTTCTCGCCTTCGAGACGCTGACGATGTGTCCGTTCGACCGTCGCGCGCTGGAACCGGGCCTGCTCAATCCGGAGGAACGCGCCTGGCTGGACGACTACCACGCCAGCGTGCGCGCCGCGCTCAGTCCGCTGCTGGACGACGCCGACCTGGAGTGGCTGCACCGCCACTGCGCACCGCTGTAGGTCCCCGCTGCGCAGGGCGGCACTGTCCGCCAGCCTTTGATCCCTCGTGACGCCGATGCATGACCGAGGCGGACAGTGTCCGCCCTACGCCACCCGGCCCGCAACGCGTCGCCAGTTCACTGGAACTGCGCCGCGCCCACGTCGGGAGTGACAGCCGGCAAGCCGGCATGAAGTACTCGTGCAGGTACTTCTCGCCCTCGTCGCAGAACACCGTGACCACGGTCTTCAGCTCCGGGAAGTTCTGCCGGATGCGTTTGGCGGCCAGCAGGTGCGCGCCGGAGCTCGGGCCCGCAGAACAATCCGTACGTGCGCGCCAGCCGTTTCATTTCGGCCACGGCGTCGGTGCTGGACACGCTCAGCACCTCGTTCACCAGCCCCGCGTGGCGCTGGAAGATGCCCGGCACGAAGCCGTCCGAAATGCCCTCGATGGTATGCGCGGCAATCTCGCCGCACAGGATCGTGCACGACTCGGACGGCTCCATCGCGAACAGCCGCACGTCCGGATTGACCGCGCTGAACGCCTTGAACGCCTTCAACGGTTCCGGCGCCAGGTCGCGGCGCTTGTGCGCCAGCTCCACGGTGGATGACGGATACATCGAATGTTCCATGGCGATACTCCCTGCAGGTCACCGGCCGCACGCTGCCTGCACACTCAGCTGCAGCCCGGGAACGGATTCGCCGCTGAACATGAGGTGCACGGCTCGGGGAAGCCCTCGCAGTCTCCCGCAACCGCCGCACGGGCGCGCTGATGCAGGTCGAGGCCGCCGTGACGCATGCGCGTGGCGCGTCGTGTCAGTTGCGCTTCGGCGGCACCAGTTTCAGGCGCGCCGGCACCGGCGGCTGGTTCGGGCACAGCAGGCGCTGCACCTCCTCGGGCCGCAACGGGTAGGAATACAGGTAGCCCTGCCCTTCCATGCAGCCGCTGCGCAGCAGGAAATCGTGCTGCGCCTCGGTCTCGATGCCCTCGGCAATCGTGGTCAGGCCGAGGCTTTTCGCCATCGCCAGCATCGCCTCGGTGATCGCCGCGTCGTTGCTGTCGCCCGGCAGGCCGGTGACGAAGGAGCGGTCGATCTTCAGGAAAGCCACCGCCGGCAGCTTGAGATAGGCCATCGAGGAGTAGCCGGTGCCGAAGTCGTCGATCGCCACTTCGATGCCGAGCGCGTGCAGGGTCTGCATGGTGCGCTCGATGTCGTCGCCCAGGCGCAGCATCGCGCTCTCGGTGATCTCCAGCATCAGGCGGCTCGCCGACAGATGCCGCGACTGCAGGGTGCGGCTGACCCCGTCGACGAAGGCCGGATGGCCGAACCAGCGCGCCGAGATGTTCATCGCCACGCGGATCGGCGGCACGCCGGCCAGGTCCCAGGCCTGGATCTGCGCGCAGGTGGCCTGCATCACCCATTCGTCGATGCGCCGGATCAGGCCCAGGCCTTCCGCCACCGGGATGAATTCGGCCGGCAGCACCTCGCCGCGCTCCGGATGCTGCCAGCGCACCAGCGCCTCCACCGCCACGATGCGGCCGGTGCGCAATTCCACGCTGGGCTGGAACACCAGGTGGAATTCGTTGCGCGCCAGCGCCTGGCGCAGCTCGGTGGCCAGTTGCAGGCGCCGGCGGGTATCGGCGTGCATCATCGGCGTATAGAAGCGGAACGCATTGCGCTCCTCGGTCTTCGCCGCATACATCGCCGCGTCGGCATTCGCGATCAGCGCCGCCGCATTGTCGCCGTCCAGCGGGTAGCCTGCCACGCCGATGCTGGCGCTGAGCACGATCTCGTAATCGTCCACCAGCAGCGGCTCGGACAAGGTCCCGAGCAGGCGGCTGACAATCGCCCGCGCGTCCTCGCGCAGGATCAGCCGCGGAATCAGCACGGTGAATTCGTCGCCGCCGATGCGCCCGGCCACGTCACCCTCGGACAGCTGCCGGCGGATCCGCTCCGCCACCTTGACCAGCAGGCGGTCGCCGATCGCATGGCTGTAGCTGTCGTTGACGATCTTGAAGGCATCCAGGTCGATGAACAGCACCACCACGGCCAGCCGCTCACGCTCGGCCACCGCGATCGCCTCGGCGCAGTACCGCTCGAACTCCGCCCGATTGGCCAGGCCGGTCAACGGGTCGTGCCGCGCCATGTGCTCCAGCCGGTGCTGGTTCGCCTTCGCCTCGTGGATATCGGTGAGCACGGCGACGTAGTAGACCACATGGCCTTCGCCGTCGCGGATCGCGCTGATGCTGAGGTGCTCGGGATAGCTGCTGCCGTCGCTGCGGGTGCTCAGGACCTCGCCCATCCAGTTGTGGCCGGCGGCGACGCTGTCCCAGATCGACTGCGGCAGCGGCTTGCCATCGGGCAGGCGGCGGGTCTCGTCGAGGCGCTTGCCGTGCAGCGTCTGACTGGTCAAGCCGGTCAGTTCGGTATGCGCCGCATTGGTCGAGATCACCCGCCGCCCGGCATCGGCGATGATCACGCCTTCGGCGATGTTGGCCAGCGCCTCGGCGGCGATCTGGCGTTCCCGCTCCATCGCCACCCGCTCGGAGATGTCGCGGATGATCGCCTGGCACACGGGCCGGCTGCCCCAGTTGGCCAGGCTGGTCTGCGTTTCCACCGGACGCGCATGGCCAGCCGCATTCAGCAGCGCATTGGTGGCGGCCCGCCCGGCCTGCTGCCCAGCCATGGATTGCACGAACAGATGCACGAAATGGTCGCCGACAAGCTCGTCCGCGCGGCGCCCGGTCCATGCCGCGGCGGTGCGGTTGACGTCCAGGATCCGCCCGCTGGCCTCGTCGACCATCACGATCGCGTCGGCGGCGCTGTCGAACAGCAGGCGATAGCGCTCCTCGCTGCCGCGGATGCTGATCAGGATCCGGCGCGCCATGCCAAGCCACAAAAGGGCCGCAATGGCTGCCGCCGCCAATACGCTGCCAAAAAGCACTTCCCCTATCCAGCCGGCGCCATCGGCGATCGAGCGTGAGAACAATTTGCTGCGCGGCTCGACGAAGCCGTTGATCGCAGCGATGCGTTCGCGTTGGCTGGCAATTTCCGCGTGGGTGATCCCGCCGTTTGCGTAACCCCTTTCCAGCGAGGCCGCTATGGTGTTGAGCTGCGCGATGGAGTTGTCGGTTGAACGCCAAGCCTGCAGTGCATCACGCATGTAGGGCGCGTTTGCAAAATGGTGCAGCATGAAGATCACGCCGGGGATCGCTATCGTGACCGTCCTGCTGCGCCGTAACGAACCTGCCACCTCTTCGTAATCATAGTTGCCTGTCGCAATCCGATCACGCGCCCACTGATCGGCCATCAACACTTCGTAATTGAGCTTGTAATTGGCCAGATCCGCCGCGTCGCCTTTCGCCGCGTAGGCATCCAAAGATATTACGACCTGCTTCTGCGCCTTGGACCAAATGCTCTCGCCGTTCAGGAACCCGGCGAGAGCCACTTGAACCTGCAAAGCCACCCAGGTCAGCGCCAAGATCAGCCCGACCACTCCCACCAACCCATACGCAAGCGGCATCAAGCGCCGTGACAGCGGCCGTTGCAAATTGATCGTGGAAGTACGCATTGCATCCCCTGTTTCGCGTCTGGCGAATCAACCTCTGGGCATTGCACCAAAGCGTAACCAACCATCAGGCAGCGGCAGCGCTCGTCACCTCCAACAGGCGACGCGGCTCAATGCAACGATCAGCGAGTATCCGCATGCTGGTATAGCTGCGCTTGATGCACTCGCTGATATGAGTCACTTCATCGGCTGCCGGACTCGTGCCCATCAGTGTACAGACTATCTCCAGTGCCTCCCATGGATGGGTGTCATCGTAGGCAGCATGAAGCTGCAGCCAGCGCAATGTTCCCGCCCTGGTTCCCGGCGGAAAGCTTTCCGTATAGCTCTTGCTTTCGAAGATCAGTTGCGACCATTCACCCGTTGCACCTTCGACCGCGTAGTTGGTGGCCGCGATACTCGCGGCCAGCGAGTCACGGGTGCTGACATCCTCACACCAGTCCGCCAGCACCTCGGTACCCCGGGGTGGAACTCCCTTCAACAATTCTGCACGGGGGATGCCTGCCCCCTCTGCCCAGTTGAGCCAGTATTCGGCGTGATTCTGCTCGACCCGGATATTGCGTACCAGCCAGCGGCGCGCAAGATTGTCCCCCGGACTGCGGCCGAAGCGTGTCTTCAGCAGACTCCTGGCCATGTAGGCAGGAAAGCGTTCAATCACCGGCCAGATGCCAACCATGAAATTGGTAGTACCAGGCATGCCCAATGTGCCATTGCTCATCCTTTCCCACAGTTCATGGGTAACCACGCTTTGCTTGGTGCTTTCGCAATCGGCCACCATGTCCTGCGCCCACTGCGGATAGCTGCTCAGTTCGGTCAGGGGGCCGGTACGTTCGAACAGGGTATTCATTTGATTCACCTCGATCGTCAATGGAGCTGCGGTCGACTGCAGCGTTGATGGCCGGCAGGCAGTGCAAAGCCTCCCGTGCCGGCCGTGATCCGGCATCACGGTGATGCCGAAATTCTTCGATACGTAACCATTGTGATGGCGCCTCCCCCCAACGCGCTGACCATGCCCGGAGCGCGTACGCGGAGTGCGCCAGCTCGCCTGTCTTTGTGGCGATCGCGGTTCGCCTCGACCGGATGGACGGCCCATCCGGTCCGCCCTGTTCACATGTCGTGCACGGAAGGAAGAAAGTGCCGGCCGCGACGGCTTGCGGAAATCCGTGCTGACCGTGGCCCGATTCCGGCACCGGCGGGCAACGATGCCCCTGCCCCACCGGATACTCGCCCACACACTGTCGAAGGGAAAGCTCCATGGGCATCATCCTCCTCGTCGCGGGACGACCCCGGGCCGGCCATCGGTGACTGCACGGTGCCCGCCGCAGCCCCGATCCGGATCAGTACAAGCGCCGCTTGAACCGGAGCACCACGCCATGCGCGAATCGAGGGTGCGGCGGGCACGCGCTTCACCGCCTGCAGCGCGTCGGTACGTCGGCGCGATTGACAGCCATCGATGTACGACGTCTCCGTGCAGGTCGCCGTGAAAGCGGTCGAGAACGCTTCCGATGTGGCTGCGCTCAATCCGCCAGCTTGCCGGCGGCCATGCCGGCGAGTTTCGCGATGGTGTTCATGTTGCGCGCGGTACCCGCCTTGGCGGCCGGGATCTTCAGCCGCGAGTCGGCCATGCCTTCGCCGTAATGCACGTAGATCTCGCACAGCCCCAGTGCCAGCCGCTCACCGTTGAGGCCGGTGGCTTCCTGCAACGCGCCCGGCGGCGCCGGCGCATCCAGGAAGATCGCCACCACCCGGTTGCCTGCCGCTTCCGGAAACGGATTGCCGGCAAGCACGGCGGCCATCTCGGCCGCGGTGCGCACCGCCACGCCGACCGGTTTCCCCGCGTAGTCGTGCAGCCGCTGTTCCAGCGCCTTCTTCACCGCCTTCCCGGCGAGCCGGCTGCCGAACACCACATTGCCGCTGGCGATATAGGTGCGCACGTCCGCGAAGCCGGCCGCCTCGCACATGGCCTTCAGTTCGGCCATCGGCAACTTGCCGGTGCCGCCCACGTTGATGGCGCGCAACAGCGCGATGTAGCTGGTCATGCCGCGGTCACCGCGCGGACAAGGGAAGCGCCAGTCTCGCTGCCGCCTCGAGCTTGTTCAAGTGCGCGGCTTGTTCAAGTGCACGGCCTGCCCGCACTTCCGACCAGCGAACGACGCAGGAACGGGGGCGCGACCTGCGCGCCCCGTTCAGGTCAACCGGCGTAATCGACCACCAGGGCCAAACGGCGGTTGTTGCTGCCCGATTCGCGCGCGGCACCCGGCTCCACCTGGCGGTTGCGCGATTCACCGTAGCTGACGGCGCGCAACAGCGAAACCTGCGGCAAGAGATGGTCGATTCAGCATGGGGGAGTTCTCCTCTTGTCAGATCGGAATGCTGCGGCAGCGTGCACGCAAGTGCACCGCAACCTGCCGGATCATGCAGCAGGAAAACTGCACAGTCCGAAAACCCCACGCCTTGTCCTGCCCACTTCCGCTTAATGAAAATTCATCTCGGGTGGTGAAATCGCGGTGACGACGGGAGCGGTGCGGGGGGCGCGTGCCGCTATCGGAAAGGCCTCCGCCTGCCGTGACTCATCACCCCGGCGTACTCGGCACCAGCACCATCCACGCCACGCCGAAACGGTCGACCAGCATGCCGAAGCTGGAAGCGAAGAAGGTCGGCATCAGCGGCAGCTGCACCTGGCCGCCATCGGCGAGGTTGTCGAACAGGCGCTTTGCCGCGGTGTCGGCGGCGGCGGAAGGCGCCAGCGAGAAACCCTTGAACTCGGGATGGCCGCCGCTGAAACCGCCCGACACCAGGACCTGGGTCGAACCGATCTGCAGGCAGCCGTGCATCACCTTGCCTGCCGGCGGCCGCGTGCCGTCGGGGCACTGCGCAGAGCCCTCCGCGCCATCGCCATAGCGCATCAGCATGACCACCTCGGCGCCGATCGCCTGGCGGTAGAACGTGACGGCCTCTTCGCAGCGACCGTCGAAGAACAGGTAGGGCTGGGCTTGCATGGCACGACCTCGTCGTTGGCAGGCGGAACGGAGCCGGCAGCGCGGCTCACTGGGATACGACGAACGGGCCGGCCGCGGATCGACACCCGCCATGCATGCACCCCGGCTTTGCAAGCGCGGCCCAGTGGTGGTCAACTCCATGGGACATGGGGGCACCGACGACCACCAGGGGGATGACCGGCTGATGCACACACCCACTTCGAAGCACCCGTGCCCGCGGGCACGCCACGCGCAGCTGTCGCGCCTGCTGCTGGCCGCAGCGCTGCTCGCGCTCAGCCTGGTCGCCACCGCGCAGGGCACCCCGTCCGATCAGGCGCGCTGGCAGCGCCAGGCGCAGGCCGTCACCATCACCCGCGATGACTGGGGCATCGCCCACGTGCATGGCAAGACCGACGCCGATGCGGTGTTCGGCATGGCCTACGCCCAGGCCGAGGACGACTTCAACCGGGTCGAGACGAACTACCTCAACGCGCTGGGCCGGCTCGCGGAGACCGAGAGCGAATCGGCGATCTGGAGCGATCTGCGGCAGAAGCTTTTCATCGACCCGGTCGAGCTGCAGACGCTGTACGCGAAGAGCCCTGCCTGGCTGCGGGCGCTGATGAACAGCTGGGCCGACGGGCTGAACTACTACCTCGCCACGCATCCGGACGTGCACCCGCGCGTCATCCGCCATTTCGAACCGTGGATGGCGCTGAGCTTCAGCGAAGGCAGCATCGGCGGCGACATCGAACGCGTCTCGCTCGAACAGCTCGCCGCGTTCTACGGCCAGGACCACGCGAAATTCGCCGGGGTGGAAACGCCGGCAAGCTGGGTCGAGCCGACCGGATCGAACGGTTTCGCGATCGCGCCCAGGCTCACCGCCGATGGCCACGCGCTGCTGTGGATCAACCCGCACACCTCGTTCTTCTTCCGCTCCGAGCTGCAGATGTCCAGCGACGCGGGGCTCGACGCCTACGGCGCGGTGACCTGGGGCCAGTTCTTCGTCTACCAGGGTTTCAACCGCCACATCGGCTGGATGCACACCTCCACCGGCGCCGACGTGGTCGACGAGTTCGCCGAGATCATCGTGCACAAGGGCGGCAAGCTGTTCTACCGCTACGGCAAGGAGCTGCGGCCGGTCACCACGCGCACGATCCGCGTGCCGTATCGCGCGAAGGACGGCTCGATGGCCGCGCGCAGCTTCGACGCGCACTTCACCCACCACGGCCCGATCGTGCGCGCGGCCGACGGCAAGTGGATCGCCATCGCGCTGATGAACAAGCCGCTGGAAGCGCTCGAGCAGAGCTGGCTGCGCACCAAGGCCAGCGACTATGCCAGCTACCTGAAAGTCGCCGAGCTCAAGGCCAATTCCTCGAACAACACCGTCTTCGCCGACGACAAGGGCGAGATCGCGTACATGCACCCGCAGTTCATCCCGAGGCGCGACAACCGCTTCGACTACACGAAACCGGTCGACGGCAGCGACCCGGCCACCGACTGGAAAGGCCTGCATGCGCTCGACGAGGCGCCGCACCTGCTCAACCCGCCGAACGGCTGGATCATGAACACCAACAACTGGCCGTACTCCGCCGCCGGCGCGTTCAGTCCGAAGCAGGCGGACTACCCGCGCTACATGGACACCTTCGGCGAGAATCCGCGCGGCATCCACGCCACCCGCGTGCTGGACCGCGTGCGCGACTTCAGCAAGGCCTCGCTGATCGCTGCCGCGTTCGACCCCTACCTGCCGGCGTTCTCGCGGCTGGTGCCGGTGCTGGTCCACGACTACGACATGCTGCCCGGCAACGATCCGCTGAAACCGCGGCTGGCCGGCCAGATCGCCCTGCTGCGCGGCTGGGACTACCGCTGGGGCATCGCCTCGATGCCGACCTCGCTGGCGGTGTTCTGGGGCGACACGCTATGGGATCGCGTACACGCCGAAGCCGAGTCCGAAGATCAGTCCGTGTACGTCTACATGGCCGGCGATGCCGGCGCGAAGGCACGCCTGGCTGCGCTGGTCGAAGCCTCCGACCGGCTGGAAAAGGATTTTGGCAGCTGGGGCGTGCCGTGGGGCGAGATCAACCGCTACCAGCGCAACGACGGTGCCATCGTGCAGAAATTCGACGATGCCAGGCCGAGCATCCCGGTGCCGTTCGTGTCGTCGCGCTGGGGTTCGCTGGCCTCGTTCGGCGCGCACCGCTGGCCCGGCACGAAACGCTACTACGGCACCAGCGGCAACAGTTTCGTCGCCGTGGTCGAATTCGGCCCGAAGGTCAGCGCCCGCGCAATCACCGCCGGCGGCGAGAGCGGCCACCCGGGCTCGAAGCACTTCAACGACGAGGCCGGGCGCTACACCACCGGCAACCTGCGCACGGTGTACTTCTGGCCGGAACAGCTGGACGGCCATACCGAGCGGGTCTACCACCCCGGCGAATGAGCCGCCGCGCTACGCGGCGGTGCCGAACAGCATGCCCACGCCGGTGGTGACCGCCATCGCCAGCGCGCCCCAGAACGTGATGCGCATGGCGCCGACGCCGATCTTCGCGCCGCCGGCCCATGCCGCCACCGCGCCGAGCACGGCGAGGCACGCCAGCGAGGTGATGAAGACCGACCACAGCAGCGTCGTGGCCGGCGACAGCGCCACCACCAGCAGCGGCAGCGCGGAACCCACCGCAAAGCTCAGCGCGGAGGCGCCGGCGGCCTGCAGCGGGCGCGCCCTCAACGCCTCGGTGATGCCCAGCTCGTCGCGGGCATGTGCGTCGAGCGCGTCATGTGCCATCAACTGGTCGGCCACCTGCCGGGCCAGCACCGGGTCGAGCCCGCGGCCGACGTAGATCGCCGCCAGCTCGCGGTGCTCGGCTTCGGTCTGGGTCTGCAGCTCCAGGTGCTCGCGCGCGAGTTCGGCGCGCTCGCTGTCGGCCTGCGAATGCACCGACACGTACTCGCCGGCTGCCATCGACATCGCGCCGGCCACCAGCCCGGCGACGCCGGCGACCAGGATGTTCTGCCCGCCGGCATGCGCCGCCGCCACGCCCAGCACCAGGCTGGCCGTCGACACGATGCCGTCGTTCGCGCCCAGCACCGCGGCGCGCAGCCAGCCGATGCGGTCGGTACGGTGTCTTTCGTGATGGTGTCTGGGCATGGACGCGCTCTGGCTGGCTCGGGCCGCGCCATTGTGCCCGCGCCGGCTGGCCGCCGGCGCGAACGCTTCTCGTCCCGCTGCGGCCGGCTCAGCCGCGCGAGGGGATCTTCAGGCCGCGCCGCACCGCCGGTCGCTCCAGGCCGCGTTCGAGCCACACGGCGACGTTCGCGAAACGCTCGAACGCCACCAGTTCGCGCGCCTCGTAGAACGTGATCAGGTTGTCCACCCAGCCCAGCGTGGCGATGTCGGCGACGGTGTAGTCGTCGCCCATCAGCCAGCGGCGTCCGGCGAGCCGGTCGTCGAGCACGCCGAGCAGGCGCTTCGATTCGTCGACGTAGCGCTGCAGCGGCCGCTTGTCCTCGTAGCTCTTGCCGGCGAACTTGTTGAAGAAGCCGACCTGGCCGAACATCGGCCCGATCGACGCCATCTGGAAGAACACCCACTGGATCGTCTCCCAGTACCGCGCCGGGTCAGCCGGAATGAACTGCCCGCTCTTGTCCGCCAGGTACAGCAGGATCGCGCCCGATTCGAACAGCGCCAGCGGCTCGCCGCCGGGGCCGTGCGGGTCGATGATCGCGGGGATCTTGCCGTTCGGGTTGAGCGCGAGGAACTCCGCCGTGTGGCTCTCGCCCTGCATGATGTCGACAAGGTGCGGCTCGTACGGCAGTCCGGTCTCCTCCAGCATGATCGACACCTTCACCCCGTTCGGCGTGTTCAGCGAATAGAGCTGGATGCGATCGGGGTACTGTGCGGGCCAACGCGTGCTGATGGGAAACCCGGACAACTGGATCACGTAGTACTCCTGCGGGTGGGGGCTCCGCAAGGTAGGTCGTTCCGGCAGCGGGTTCAACACGGCGGAGGAACCCTCCCCTCCGTGCGGGCGTCTTCACCAGGTCGCTTTCAAGGCGCGCTCGATCTCTTCCAGCGGCGCACGGAACAGCGACTTGTTCAGTTCCTCCACCATCCGCTTCGTGGTTTCCTCGTGCAGCAAGGGACGCATCTGCCCCAGCGTCTGTGGATCGGCCGCCAGCACCAGGTGGGAATACTCGTTCTTCAGCGCGGCGGCGTTCAGGCGCTGCGCCAGTTGCTTGGCGAAGGTGGCCTCGTCGATCTCGGCGGTGCTCCGCTCGGGCGGCTGGCGACCGGCCGGACCGTCATGGGCGAGATCTTTCGGCCACACCAGCCTCACCTGCTCGAGCGATACGTCGAGGCCCTTGCCGACGTTGCGCAGGAGCCGCGCACCGGTGCCGTCGGCCACCACGATCCATGCACCCGTGGGAATCTTCTTCATCGGGATCTCCTCCGGTTGGCCGGCGCCCGGGACGACGGTGCGCCGCATTGCCAAGGCTAGCGCCCGGGATGTGATGCCGATGGAAACGGCCAGCCGCCGGCCTGCCGTCGCATGCAGCGCACCAGTGTCCGCCGACGCATTTCGCGGACCACGCGGCGGCCGGCTTGCAGGAGGTCCGGAGCCTGTTCACGACCGCAGGATGCCCCGCGCGGGGAGGTCATGGACAGGCTCCAAGCCCGCAGCAGCGACCAGAAACCGATGTCGCGCCGATGGCTGTAGCCGAGCTGCTCGTACAGCTTCCTCGCGCGATGGTTCTGATGGCTCACGTGCAGGAACGGCAGGCGGCCGCGTTCGAGGTTGTCGTTCGACAGCAGCGCCACCAGGCGCCGCGCGTAGCCGCGGCCATTGAAGTCCGGATGCGTGCAGACCGCGCTGATCTCCTGCTGCGCGTCGGTCCCCAGCCGCTCGCCGATCGTCGCCGCCAGCCGGCCGTCCTGGTAGATGCCGAAGTAGCGGCCCAGCTCCATCGTGCGCGGGCGGAAATGATGCGGATACACCAGCGCGGTCAACGCCAGCACGTCGGCGCGATGCGCCTCGGTCAGCTCGATCACCGCCGGCCCCTCGACCACCGCGATCGGCGCCATGCAGATCATCTGCGCCAGCGGCGCGAACGCATCGAGTACCCAGCCGTGCGGCAACGCGGGCGCCACGCCAAGCAGGCAGACGGACTCGTCCGCCCCGACCAGCGCGGCGAGCGCGCCTGCCACGTCGGTCTGTGCACTCGCGACGCCCAGGAACGGCGCGAACGCCGCCGGATAACGCGCGGCCTCGCCGCGACACAGCGAGATGTCCCGATGCCGGCTGCGCGAATCGGGCGTCCTGGCGACACGCTCGCGGGTCGCCGATATTCCACCCGGGTTTCCGGCAGCATCGCGGATGGCGAGCGAACGCGCCCGTGCCGCCGCGCACGCAAAGCGGGTCGCCGCATACACCAGCCAGCTCGTCGACGGCCCGGTGCTGCAACTGCCGTTCAAGCACACGAAGGTGCAGTTCAACCCGGGCAACCTGCTGCCGCTGGGCGACGCCGGCAGGGTGTACCCGACCATGCACGTCAGCGCCGACTGGGGCACGATCGACGTGGACGGTGGCGCACTGCTGACCAGCGACTGGTCACGCCTGTCGGTGGCGATGCCCCCGGACGGGTTTCATGGCGGCAAGTTGCACGGCAAGGGCTGGACCCTGCAGCTGGCACCGAACTGGCAACCCGTGCCGGGCACACGCCCCGGCGACTGGACGGTGCGACAGGCCACCAGCAAGTAGACGTCCTGCCGGATATCTGCGTCCACGGACGCAAGGTGAGTTGCGCATGCCCATCGGTCCGCCTACCCTCGGTGGACCTTGCCGTGGAGCTGCCTGCATGCGTTCGATCCACATGATCACCCTGTGCGCCGTGGTGACCGCCGCGCTCGTCGCCGGCTGCAACAAGGAAACCCCCAGCGTACCCGCGGCAAGCGCACCGGCCGCCAGCGTGGCGGCGGTCAACGACAACGCCAGGCTGGAGACCGCCGTCGACGACTTCATCGACGGCATGTTCCAGCACTACCCGACCTTTGCCGCCAACGCCGGCAAGCATGATTTCGATGGCAAGTTGCCCGATTTCAGTCCGGCCGGCCTGAAGGCGGATGCCGACTGGCTGCATGCGCAGCGCGCCAGGTTCGCCGCATTCGGCGATGACGAGCTCGACGAAAGCGGCCGTTTCCACCGCGACTACGTCCTCGCGGTGATCGACGGCCAGCTGTTCTGGCTCGAAGACTCCGGCTTCCCGTACAGCAACCCGGCCTTCTACACCGGCGACCTGTCGCCCAGCATGTACCTGACGCGTCCCTACGCGCCCTTGCCGGAACGCATGGCGGCGTTTGTCACCTATCAGGAAGCGCTGCCCAAGGCGATCGCCCGGATAAAAGCGAACTTCAAGCTGCCGCTGCCGGCGTCGTACATCGAGCTGGGCGTGAACAGTTTTGGCGGGTACGCGAGCTTCTTCAGGACCGACGTCCCGGCAATCTTCGCCGGGGTCAGGGACGACGCCCTGCAGGCACGCTTCAAGGCATCCAATGTCGCTGCGATCAAGGCCACGCAGGACCTCGCCGACTGGCTGAAGGCGCAGAAGCCCCACGCCACCCATGACTACGCGCTCGGGACCGAGAAGTTCTCGAAAATGCTGCACGCCACCGAACTGGTCGACCTGCCGCTGGACCGGCTGAAGGCCATCGGCGAGTCGGACCTTCAGCGCAACCTCGATGCGCTGAAGGCCGCCTGCGACAAGTTCGCTCCCGGCAGATCGCTGGGCGCGTGCGTCGCCGGGGAGAGTGCGGACAAGCCGGCCGGCGGCGCCGTGGAAGGCGCACGCAAGCAACTCGCCGGCCTGCGCCAGTTCATCGTCGACAAGGACCTGCTGACCATCCCCGGTCCCGAACAGGCCAAGGTCGAAGAAGCGCCGCCGTTCAACCGCTGGAACTTCGCGTATATCGAGATTCCCGGCCCGTACGAAAAGAACCTGCCGTCGGTGTATTACATCGCCCCGCCCGATCCGACCTGGAGCAAGGCCGACCAGCAGGCCTACATCCCGGGCAAGGCCGACCTGTTGTTCACCTCTTCGCACGAAGTGTGGCCGGGGCACTTCCTGCAGTTCCTGCACGCCAACCGCGCGCACTGGAAGTTCGGCCAGCTGTTCGTCGGCTACGCCTTCTCCGAAGGCTGGGCGCACTACGCCGAGGAGATGATGTTCGATGCCGGACTGGACGGCGCCACGCCGGAAACCCACATCGGCCAGCTCACCAACGCCCTGCTGCGCGACGTGCGCTATCTCTCCGCCATCGGCCTGCATACCGGCGGCATGACCGTCGCCCAGTCCGAGCAGATGTTCCGCGACAAGGCCTTCCAGGATCCGGGCAACGCCCGCCAGCAGGCCGCCCGTGGCACCTACGACCCGGCCTACCTGAATTACACCCTGGGCAAGTTGATGATCATGCAGCTGCGCCAGGACTGGATAGCCGCGCACCCGGGCCCGAACGCGCTGAAGGCGTTCCACGACCAGTTCCTCGGTTACGGCGGCCCGCCGATCCCGCTGGTGCGTGCGCAGATGCTGGGCGGCAAGCCGGAGACCAGACTGTGGGTGGCACCGACGCCTGCCACGGCGAAAACGGAACCGTCCGCATCATCCAGGTAGGCAGCATTCCGGACGCCCATTCCGCACGAGGAATCCAGCCATGCCGTATCCCCGACAGCTCCCTGCCACCGGTACCTGCCGCTGCGGTCGCGTGCGCGTGCGCATCACCAAGCCGGCCATGCTCACCATGGCGTGCCATTGCCATGGCTGCCAGAAGATGACCGGCAGCGCGTTCTCGCTGTCGCTGGCGATGCCCGCCGATGGCGTGGAGGTTCTGGAAGGTGAACTGGTCCGCGGCGGCCTGCAGGGCGAACACACCCACCTGTACTGCGCGTTCTGCAAGTCGTGGGTGATGACCCGTCCGGCGGGCATCGACTGGCTGGTCAACCTGCGCCCGTCGGTGCTCGACCCGCATGCGGACTTCGTGCCGTTCATCGAAACCTGTACCGAAACCCGGCTCACCTGGGCGTCGACCCCGGCGAAACACAGCTTCGCCGGCTTTCCGGCGATGGAGGAATACCAGCCACTGGTCGAGGCATTCGCGGCCGAGGCCTGATCGATCGCCCGACCTGCTGCCGTGATGCCGGAAGCTCCCGGCGATTCCGCTCCCGATCTGCGCAGCGCCCGATGGTAACGGTCGATTCCCGCCCCGCCCGTTCGTCCTCAGGATGAGGGCTCGTCCTCTGCAACGGAAACCACCATGGCCACCAACACCCTGCGCCTCCATCGCGTGCTGCGCGCCCCGCCCGGGCGGATCTGCCGCGCCTTCCTCGACGCCGACGCCATCGCCAAATGGCTGCCGCCGAACGGCTTCACCTGCAGGGTGCACCAGCTCGACGCGCGGGTCGGCGGCAGCTACCGAATGACGTTCGCCAATTTCTCCACCGGCAACGGCCACAGCTTCGTCGGCACGTACCGCGAACTGGTCCCGGGCGAGCGCATCGAATACAACGACCGCTTCGAGGACCCCAACCTGCCCGGCGAGATGACCACCACCATCACCTTCCGCGCCGTCTCCCGCGGCACCGACATGCAGGTCGTGCAGGAAGGCCTGCCCGAGGTCATCCCGGTGGAGCAGTGCTACGTGGGCTGGCAGGAATCGCTGGTGCTGCTCGGCAAGCTGGTGGAAGCGGAAATCCCGGACTGACCGAACGGATCCACGTACCCGTATGGCGGAAGTCGGCGGCGGGCGATTCGCCGCCAACGCGGCCGCGGACGATGTCAGCGATCACCACCACCCACTCGAACGAGAAAGGTTAGATCGTGCGAGCGAAGCGAGCCGCGATCTGAACCGTTTGTTGGACAAGCCCGGTCCCCGTCGTGACGCTATGCAGATAGCTATTTGCCGATCAGCCGAGGTGGTCGGTGATCACGCGAAAAGTTTGACTCAGACGTGCATGCCGAACGATCACGCGTACGCGCCGGCATGTTTTCGTCCCCGTTTATCCTGCCCGACAGCCTCTTTCGAGCACGCGTGATTCGCGGCTTGCGGATGCCGATGTTCCCTGCGCTGACGATGGCCGTATCGGTTACATCACCGGGCATTCCGTCATTCCATCGGGCGGTCGATCCCGCGTGGTTTGTCGTGGCGCAAGTCGTGTGCGGGTGACCCTCATGACGCCGCCGCAGCAAGGGCACGTGAGCACGGGACGCGGCTTGAAGTACGCGGCGGCAGCGGCCAGGTTGACCTTGAGCAGCAGGTGCAACAGGTGGATCAGGCGCTTGCTGTTGGGGTGCAGGAAGCCAAAGTTGCGCGCTCGCCGGAAGCGTCGGGGCAGCACGTGACGCAACACCAGCCACAGGAAGTCGGCGCCGGGCAAGGTGCGGGTTTTCCACTGTCGGGCTTTGCTGTCCTGATAGCGGAAGGTGACCTGTCCGTTGTGGCACGCGAGGATGTCCTGCTCGCGAATCACGCCCCGATACAGATAGCGGCCCAGATACACCAGCGCCTTGGTGCCGGTACCGACGGACTTGCAGTCCACCACCCACGTTTGCGGGTAGTGCGCGGGCAAGCGCAGTCCGGCCTGGGTGAGTGCCTGCAGCAACAGGGCCCGAAACACCTTGGCCAGCGCTTTATGGGCGAACAGGTACGGCGACGTGCCGCCGCTGCGCTTGACGCGCCACAACCGCCGCTTGCGATCCATGGCCGCTGCCGGCATCACCACGTGGACATGCGGGTGATAGTCCAGCCGGCGCGAATGGGTGTGCAGCACGGCGATGGCGCCGGGCGTGCCCTTGAGTTGTTTGTCGTTCTCGCTGAAGCGGCGCAGCGTTTCCCAGCTGCACGTCATCATCGCGTCATACACCGTGCGCTGATGCGCCCACGCCAAGGCACGTAGCTCCGCTGGCACGGTGAAGGTGAGCAGGAAGTACGCACCGGGCACCTGACGCTTGAGTTGGCGCTGCAGCCATTGCTCGCTCTCGTGATGCTGGCAATGCGGACACGCGCGATGGCCACACGAGTGCGGCACGAAGTGCCGATCCTGACACGCTTCGCACTGCACCTGCATGCGCGGGCTGCGCGCGGTACGACAGTGCTGCATCGCGTGCAGGGCCCTGCGCTGGCTGGGCAGCAGCTGGCCGCCGTAGCGGGCCAGCAGGTCAGGCTCGAAGGTGCGGATGATCGATGCCATCGAAATCATCGGACCGCTCCCCAGGTGATCTCAAAAGCGGCCATCAGCGCGTCGATACGCTCGATGGCGCGCTGGCCGGTACGCTCGGTCAGGTGGGTGTACCTGGCCGTGGTCAGGATCGAGTGGTGACCGAGGCATTGCTGGACCTGCAGCAGATCCACGCCCGCTTCAATCAGATGCGTGGCGTAGCTGTGGCGAAGCGTGTGCGGGGTGATGTTTTTTTTAGACCGCACTCGGCCGCGACCTTGCGCAGGGTGACCTGCACCCCGCCGCGATCGAGCGACGTGGTGGCCTGGGCGGCCGCCCGCACGCCGCCCTGGCGACTGGGAAACAGCAGCCGCGGATGGCGGTGCAGTTGCCAGAAGCGACGCAACACCGCCAGCGTCGCCGCCGGCAACGGCACCAGACGATCCTTGTTGCCCTTGGCATTGCGGATGTGCACGCGCTGCCGCGCCGCGTCGATGTCGCCCACCTGCAGACGCAAGCCCTCACCCAGGCGCAGGCCCAGGCTGTACAGCGTGAAGTACAGCACCCGGTAGCTCACGACCCGCGTGGCGGCGAACAACTGGCCGGCCTCAGCCACCGTCACCACGTTGGGCAAGCGCCGCACGGTGGGCGGCTTGATCAGATCCAGCGCCGGACACGGCTTGTGCAGCACATGGGCGTAGTAAAACCTGAGCCCGTACAGGCGATGCTTGAGTGTGCTCCAGGAATGGGTCTGCAGCTGATCGGTGAAATACTCGGTCAACTGCGCCTCGGTCAGGTCATCGATGCGCTCCTGGAAGTACGCGCCCACGTCACGGATCGCCCGCGCGTAGGCGTCAATGGTCTTCGGCTGCAGGCCCTGCAATCGCAGGCGTTTGAGGTGGGTGGCATATTGCTGCTTGAAGTCTGGTGCGTGTGCTGCTTTCATGGTCAGACGCCTCATCAATTCTTGGTCGAATGTCCCTCGGAAACGAGGGGGTGAGGCACCATTTTAGATTCCGCGAAGCTGCGCTTTTTTGCCGCGTAGCGGCTTCGTCCAACAATTGGTTATGACAATTGGTTATGCGGCCCATCTGTTTTTTCATTGGTCGCTTTTGCCTGCAGGCGACTACGCTCGAAACCGTAATGCATGCGGCCGAAAACATCACGATGGCCGGTCGGGGATTCCTGCGTTCAAATGCTGTCCGCGATGCGGTGAAGCAAAGAAAGTTGACGGGGGATGTACAGGGCGATTCACCAAGGTGGAGTGCACATCAGAATGAAAGCCGGATCTCTACACGCATCACATCGCAACCATGTCTTGCAGCGCAAGGCGCTGCCACTCGCCATCGGCGCCATCGCCCTGGGTTTTGCCGGCGCGGCCTGGGCACAGGCGACCAGCGGCACCATCTACGGCACGGTACCGGTGGCTGTCGGCGAAACCATCCAGGTCACTGGCGGATCGGGTTTCAACCGCACCATCCCGGTGGGGGCATCCGGCAAATACTCCATCACCCTTCCGGTCGGCACCTATACGGTTTCCCTGCTGCAGGATGGCAAGGTCGTGCAGAGCCGCAGCGACGTCAGTCCGGTGGCAGCGGGTGCGGTGGCCGTGGACTTCTCGTCCACCGCCGGGGCGACCGCCAGCGCGCAGACGCTGTCGACGATCAATGTCTCGGCCAACGCCCTTCCGCCGATCGACGTGAGCACGACCAACCAGGTCACGACCATCACGTCCAGGCAGTTGCAGCAGCTGCCGCTGTCGCGCACGGCCGAAGACATCGCGATGTTGGCGCCGGGCGTCAACATGGGCTCGCCCGAGCTGACCGGCGGCCCGCTTGGCACCCCGATCAACGTGTTCGGTGGTGCCTCGACGGCGGAGAACGCGTACTACGTCGACGGCATGAACGTCACCGAGGCGCTCAACAACCAGGGCGGCATCACCCTGCCTTACGGCGCCATCGAACAGCAGCAGACTTACACCAGCGGTTACGACGCCAAGTACGGCCGCTCCATCGGCGGCGTGATCAACCAGATCGGCAAGAGCGGCTCCAACGAGTGGCATTTCGGTGCGCGCGCATTGTGGAAGCCGGCAAGCCTGCAGTCCGCCCCGGTCAATTACCACTACGCCAATCCGCTGGAGACGGATACGGGTTACCGGCCCGGCGATCTGGCCGTGTACCGCAAGGGCGACAGCTCCAGCGAAACGATCTACGACGCCTATGTCAGCGGCCCGCTCATCAAGGACAAGCTGTTCTTCTTCCTGGCCGCCGAGCAGGACGAGAGCCATTACAAGACGACCTCGGAGTTCGGTGGCGGTGCCACCACCGAATCGTGGACCGCCAAGGACCCCAAGATTAACGCCAAGTTGAACTGGAACATCAACGACAGCAACGTGCTGACGCTGACCGGCCTCAAGAACTCGCACAAGACGTCGGGAACCTTCCACGACTTCGACTACGACACCTTGCAGCGCGGCGGTTTCTCCAGCCTCGACCAGAGGAACAAGACCGCTTTCAACATGTGGGCGGCCAACTACACCTCCTACATCACCGACAACCTGACCCTGAACGCGATGGTCGGAAAGATGCACGGCGAGTACTACTCGGAGCAACCCGCGTATCCGGGGTTCGATCCTGATTTGCCGCATATCGCCAGCGCGTCCGTGCAGGATCCGGCATTCGTCCCGCCGGGAGGCATCCGCAACTCGCAGGCGAATTCGACGATCGCGGATCCCAAGCATCGCGAGGCGATAACGAACTATCGGCTGAGTCTCGACTACAAGCTTGGCGACCATGATTTCCAGGTCGGCATCGACAACATCAACTCGCGGGACATCAACGACGGTTCGCAGAACACCGGGCCGGGCTACGAATGGATCTATGGGCAAAGCGATCCCGGCAAGCCGGTGTTCGGCGTCGATCCCGGCGTCCCGCCGTACGTCGCACCGTCGACCCAGTGCCATGACGGGAACTGCTACTACGTGCAACGGCACGTCGACCTCAGCGTGGCCTCGGTGCGTGTGGCCCAGCGAGCGCAGTACGTCGAGGACAACTGGCAGGTCACGCCCAACCTGCTGTTGAACCTCGGCCTGCGCAACGACCAGTTCACCAACTACGACGCGGCGGGCGTGCCTTACATCAGGCTGACCCAACCGCAATGGGCGCCCCGCCTCGGCTTCAGCTGGGATGTGCACGGCGACTCCACTTTGAAAGTGTTCGGCAATGCCGGTCGCTATTACCTGGCGCTCCCGAGTCAGGTGGCGTTGTCCATCGCCGCTCCCGTGGTGAATGCCGGTGTGTACGGAACCTACACGGGCATCGATCCGGCAACCGGCGAGCCGATCGGATTCACGCCCTTGCCGCAGAACCCGGCGACGGGCGTGTCGATCGACAGCGAATATGGCCAGGCGAAGGATCCGCGCGTCTCCGCCTCGCAGAACATCAAGGCCGAGTTTTCCGACAACTTCGTGCTGGGCCTGCAACAGCAGTTCCAGATGCTGGGAACGCAATGGGTATTCGGCGCCACCGGCACGTACCAGAAGATGAACCGGATCATCGACGACTACGACGCCATCCAGAACGAGTGCGCGGCGGGGCGTGCGCAAGGCTACGACTGGATGACGCCGGACAGTTGCGATCAGTGGGCACAAAGCCTTGTGCTGGTCAATCCGGGCGTGACCAACGACCTCCTGATGAAGGCGCCGGACGGCTCGCTGGTGCCGGTGAAATTCACCTCGGCCGACCAGGGCTTCACGAAGGGACCGGTGCGCCGCTACTACTCGGTGGACCTCTCGCTGGAGCACGCGTGGGACAGCAAGTGGTTCGCCAAATTCGACTACGTGTTCTCCCGGACGTGGGGCAATACGGAAGGCCCGGTGAGCACGTATTCCCAGCAGGGCGGATCGTACGAGTCGCTGACGACCGCGTGGGACTTCCCGGAAAGAATGGAATGGTCGAGCGGCGTGCTGCCCAACAGCCGCAAGCACCAGTTCAAGCTCTTCGGCGCTTATGCGATCACCCCGGAATGGACGGTCGGCGCCAACCTGTACATCACGTCAGGTACGCCGCGGCTGTGCCGGGGCGGCTACGGACCGGACCAGCTGGCCCTGCATGGTTCCCACACGTACTACTGGTGCGGCGGCAAGCCTGTGCCTCCCGGCTCACTCGGTTTTACGCCGTGGGTCCACGACCTCGGCCTCAACGTGGACTACCGGCCGGCATGGGCTCAGCACAAGCTCGACTTCAGCCTCGCGGCATTCAACGTGCTCAACTCGCAGACGACGGTGTTCTACAACGACTTTTTCGGAACCACCGATAGTCCCAACCCCGACTATGGAAGGGTCCAGGATACGCGAGCCCCCCGCAGTGTCAGATTCTCCGTGGCCTACGATTTTTGAGTGGCGCCATCCCCCTTGCGCCGGGCTCCGTGCCCGGCGCTTTTTTTGCAGCCTGTGCGCCACTTGTGTAGCCTGCCGCGTTGTGACGCCCATGCCAGTGATGACATGACACCTCAGACAGAGCCCACGCCGATGCCGAACCCGGCCCGACGGCCACTCTCGCCGGTGGCCGCCCGCATGCTGGAGAGAGCGCGCAAGGAATGGGAGCAACGGCAATTCGACGCCGCCGAACGTTCCATCACCGGCGTGCTGGCGCTGGCGCCGGACGACCCGGACGCCATCCGGATGCTGGGCGTGGCTGCCCAGCGTCGCGGCGATCACGCCACGGCCGTCGACTGCTTTCGGCAGGTCCTGGCGACGTGGCCGGAGGATTCCGATCTGCGTATCGGACTCGGCATCGCCCTGTACGAACATGGCGAGATCGATCAAGCCATGACGCACCTGCGGCACGCCTGCCGGCTTGCGCCTTCCTCCGGCTCGGCCTGGTTCAATCTTGGCGAGGCACTCTGGCGGCAGACGCATGCGGAAGAAGCTGTCGCAGCCCTGCAACGCGCTCTCGAGCTTGATCCCGCGCATATCCCGGCGCGGCTGTCACTGGCGCGGACACAGACGAGCCTGGGCCAGATCGATGCGGCGGTGGCGGGGTTTCGTCATGTGCTGCGCCTCGATCCCGGCAACGCCGAAGGCTGGTTCGGGTTGTCGAATCTCAACACCGTCCGCTTCGATGCCGCGGATATCGCATGCCTGCAGCGCGCCCTGGCGCGCGAAGGCCTGTCGGACCGCCATCGCGAACTGCTCAGCTTCACCCTGGCAAAGGCGCTGGAAGACCAGGGCGATCATGCGCAGGCCTTCGAGGTGTTCCGGCTCGCCAATGCATCGCGGCGCAGGCGGGTGAAGTGGGACGCCGCAGGGGAACACCGGCGCGTGGACGCGATCATGCGCATGTTCGCCAACGGAACACCGCCGCCGCTGAATGCCCAGTTCGGCCGCGAAACCATCCTGATCGTCAGCCCTCCGCGTTCCGGTTCCACCCTGGTCGAGCAGATCCTGGCCTCGCACCCGCAGGTCGATGGCGCCAACGAGATCAAGGATCTGCCGCAGGTCATCGACGCGGAAACCCGGCGCCGCGGCGTGGCTTTCCCGCTGTGGGGACCCGATGCGACCGCGCAGGACTGGCAGCGCCTCGGCAACGAATACCTTGCGCGAACCGCGCGTTGGCGCGAAACCAAACCACGCTTCACCGACAAGAACCTGATGAACTGGTATCTGGTCGGCGCGGCCCTGGCGATGTTGCCGGCGGCGCGCGTGGTCATCGTCTGGCGCGATCCGGTGGAGACCTGCCTGGCGTGCTTCCGGCAATGCTTCACCGGCGATGTCGGGTTCGCCTGCGACCTCGACGAGCTGGCCGATTACTGCATCGACTTCCTGCGCCTGAAACACTTCTGGCTGGAGAAGTATCCGGACCGCGTGCTTGATCTTCCCTACGAGGCGCTGGTGGCCAACCCGGAAACCATGATTCGACGCCTGCTGGATTTCTGCGATCTGCCGTTCAACCCCGCGTGCCTCGAATTCCACAAGACATCGCGTACCGTGCTGAGCGCGCCCAGTGCCGCGCAAGTGCGCCAGCCCCTGCACGGCGGCACCGCGCGCAGCGCGCTTTACGGCGACAAGCTGGATCGGCTGCGCCAGCGCCTGCGGGATGCGGGTGTGCTGGCGGAGCCGCCATTGCGCCGGGGCTGAAAGATCATGCTACCTTCAAGTCCGGGAAACATGTCGCGCTGTCGCCAGCCGCGCCGACGCCGGTCACTCCTCCCCTTCCTCGAACTCCACCAGCGCGTCCAGGTCGAAGGCCAGCGCCTCCACCGCTTCGCGCACCTTGCGCGCGGTGGCCGTGTTGGGTGCCTCGACCTCGAGGTCGTGCACATCGGGCCCGCGGATATCGCTCAGGCCGGCGGAACTGGAATCCGAATCGTCCATGTGATCCATCATGTCCGCCACCTCTTCGACGCGCTCGATGCTGTCGAGGCCTTGCAACAGGTTGATCACGGCCCGGACATCGTCTTCGCTTCCGGTCAGGCGCAGGCGCAGTATCGGCATGGCGGCATCTCGTGACGGGAGGGCGACAGCGTAGGCAAGTCCAGGCCAACGCGGCGTGACGACACTGCAGCTCCTGCGGCTCGACTGCACGTGGTGACGACCCGGTCAGTTCGCCATACTGCGACCACATCCTCACGGCACCGCGACCGGGCGCCACGAACCCGCCCATTCCATGATCCCGAAGCTGCCTCCCCTCGCCGACGTGCCCGACCTGCTGCCCGATGCGGCCTGCGTCGCGATGCCGAAGGCCACTTCCTGTACGCCTACGCCAGCGCGAGCTTCGAGCGCATCTTCGGCTACAGCCGCGACGAGGTGCTTGGCCGGCGAATGCTCGACCTGATCCATCCAGACGACCGCGCGGCAACCCTGCAACAGGCCGAAGAGGTGATGGACGGCGCACTGCAGCGTCACGTCCGCAACCGCTACGTGCACAAGGACGGCACAGCGTGGACATCCAGTGGTCGGCCCGCTGGCTGCCCGAGTACGCCGTGCGCATCGGCGTGGCCCACGAGGTGACCGAACTGCGCCGCGCTGAATGCGAGATCGAGTATCGCGCCAGCCACGATCCGCTGACCGGGTTGTCCAACCGGCACCGTCTGCAGTGCGATGTGTCGCGCTGCTGCCCGGCTGTCACGATGCCGAGGCCGCCCGGGCTGTCGCCGACGATCTCCGCGCCTGCCTGAGCCCGCCCTTCACGCTGCCCGATGGTCGGTGCCGGCTGGATGCCAGCGTCGGCATCGCCTGCTTCCCGGCAGACGGAAGCGACCCGGACACCCTGCTCGCGCACGCCGACCGCGCGAGGTATGCAGCCAGGCGCCAGCGCTAGCGGCGCGGTGATTTCCATCCGACGCGCGACACCGTCCGTGCGGCACCCGGCCCAGCAGGCAGCCGTTCCCGGCCAGTACTCCTATCCCGCAATTTCGACGCCGCCACCGATGCAGTCGCGCCCGTCGGCCTTGGCGCGATACAGCGCCTCGTCCGCGCGGCGAAGCAGTTGTTCCGGCGAGTCGGTGGCGACGGGCACGACGGTGGCGATGCCGATGCTGATGGTCACGTGCGCGGCGGTGTCGGAGCTGCGATGTTCGATCGCCAGCGCGCGCACGGCCTCGAGCATGCGCCGCGCGACCGCGACCGCCGCGCCGGCGTCGCACCGGGTCAGCAGCACGGCGAATTCCTCGCCGCCGTAGCGGGCGGCGAGATCGGCCTCCTTCGCACGCAGCACTTTCGTCAATGCGCCGGCGACCGCCGTCAACGCGACATCGCCGGCAAGATGGCCGTAGGTATCGTTGTAGGCCTTGAACGCATCGACGTCGCACATCAGGACGGCGAGCGGCGCGCCGCTCGCGGCGTGCTCGTCCATGGCCTCGCGCAGCCGCTGGTCGAATGCGCCGCGATTCGCGATGCGGGTGAGGCCGTCGAGCGCGGCGATGCGCTTCAGTTCGGCATTCGCATCGCGCAGCGCCTCGGTGTGCTGCGCGACCTGGCGCGTCAGCTCGCGCTCGCGTTCCTGCAGGCGCCACACGCGCAGCCGGTAGGC
Organism: uncultured Gammaproteobacteria bacterium; assembly: GCA_963707225.1. GTDB lineage: Bacteria > Pseudomonadota > Gammaproteobacteria > Xanthomonadales > Rhodanobacteraceae > Rhodanobacter. Next base: position 39,652 of record CAVPQF010000067.1, read on the forward strand.
CGCGGCGAGCAGGCCGACGACGACCAGCGCGACGAGGGTGCGGAACCACCAGGTGGCGTACCAGCCCGGCACGATCGTGAAGGCCACGCTCGCGCCGTCGGTGTTCCACACGCCGTCGTTGTTGCTGGCGATGGCACGGAACACGTAGTCGCCGGGCGGAAGGTTGGTGTAGTAGGCGGCGCGGCCGGCGCCGGCGTCGATCCAGCCGCGGTCGAAGCCGTCGATGCGGTAGCGGTATTTCACCGCGGCAGGCGCCACGTAGCTCATCGCGGCATAGTGCAGTTCGACGCGTTCCACGTCGGGACCGATGCGGCCGACGTGGTCGGGGTCGCTGCTCTGCCCATCCACCAGCACGCGCTCGATCGCGACCGGCGGAGGCATCCGGTTCATGCGCTCGTGCTTCGGGTCGACGATGACCACGCCGTTGGCCGTGCCGAACCACATCCGCCCGTCGCGGGTGCGCCACGCTGGCGTCTGCGAGGCGCCGTTGGCCTGTTGCGACAGCATGCCGTCGTTCTTGCCGTACCAGCGGGGCTGGATTTTCACTGCCGCGCCGCGGTCGAGCGCAGCGATGTCGGCCCATGCGAATCGCGCGATGCCGCGGTTCGAACTCACCCAGAAGTGGCCATCGCCGGCGTCGAGCATGGCGAAGACCGCGTCGCCATAGAAGTCCGCCCGCTGGGTGAAGGCCTGCACCGACTGGCCGCGCACGCGCATGAGGCCCAGGCTGGTGCCGAGCCACAGGTCGCCGCCGGGTTCGGGATGGAAGGCGAACACGCTCATGCCCGGCAGGCCGTCGGTGCCGCAGCGGTCGACCACCCCGCCCTGCAGGCAGCGCAAGCCGCTGCGCTCGCCGATCCACAGGCGCCCGGCCGGATCCTCGTACAGCGCGCGCGTGTCGTCGCCGTGCGTGCCCTGGACCACGCTGACCCTGTCGCCAGTGATCTTCGCCACGCCTTGCAGCGTGCCCACCCACATGCCGCCATCGCGGCTGGGCGCAAACGCGAACACGATCGTGCCGGGCAGGCCATCGCCGATGCCGAAATTGCGCACCGTGCCATCGGGCGCGATCCGGCTCACCCCTTCGGTCGAGGCCACCCAGAGGTTGCCGGCGGCGTCGGACTGGATCGCGCGCAGCAGCAGGCTCGGCAGCTTCGCGTTGATCGCCGTCGCCGGCACCAGCACCAGGCCTTCGTAACGCGCGAGGCCCGAGCCGTCGGTGCCGACCCAGAGCGTGCCCGCGCGATCCTGGTACACGGCGCGCACGGCGTTGGAATCCATCTTTCCGGTGACGGTGACGAGCTTCGAATCGCTGAAGCGATGCACGCCGCTCGACGTCGTTCCCATCCACAGGTTGCCTTCGTGATCCTCGAACATCGACCGCACGGTCTCGCCGGCCATGCCGCTGAGCATGTCGTCGCATTCGAAGCGTGCGGTCGTCAGGCGGCAGATGCCCATGCCCAGCGGCGCGAACCACATGCTGCCGTCGCGGTCGCCGAACAGCGAATAGATGCGCTTCCCGTCCAGCGCAGCCGCACGCGGGTCGCGTTCGAAACGCCCGCCGCGATAGCGCACCGGCCCGGCCTGCGTGCCCGCCCACACCGCGCCGTCGTGGTCGATCGCCAGGCTGTAGACGGCGTTGGTCGGCAGGCCGCGCCGGGTGTCGAACGTGTCGACCCGGCCATCGTGCCAGTGCACGACACCGACGCCATCTGCCGCGATCCACACCCCGCCCGCCGCATCGGCCACGATCCCGCGATAGAACCCGCGCGGCGGAAACCCGCTCTCCTCGTCGAGCAGGCGGATGCCCTTCGTTCCCATCCGCGCGACGCCGGCGTTGGTGGTCAGCCAGAGCGCGCCGCGCCGGTCCTGCACGATGCCGAACACGCTCTTGATGTTCGCCGGCAGCGCCACCCGCTCCAGCTCGCGCCCGTGGCTGCGGTAAAGCCCGCCGTTCAGGGTGCCGACCCACAGCGTCCCATCGCGGTCGACATGCACGGCGGTGATCGCCGTGCTCTTCAGCGCCGGCGCCACGCGCGGGTCGATGTTGTCGAACTCCGCCCCGCTGTAGCGGACCAGGCCGCCGTAGGTCGCCAGCCAGATCGCGCCGCCCCTGCCCTGCGCGATGGACAACACCGTGCCTTGCGGCAGCTGGTTCTCGTACCAGACGTGGGTCAGCTGCCCGATCGCGCGATCGGGATCGAGCGCGCGTGCCGGCGCAAACGCCAGCAGACCGCACACCACAAGCACCAGCGAACACCAGCCCCCGACCCGACGATTCATGCGCAATCCAATCGCTCCCCCTGCGATCCGGCCCTCCGGCGCGGTGTCATCCGACACCACGCCCGAGCCGTCGGCCCGGAAGACCGATGCGCAAACTATCGCATATCCCGGTGAAACCAGCGGGATTCCGCCCCCTCGGGATCGGCTGGTCCGGGCCCGCGCCCTGCCAGTAGATGGTCACCACCCACCAGCGATGGCCGTCGAACATCCGCTGGAAGCTGTTGATGCCGCGCTGGAACGGCTTGGCATCGACGGCGGCATGGCGCGATTCGTAGGTGCTGAACACCTGGGCGATGTCGCCGTAGCGCTCCACCGTGCGGTGAGATTCGCGTTCGAAGAATCCATCCCTCGCCATCAGCGGTCATGCGATTCCGGTCGCGTTTCTGCTCCCCGGGACCGGAGATCACGTCGCAGACCGCATGGATGACCGCGTCCATCGAAGACACATCCCCAGGCCGCGCGGCCGGTGTGCTCGATGCGGCCTGGCTGGGTGCCGGAGCATTTTGCGCAGATGCATATGAACCTGACCACCGCTTTTGATTGCGCCGCTGGTGACGCAGCCGCTCGGCCATCAAAATGGTGGAAGCCGCGCCACGAGCGCCCTTCGAAGTGGCCCAGGCCGACTTCCTGCAGCAACCACAGCGCATCTCCCAGGCCGGACGCCGACCTTCGTTTCGATATCGCTTTTGTTGATCCTGGTCAACAACCGTCGGTGCCGATGAACCGAACATCCAAGTGTTGCCACACCCCCGGCGACACCCCTGCAACTCAAGGCGAGGCTGCTTCCATGCGAATCAGACACGTTTTCATGTCCGGTATCTCTGTTTTTTGCCTGCTCGCCACTCTGCCGGCATTTGCCTACCAGAGCGGCGGCGGCCAGCGAGGTGGCCAATCCGCACCTGCCGGCCAGCCGGCAGGCGGCATGATGCAGCGGGATCAGTTGCGCACACAGGACCGAACCACGCTGAAGGATCGCAGCCAGATCTACGGTTCCCAGCAGCTGATGACTCCGGCCGAGCGCAGAGCGTATCGCGACCAGATGCGCAGCCTGAAGACTGCCCAGGAGCGCGAAGCGCTGCGAAAGCAGCAGCATGAGCAGATGCAGAAGCGTGCTGCCGAACGTGGCATGAAGTTGCCCGCCATGCCACCCGTGCAGGGTGCGGGCATGGTCCCGGTGGCGGCATGGGTCCGGACATGGTTGCGCCGGCCAGCGCGACCTGGCATCGACAGGTACAGCCGCGGTGGCTCCGGTTGAGCCAGGACGACGGGCATGCAAACGCCCCCGGCGACATCCACCGGGTCGTCTGTTTCGCGCCGCGTTCCCGCATCTCCAGGGTTTCCTGGATACGCCACAGATATTGATGATTTCGATTGCCACCCAACTGCGGAGAGTCAGCTCATGTCGTCGATCAAGCTGGTTTCACTGATGGTTCTCGCCTCCCTGGCAACAGGCCAGGCATGGTCGCAAACCGCATTGATGAAGCAGGCCCAGGGTCTGTTCAAACCGATACCCGCCAACGCGCCGCCATTGCCGGGCAATGCGGCGACCCCGGCCAAGGTGGAGCTCGGCAAGATGCTTTACTTCGAGCCTCGGCTGTCCGAGAGCCACGCCATCAGCTGCAATTCATGCCACATGGTCGGCATGGGCGGGGTCGACCTGCAGGAGACTTCGCTGGGTCATCGCTGGCAACATGGCGGTCGCAATGCGCCGACTGTCTACAACGCAGTGTTCGGCGTCGCCCAATTCTGGGACGGGCGTGCCAAGGACCTTGAACAGCAGGCCGGCGGCCCGCTGGTCAACCCGGTCGAGATGGACACCACCGAGGCACACGTAGTCGAACAGCTCAAGGGGATTCCCGGCTACGCCGCCGTGTTCGCCAAGGCCTATCCAGCCGCGCCCGATCCGATCACGTTCGACAACGTGCGCAAGGTCATCGCCTTGTTCGAGGCCACCCTGATCACGCCGAACGCACCGTTCGATCGCTATCTCAAAGGCAACGAGAAGGCGCTCGACGCGAACCAGAAGGAAGGCCTGGCGCTATTCATCAACAAGGGCTGCGCGGCATGCCACAACGGCATCAACGTGGGCGGGGGCATGTACGCCCCGTTCGGCGTGGTCGAGCGGCCCGGTGCCGACATTCTCCCGCCGGGGGACAAGGGGCGCTTCGCGGTGACCAAGACGGTCAGTGACGAATACGTGTTCCGGGTGCCCTCGCTGCGCAACATCGCGCTGACCGCGCCCTATTTCCATACGGGCAAGGTGTGGGATCTTCGCCAGGCCGTCGCGATCATGGGCAGCAGCCAGCTCGGCGCGAAGCTGAGCGACGAGGAGGTCGGCAAGATCGAGGTCTTCCTCGGGGCTCTGACCGGCGACCAGCCGAAGGTCGCGCTGCCGATCCTTCCGCCCAGCGTGGCAACCACCCCGCGGCCCAAGCCGTAACCTGCACGAAGAGGATGCCCGCATGGTCGTGAAATCCAGCCGCTATCACTGGGTGGTCCGCTACGCGCACTGGCTGACCGTGCTGGCCATCGTGCTGGCCTATGTGTTGGTGGACCTTGTCGATGACGAGGGCTCCGAAGGGAACTCCCCGCCCTCGCTGATGCTGCAGGGCCATTACCTGGCAGGGCTGGCGGTACTGGCACTGCTGCTGCCGCGGATCCTCGCGCGGCTCACCACCCCGGTGCCGCCGATCGTGCCGGCGCCGAAGACCGTCATCGCCTTCGCCGCACACGGCCTGCACCTGGCGCTGTATGCGTTTCTGCTGGTGCAGCCGATCCTCGGCGTCTTGCAGGTGAACTACGCCGGGCAGCTGGTCAGCTTGCCGTGGGTGGGCTGGAACCTCCCGGCGCTGACCGGTCCCGACCACGCGGCACATGAATTCGTCGCCGAGATCCACGAGACACTCGGCGAGGTTTTCTATTGGGTCATCGGTATGCACATCGCTGCCGCGCTGTGGCATCACTTCCTGGTTCGCGACAACACGTTGCGACGGATGCTTTGAGCCGGGACGGATTCGGCAAAGAACAGGCGGCATGAAGTTCGCTGGCAATTTTCCATTGCCCCGCTCGATGGGCCGTGCCGCTTCCCTGGCGGGCCGTGCGGCAGGCTCGGTCGCCGCGGAATCAAGAAGGCCCGGCGCATGAGGTGGTTTGCCTCATGCATCGGGCCGCGTGGTCACCCTGTTGCGTGTCGTGCCGGATCATCGGAGCGTGGCGGGCGACAGTCACGTCCGGCGCTCGATGTTGGCCCCACCCATCCGCGCAATCCGCTTGTCCGCCTCGGCCGTGCCCGTCATTTCGTTCCTCTATATTCACTGCTTGGAGAAGTGACGCCTTTCCAAGCTTCCACGCCATGCATCATCGAACACCAGATCGCAGACCACGTCAGCGTTGCCCGCCGATAGAGAAAGCTCTCCAGTTTTGCTGCCGCGTTCGTCCCTGAAGGCATCGGAGAGCTTCTGCAGCAAGGATTTCTTGTAATCCGTGTCGACGGAGCCGGCCAGATGCATGCCTTTGGTCTCCATCACGACGGTCCGCGTCACGTTGCCTGACGAAAGCACGCCAAAAATGAAATCCGGATAGACGCGATGTCGCTTCCAGCCCTGCAAGCCATATTGGGTTTTGGCCACGTTTCGATGCCACCATTTGAGCGCTGCCCGCTCATCCAGATAGCCGGCAAACTGTGCCTCGAAGTCGTTCATGTCCGGCGTGCGCAGCGCGGGCTCCAGCAGGCTCTTTTCGACGGGATGAATTCCGTCTTCCCGCAGCAGAGGACGTGGCTTGCCCGTGATGGCAAGGGTCGCGTCGTGAGGCAGCTCGTAATCGGTTGCATCTGCACGCAAACGGAACTGGATGCTGCCGTCGGCAACCAGCGCATCAAATACGGATTGGGCGAGACGATCACGCTCCGCCTCCATGTCAACCCGCAGACGCTCGACCAGGGAATCGCTCGACTGCGCCAGTTGCATCTCGTCAAAGCCGGCATCCAGCAGCCGCATCAGGACATCATCGAGCCAACGCCAGACCAGCCACGCGTTGGGAGCCAGATCGAGCAGTGAGCGCACCAGACGCACCCGATCCAATACGGCGTAACTCGTGGAAGGGTCGGCTACCGGATGCGAGCCCGAAAGATCGTAGGTCAGCCGACTGCCCAGCAATGGCGCACTTTCCGGTGCCCAGTCGCTGGCCAGACGGGACGTGTCGAAAAGACCCCACGGCAGGCGTTGCAGCACGTCGCTCTCATAAACAAGCTCCCGCCGCTCGCGATCCGGTTCGTTCCAGGTCACCTTGGGAACGAATACGCGCAGGCCGGAAAATTGGGGCCGCCGCTTCAATTTGAGAGGTTCCGGCGCGTCGCCCAGGTCCGCGTCGGAGCGCACCGTCATGGAGAGATCTCCCATCCCCTCCGTTTCCAGCGATTTCTTGATGCTCTTGACCACCTCGGCCGTTCGCGCTTCGTGGCAAAAGACGTAGCACGCATCGAGGTCGGCGCGATCGGTCTTGGCGACCTGCGGCTGGCGAAGAATGCGGCCCACCAATTGGGTCATCGCGTTCCGGTTGCGCCCTGCCGCCAGTGCGCACAGCACATAGGCGAAAGGACAATCCCAGCCCTCCTGCAGCGCCTGCTTGGTGATGATGGCGCGGATGGCACATGTCGGCGAAAGCAGATCAATATTTTCCGGAGCCTTCAGATCATTCTTCTCGGAGGTCTTGATCGCGATCTGGTTCTCGCTGAAGCCTAGCTGGAGCAAGTACGCCTTCGCATCTTCAGCATGAATGAAGCCTGCGTCGCGAAGATCGGCGCCGGTCCGCTCCACCTGCACGAGCAGGATGGGTCGGATGTATCGCTGCGTTTCGCCGCGCAACAGATCGGCGTCCTTTTGCAGCTTGTCCAGTTGTGCCACCGACACCGCCAGACAACTCTGCCAATCCGGCCAGCGACGCACTTCCACGTGGATAGGCAGCTTGATCATCTGCGCCGCGTCCAGGTCCGTGCCACGCACGTCGACGAGGATATTGGACCCACCGGCTTTATCCGACACCACGCGCGGGGTCGCCGAAAGCTCCAGCAGAAAGCTCGGATTGAACCCGTCGAGCGTACGCAACGCGTTCTCGGTGTAGGCATGATGACCTTCGTCGATCACCACCATCGGCCGCAACAGACGCATCACGTTGCCCAGCGAACTCTTGATGATCGAACCCTTCTGGCGCCGCGCCGCTTCCTGATCAGCTGCCGAACCGGATCCCCAAGGCGCATACACATCGAGATTGGGCACCTGCTGAAGCAAATCCCAGTGCGCTTCGACATCGTCCTCGCGCGGAAGAAAGCCCAGGACATTGCCGCGGTCGCGGAAGAACCGCAGCGTTTCCTTGCTTTGCCGCGCAGCCGACTGAAGCATCAGCAGCATCACGCACAGATGCGAATCGGTATCCAGCCGCGACAGCGGCGAGTTCTTCTCCAGAATCTTGACCCGGCCAGCGCCGGCCACATTGAGAATCTGCCGATAAGGATGATCCCGATCAGCCAGCGCCTTCAGCGTCTGCCGGTAGATCGCCTCGTTCGGCACGACCCACAAGACCAGGCCGGCATGTCGGCCGAGGTAGCTGGAAAAAACGCGCGAGACACTGGCAGCGGCCAGCAAGGTCTTGCCGCCGCCGGTCGGTATCTTCAAACAGACATTCGGCACGGCATTGCCCGCACCATCAAAACGGCTCGAATACGGACGATCCGCATAGGACGGTGGCAGCGCGTCGAGCTTGCGCATCGCCTCCCAGGCTTTCTTCGGGAAATCGGCGATCTGCCTCGTGATCTCCTCCATTTCCTCCATCACGCGCAAGGCTTCCACTTTTTTGCGTGAGGCTTCCCGTTGCTTTTTCAGCTCGTCGATATAACGGCCCACCTGCTCCAGTGCTCCGGATTGGAAATCCTTGAGCTGGAGACCGCCTGACGCCTGCACACCCGCCACAGGCAGGCGCGGCTCCCAGAACAGCTGGCGGTCGCGTTCGATGCGGGCGCGGAAACCGGCATCGAGCGGCTCCTGCCAGCGCACGACATCCGTTCGATAGATCAGTTGCAGGTCGTCAATCGCATTAGCGAGGCGGGCATAATCCGAGGACGTCGCCTGCGGCATGTCCACGACCAGGTCGATGTCCGATTCATGCCGATAATCGCCGCGCGCGCGCGACCCATAAATCCATACGCGATGGAGATGGGGCGTCTTCTCGAACAACTTGCGCAATTTGTCGGCGCTCGCCGAGGCGATGCCGAAACCGGCTTCCCGCTCGCTCGTCGTCGCTTCCACAGGTCGGCTCACAGCGACTTCAACCGTGCCTGCAGTGCATCGAACGCAACAATCGCCTCGGCACGAACGAAAGCGGCGGCCTCAATCGCCTTGTTCTGGTCATAGGTGTGACTGGTCTCGTCACGAATATCCTTGATTCGTTCCCATGCCTGCGCGTCGGATATCAGTTCAGCCTTGAAACCCGTCTGCAACACCGCTCGCACCATCTCAGGCACGCTTTCACCGGCGTCTCGCAACCAGTAGAACATCGCTTTCCAAGCAAGCTCATAGGTAAATTCGAAGCGCTGGATCAACGCATCACGCACGATCTCGTTTTCGTCCAATTGCAGGACCTCGTGCAGACGACCCAACGCACGGTCGAACTGTTGATGCGCCAATTCAAAGCGTTCGCGGTGCTTGCTCATCATCATGCCTCCCGGTACAACGCAAAGGGTAGCGGCGCGTAGTCGACACCGTGTTCGAGCAGTTGCCGGTTGCTGAGGTACTTGGCCGGAGCAAACACCAGATGCCCCTTGGCGCCGGACCCCGTGGCGACCTGCGCCGCCGACCATTCGGCAAACTCGCGGGCACGCGTCAAGGTGAGCGCAGCTTCAGGACTTTTGAGAAAGGCCAGCTCAGGTCGGTAGATCAGCCAGACGTGCCGATCCTTGGCCTCGCCCAGATACCAGGCCGGCGCATGCTTCGGCCGGGCTGGCAAGGTTCCACCTGTCGCCGTGTGGAAAAGCCACGCGCCCAACGCGTCGAATGGGGGCAGATGCTCGCCGGACAGCAGCTTCTCCAGTTCGATCGGTTCACCGAGGGTGCAATAGGTGAATTCGCCACCAAGGCCTTCGACCCGTTCGGAGATGCGCTTCTCGCCTTCCACACGCAAGATGCCGTCATCGATCTTGGTGGTGATCTTGTCGAAACGCTTGCGCGTGGTGGTGCCTTGATCGGCGAGGTCGCCGTCGGCAAAGCCTTCCTTGGCCTTGATCGCGTCGATTTTCTTCAGCCATTCGTCGGCTTTCCTGAATTGGGTGAAGTTGAGTTTTTCCTCCAGCAGCGTCTCGCGTTGCGTGCCGACCCAGGCGTAGCCGCGGATCGCGCGGCGAACGCGCTCGGCGGTAAGACGATCCGCATAATCTTCGCCTTCAACGAGAATGAACTTGCGTGCACCATTGTCCTGCGCGTTGGCTTTGAGAACTGCATGCGCCGTAGTACCGGAGCCAGCGAAGCTGTCGAGAACAATAGAGTCGGGTGATGCGCCTATCTCAATAATTCTATCCAAAAGCTCCACAGGCTTTGGCGTGGGAAAGCTTAGCCCTAACTCTTGAAGCCCGACAGTAGCCGATTGCGTGCTTCCAACATCTTGGTAACTCCAAACGGTTCTCGGGACAACTCCTGCCATATCCTTCAGGAATCGTTTGTATCTGGGAAGCTTTGCTTTGCCGTCACGCCCCCAGAACAAAAGGTCATTCGCGACATTCTCTGCATGCCGATCAGGCGAAAAGCGCCAAGTCGTGCCTTCGGGTGGAAAAATTTCTTTTCCCGTAGCAGGATTTCGGATGCCGTAATAGAGGTTGGGACGATCCGAGCTTGATTTATTGGACGTGTAGGTTAAAGAGTTCCATGCACCACGCTCGTCAAAGTCTGGGTTTGTGTACAAAGAAACCTGATCAGCGCTTCGATGTAATTTATTCGGCTCCCATTCTGCACTGTTTTTTGCGTATACAAGAACTGAATCATAGTCGTCGCTGAAAAAGTGCGCGTCATTTGCAGGAGATACTTTGTTCGCCCAGGCTACTGTCGCGACGTAATTCCCGTCGCCAAAAATCTCATCCAGCACCATCCTCGCCCGATGGATCTCGTTGTCGTCCAGCGTGATCCAGATCGAGCCACGCTCGGACAGCAGTTCGCGCAACAGCACCAGCCGCGGCCACATCATGCACAGCCACTTGTCATGGCGCAGCATGTCCTCGCCGTCGACCGGGTTGGTCGACAGCCACTCTTTCATGATCGGCGAGTTGACGTTGTCGCTGTAGCACCAGCCTTCGTTGCCGGTGTTGTACGGCGGGTCGATAAAGATCAGGTCGACCGCGCCGGCGTACCGCGGCAGCAGGCTTTTCAGCGCGTGCAGGTTGTCGCCATGGATGACCAGGTTGCCCGCCAGGTTGGCCGGGCCAATGCCCTTGTCCGCATGTTCCACCAGGGGCCGATACGGCACCGTCAGGTGGTGGTTATAGACGTATTCCTTACCTTTGAAGACGATTTCCGGCATGGGCTTGAGGACTCTGAAGCGACGGTCGAGAGACAGGGCGCTGCCATTATGCCGACTTACACCATCGGCAACTTCAACCCCTGCTCCTTCGCACACTCCACGGCAATCTCATACCCTGCATCCGCATGCCGCATCACGCCCGTCCCCGGATCGTTCCACAATACCCGCGCAATCCGCTTGTCCGCCTCGGCCGTGCCGTCGCACACGATCACCACACCGGAATGCTGCGAGTAGCCCATCCCCACCCCACCACCGTGATGCAACGACACCCACGTCGCGCCACCGGCCACGTTGAGCATCGCATTGAGCAACGGCCAGTCGGACACGGCATCGCTGCCGTCCTTCATCGCCTCGGTTTCGCGGTTCGGTGAGGCAACGCTGCCGGAGTCGAGGTGGTCGCGCCCGATCACCACCGGCGCCTTCAGCTCGCCATTGCGCACCATTTCGTTGAAGGCGAGGCCGAGCTTGTCGCGCAGCCCCAGGCCGACCCAGCAGATGCGCGCGGGCAGGCCCTGAAAGCTGATGCGCTCCTTCGCCATGTCCAGCCAGTGGTGCAGATGCGCGTCGTCGGGGATCAGCTCCTTCACTTTCTGGTCGGTCTTGTAGATGTCTTCCGGGTCGCCGCTGAGCGCCACCCAGCGGAACGGGCCGATGCCGCTGCAGAACAGCGGGCGCACGTAGGCGGGCACGAAGCCGGGGAACGCGAACGCGTTTTTGCAGCCTTCGTCCTGCGCCATCTGGCGGATGTTGTTGCCGTAGTCGAAGGTGGGGATGCCCTGCGCGTGGAACGCGAGCATCGCCTCGACGTGGGTCTTCATCGACTGCTTGGCGGCCTTGGCGGTGCCGACCGGATCGCTCTTGCGGCGCTCGAACCACTGCTCCACGGTCCAGCCCTGCGGCAGGTAGCCGTTGACCGGATCGTGCGCGCTGGTCTGGTCGGTGACGGCGTCGGGACGCACGCCGCGCTTCACGAGTTCCGGCAGGATGTCGGCGGCGTTGCCGAGCAGCGCGATGGATTTCGCTTCGCCGGCCCTGGTGCGGCTCTCATGGGTATACCTCTCGATGCGCGCCAGCGCGTCGTCGAGATCGGTGGCCTGCTCGTCGACGTAGCGGGTCTTCAGGCGGAAGTCGATGCGGCTCTGCTGGCATTCGACGTTGAGGCTGCACATGCCGGCCAGCGAGGCGGCCAGCGGCTGCGCCGCGCCCATGCCGCCGAGGCCGGCGGTGAGCAGCCAGCGCCCCTTCAAATTGCCGCCGTAGTGCTGGCGGCCCATCTCGACGAAGGTTTCGTAGGTGCCCTGGATGATGCCCTGCGAGCCGATGTAGATCCACGAGCCGGCGGTCATCTGGCCGTACATCATCAGGCCCTTCTTATCGAGCTCGTTGAAGTGCTCCCAGGTGGCCCAGTGCGGCACCAGGTTGGAGTTGGCGATCAGCACGCGCGGCGCGTCGGCATGCGTGCGGAACACGCCGACCGGCTTGCCGGACTGCACCAGCAGGGTCTCGTCGTCCTCCAGTTCGCGCAGTGCCCTCAGGATGGCGTCGAAGCACTCCCAGTTGCGCGCCGCCCGCCCGATGCCGCCGTACACCACCAGCTCGGCCGGGTTCTCCGCCACCTCGGGATCGAGGTTGTTCTGCAGCATGCGGAACGGCGCCTCGCTGAGCCAGCTCTTGCAGGAAAGCTCGCTGCCGCGCGGGGCGCGGATGGTGCGGGTGGTGTCGATGCGGGTGGGGGCGGTCATGTCTGGAAAACTCCGGCGGGACAGACTCTCGAGTATAGGCCAGCACCCGCGCGGGTCGAACCCGCCGGCAGCGCGTCAGGCGGCCACGGGCAGTTGCAGGCGCGGGAACGCCATGGTCATCGTGGTGCCTTCGCCGGGCGCGGATTCCACATCGACAAAACCGCCGGCCAGGCGCATCACGCCATACACCTGGGCCAGCCCGAGGCCGGTACCCACACCTTCGGGCTTGGTGGTGAAATACGGTTCGAACAGGTGCTCGAGCACCGCTTCGTCCATGCCGCTGCCGTTGTCGGTGACCGCCAGGGTGACGTAATCACCCGCCGGCCGCAGCGTGCTGTCCTCGGCCTCGCCGACCACCAGATCACCGAGACGGACGCGGATCGTGCCCTGCCCATGGCAGGCGTCGCGCGCATTGATGCACAGGTTGATGAAGGCCTGTTCGATGGAATGACGGTCGCCCATGGTTGGCAGCCCGGTGCTGGCGGGCTCGACCTGGAAATCCATGCCGGCGCCCAGGCTGTGGCGGGCGAAGCCCTCGATGTCGCGCACGATCGCGGCCAGCTCCACCGGCTCGGCGGTATAGCGGTGCACCCGGGAAAACGCCAGCAGCTGCTTGGCCAGCAGCGCGGCGTGCTGCACGCCGTCCATGCTGTAGCCCAACAGACGGCGCTGGGTAGCGGTGAGGTTGGCCGGATCGTCCTGGATGCTGCTGAGCGCCACGATGGCGATCTGCAACATGTTGGCGAAGTCATGCGAGAGGCCGGCCACCAGTTGGCCGATCGCCTCGTTTTTCTGCGCCTGCTGCGAGGCGTGCTCGGCCACCGCCCGCGCGGCGCTGGCCAGGCCAAGCTGCAGTTTCAACAGCTGCTCGCGCCCGGCGCCCTCTTGCTGGAAGATCCGCGCACGGGCCAGTCGCCGACCCAGCACCTCGTTGCGGGCGATGCCGCTTTCGCCGGCCAGTTCGCTGAGGCTGAGCCGGCTATGCAAGTCGTGGATCACCGTGTCCAGCGCCAGTCTCGCCTGCACCGGCTCGGTGATGTCGTGGCTGATCACGGCAATACCGTCGACCTGCTGCTGCGCACCCAGATACGGATGCACACTGACCAGCCACCAGCTGTCGTCGCCGCTGGCCGATGGGAGGATCTGGGTGAACTGCACCGATTCCCCCTGGCGCGCGGTGGCCAGCGCCGCCTCGATCGTTGCCCGCGCCGGCTCGGGCCAGAACGTCGCCAGCGGCTGGCCGATCGCGGCGGCCGGGTCGGCGATGCACAACGCGGCACAGCCGCTGTCATTCACATGGGTGATGTGACCCTGTACATCGAGTTCGTGCACGCCATCCGGGGAGAACCCGATCAACTGCCGGTAGCGTTCCAGATCCTTCATGTGTCGCCACTCCCAGGAAACACAGGATAGGCACAATCCCGCCTCACTGCACGTTAACATCCGGCGGGCCATGGTCGAACACCATCTGCCGAGATCGCCCATGACCCACGCGCAGAACAAGACCATCCTGCTGGCCGAGGATGACCGCAGTGCCCGTGAGGTCACCGCCATCGTGCTGGAGGCCGAGGGCTACCGTGTACTCACTACCGGCAACGGCACCGGGGCTCTGAATATCCTGTTGCACGACGCCACGATCGACCTGCTGTTGAGCGATATCCACATGCGCGGCGGCGTCGACGGAATCGAACTGGCGCAGCGCGCGCAGATGAACCGGCAGATCCGGATCATGCTGATCTCGGCCGACCCCCGCAGCAGCTTCGCCTGGTTCCCGGAAAACGTGGCGTTTCTCGCCAAACCCTACGATCGCCGCGCCCTGCTCGGTGCAGTGGACGGGCTGCTGCGTAGCAGGGGCACGTGACGATGCCGGTGACGCCGCCGGCCGGCCCGGCGGCACGGACCATCTGGCGGCTGACCTGATCCTGCGCTGCGAGTCGGCGCCGGATGCCGCACCGCTGAGTACGAAAGCGCTGACCGAACCCGCGAACGCGTGGCGTCCGTGGCGCGCGTTCGCCGTCATCCACTTGTGGCGCGGTGCATCGGAAGCGCCGTTGCCGGCACGCCGGAAAAAAGCGGAGGCGAGCGCATGACGAACCCCGACACGATTTACTACGACGAGATGGACAGCCCGGTCGGCACGCCGTTCCAGTTGGAGGTATGGCACGAGCTGGGGCGGATTCCGTAAGGCATCACCATCAGCTACGGCAAGCTGGCCCGGCGCATCGACAAGCCGCTGCGGTGCGCGCGGTCGGCGCTGCGAACGGACGCAATCCGCTGCCAATCGTGTTGCCGTGCCACCGGGTGATCGGCGCAAACGGCAGCCTCACCGGCTTCGGCGGCGGCCTGCCGACGAAGCGCTACCTGCCGAACATGGAAGACCGCATCGCCCGCGGCGACCTGTTCGGCCGAGGCCCGGCCCTTGCCGCTGCAGGGCAGGCACTGCCCGCCCTGCGAAACTGAGGCCCGGCCCTCGCCGCTGTAGGGCGGGCACTGCCCGCCGGCTCATGCCTCCGCGCGGCATTACGGCAGAGCGAGAGCGGCGGGCGGTGCCCGCCCTGCGAAACTGAGGCCCGGCCCTCGCCGCTGTAATTGCATGGACTCGCCCCCGCGCATTCAGGCATCGACGTGCCAATGGTGGTGAGCTAGTACTCCCAGCACAATCACGCGAGGGCGAGTCATGAACAAGATTACTGCGATAGCCATCGATTTGGCCAAGGACGTGTTTCAGGTGGCGGGGGAGAACGCGCTTGGCGAGGTCGTTCAGAACGAGCGCCTGAAGTCGCGCCAGGCGATGCACAAGTTCATCCAGCAACTGGAGCCGCCGTTGACCGTGGCGATTGAGACCGGGCCGGGCGCGCAAGCGTGGGCGCGGGAGATCCAGGCACGCGGCATCGTGGTGAAGATCCTGCCCGCGCAGCACACCGCGGCGCACCGCAGCGGCAACAAGAACGACGCCAACGATGCGCTCTCGATCCTGCGCGCGCTGCACGACGTGAGCGTGCATCCCGTGCCGGTCAAGACCCAGGAGCAGTTGGCCATGCAGGCCCTGCACCGGGCCCGGCAAGGCTGGCGGCGGCGCATGACCGCGATCAGCAATCAGGTGCGCGGTCTGCTGCTGGAACAGGGCGTGGTCATCGCGCGCGGTAATCTGGCGCTGGTGCGCAAGATCGACCGCACGCTGGAAGATGCCGCCTTGCCGATCCCGGACCGTCTGCGGGCGCTGGTCGCCGAGTTGATGGGCGAGTGGCGCGGGCTGGGTGAGCGGATGGCCGCCATCGACGGTGAACTGGCTGTCCTGAGTCATACCGATCCGGTCGCCAAACATCTGTGCCAGGTTCGCGGCATCGGTCCCATCATCTCCACCGCCATGGCCTGCAAGTCGCTCAACCCGGACCGCTTTGGCGATAGCCGTCAGTTTGCCGCCTACTTCGGCATTACCCCCGGCCAGCACAGCAGCGGCAACACCCTCCACCTGGGCCGCATGAGCCGGCGCGGCGATACCTACCTGCGCAGCGCCATGATCGAAGGGGCGCACGCGGTGATCCGGCAGATCCGCAGCAATGCCACCGATACATACAGCCGCCGCATCCAGCGTTGGGTGCAGCGCTGTGGCCGCAAGGGTGCCGCCGTGCGCCTGGCCAACCACAACCTGCGTGTGGTGTGGCTGCTGCTCAAGCACCCCGAGATGCCCTTCTGCAGCCATCCTGCCCCCCGAGGTACCGACGTGAGGGAGGATGCCATGCACTGAAGGGGCGCCCCATCACGGCCTGCCCGAGGAGCCGGTCCTGGTCGACAGCGGTCAATGGCTTCGCAAGCGCTGACGCGCCATTGACCGCCGCCGCCCAAGACCCTCGGGTTCGGCAAGCCGTGATGCGGCTTCGCATGCTGCCACGCCGCACCACGCCCCACCTCCCCGTACGTTTCGTCCCTTTGCGCGCTACCGCTGCTGCCCAGCTCGAATCACCAGGTCAGACCATCGCGGAACCAAGCCTACCGCCCTACCGGCTCTTGAAGCCTCTTCGTAATTGGCCTTCCCGCGAGCTCATCCGATGCCGGCCTGTGGTCCATGGACCACCTTCAGTCAAGGCCTTATACATAAATGCAGCCAGTGCTTTCCTGCTCACGCAGCGGTTGACACCAGGGGCGAGTCCATACATAGGGCGGGCACTGCCCGCCGGCTCATGCCTCCGCGCGGCATTACGGCAGAGCGAGAGCGGCGGGCGGTGCCCGCCCTGCGAACCCGAGGCCCGGCCCTCGCCGCTGTAGGGCGGGCACTGCCCGCCGGCTCATGCCTCCGCGCGGCATTACGGCAGAGCGAGAGCGGCGGGCGGTGCCCGCCCTGCGAACCCGATGCGAAGTCTCCGACCGCCGTGGCGGCGAACGATCAGCCGCCGCTGCGTCCGGATGCCGGCGGCGCCTGCGGCACCACCCGCGGCAGGTTTGCCGCATCGCGCTCGCGGTCGAGCAGATCCTGTTGCCTGGCGCGCTCGCGGTCGCGTTGTGCCTCGTCGGCCTGGTCGAGCTGTCGCTGGGCGCGGGCATCCTTCGCCGTCGGACGCTTTGCGTTGTCCGACACGCCCTGACGAAGCTGCTGCTGCAATTGGCTCTTCTGCAATTCGTCGCGCACCTGCTGCTGTTGCGCGTCCTGCTGGAACCGCACGCTCGGCGGCACCGGCCGGATCACCGGCTGCGTGCCGGACTGCTGCCAGGCACAGGCGGCACCCAGCGGAACGAGCGCCAGCGCGCCCGCCAACAGCGTGCGCAACAGCGGGAAATGCGAGGCGGGACGTGTAATGGTCATGACGGTGCGCGATCATGGGAAAGGTTTGAATACATCGTAAGGTCCCCCGCATGAAAATCCTGTTTCGCGTGCTGCTGTGTGCACTGGCAGCATTCAGCTTCGGCTGCGCCACGCAAGCGCCGGTCACGCCGACAACTACCGCCGTCGCGGCACCGGCCGGCAAACCCGTTCCCCTGCTGCTGATCTCGATCGACGGCTATCGCCACGACTACATGCAGCGCGGGCTCAGCCCGACCCTGGCGATGCTGGCGCAAGGCGGCGTGCAGGCCGCGTCGATGCAGCCGGCGTTCCCGTCGCTGACGTTCCCGAACCACTACACGATCGTCACCGGCCTCACCCCGGACCACCACGGCATCGTCAACAACACGATGTTCGATCCGCAGCTGGGCAAGTTCTCGCTGGGCAGCCGCAACGCGGTCGCCGACGGCCGCTGGTGGGCCGAGGGCACGCCGATCTGGGAGACCGCCGACCAGCACGGCCTGCGCACCGCCACGATGTTCTGGCCCGGCTCGGAGGCGGACATCCACGGCCACCGGCCGGATTACTGGAAGCCGTTCGACGGCAGCATGACGCCCGCGCAGCGGGTCGACCAGGTGCTGGCCTGGCTGGATCTGCCGGCGGCCGAACGCCCCGGCTTCCTCACCCTGTACTTCGACGCGGTCGATCATGCCGGCCATGTCCACGGCCCGGATTCGCCGCAGGTGGACGACGCGCTGCGCGAGACCGACGCGGCGCTGGCGCAGCTGGTCGACGGGCTGAAACGGCGTAGCCTGTTCGAGCGCATCAACCTGATCGTGCTGTCCGACCACGGCATGGCCAGCGTGCCGGAATCGAACAGCGTGATGATCGACAAGGTGATTCCGATCGACCGGGTGCACATGGTCAGCATGGGCATCCTGGCCGGCTTCAACCCGACGTCGGACAGCACCGGGGCGCGCGCCGATTTCGCGAAGATCGAACAGACCCTGGAGCAGCCGCACCCGCACATGCAGTGCTGGGACAAGACCCGCGTACCCGCACGCCTGGCCTATGGCCGGAATCCGCGCGTGCCGCAGCTGCTGTGCCTGGCGAACGTGCACTGGCGCATCACCACCAGCGACTACGCAGCGAAGCGCAAGGGCCGGCTGAGCGTGGGCGAGCACGGCTTCGACAACGCCGAGCCGCTGATGCAGGCGATCTTCCTGGCGCACGGCCCGGCGTTCCGCGTCGGCGCGAAGGTGCCGGCGTTCCCGAACGTGGACGTCTACCCGCTGATGACCCACCTGCTCGGCATCCCCGCCGCCGCCAACGACGGCGACTACGGGGCGGTGAAGGACATGCTGAAACCGGCGGCGCGCTGAGCCTGATGTAGGGCGGGCATTGCCCCGCCCTACAGGCCTCCGATTCCCGAATCCCGGCTCCTGCGGCATCGCGCCCCGGCTCATCGGCGCCGGCGGCGTCGCCACCATCACCGACTTGCGCCCCCACGCATCCGACAGCGCGCCGGCAAACAGCATCGCGAACGCCAGCACGCCGGTGGTCAACGACAGCGACAGCGCCGCGCCCGCCTCGCTGACTCCATAGTGCCGGCTGAACCCCGGCATCAGCGGCTGCACGCAGTACAGCAGGTCGAAGGTGGCAGAGCCGGCCGCGAACAACGCCAGGTTGGTGCGCCGGAACGTCTGGAAACTGCCCGCGATCAGCCACGACGGCCCGCTGCTGGCCGCCCAGGTCAGCGGCACGCCGAACAGCACGAAGCCCACGCTGCTCCACAGCAGCCATGGCCGGGCATGCCGGCGCAGTTCGCGCGGCAATGCGCCCAACCCACCCTGCAACGGCAGCACCACGGCGAGCATCGGCAGGGTCAGCAGGTAGCGCAGGATCACCGCCCACGCCCAATGTCCGCCGCCGGCGACGAGGCTGCGGTTGAGCACGTAGGTGAGCGTGAAGAACAGCGCCGAACACAGCGCGAGTCCGACCGCGGCAAGAACGTTCGAGCGCGTCGCGACCCATCGGCGAAAGCGCCGAGTGTGGCAAATCGCGTGGCGCTTGCGCAGGGTCCGCTGGTCGAAGCAGATCCCGGACTCGCCATGCCGCGCCGAGCACGTCGGCCGCTGCTACACGGTCGACCTGTGCGCGGCGGTACCCGACCGGAGGTGTTGACCCGAAAGGCAGCGGCGATCAGCGATAACGCCAATGACCCTCGCCCCACACATGCCGCGGAGCCCGGTAGCCCGGCACCCGGACGCGTGCGCGTTCGACCTGCACCGGGGCCACCACGCGGACACGCTGGACGGCCGCGGCTTGCACGGGAACTCTCCTGGCAGGGGTCGAGGAACATCGCCGGAAACGGCGGCACGCACTGCCAGCGCAATCTGGCCCAATCGCCCGTGCCCGGACGCAGGCCCGGTTCCGGGGTCCGATCAGCGACCGGCCAGGCGTGCCACCACGCCGCGATAGCGCGCCGCGATGCGTTCTCCGTCGCGATGACGGAAACCGCGCACCTGCCAGCGGCCGCCGACCATCACGTCGCGCACCAGGGGCGTGTTGCCGGCGAACAGGAAGCTGTCCAGCACCGAGCGCGCATCGCGCGCGGCGAGCAGCGGGGAGTCGTCGTCCAGCACGACCAGGTCGGCGCGCGCGCCGGCGCGCAGCTCGCCGATGGTCTGCCCCGAAGCCTGCGCGCCGCCGCGCAAGGCGGCGCGCCACAGCGTCTCGCCCACGCTGTCGCCCTCGTGCCGTGCGGCGATGTTGCGGTGGCGGGTCGAGAGGCGCTGGCCATATTCCAGCCAGCGCAGTTCCTCCACCGGCGAGACCGAGATGTGCGAGTCCGAGCCGATGCCGAGCGTGCCGCCGGCGTCCAGGTAATCGGCCAGCGGAAACAGGCCGTCGCCCAGGTTCGCCTCGGTGGTGGGACACAGCCCGGCCACCGCGCCGCTGCGCGCGAGCTGCGCCATTTCCGCCGCGGTGAGGTGGGTCGCGTGGACCAGGCACCAGCGGGCATCGACGCCGGCGTGGTCGAACAGCCACTCCACCGGCCGCGCGCCGCGCGTGGCCAGGCAGTCCTGTACCTCGCCGATCTGCTCGGCGATGTGGATGTGGATCGGGCCGGTGCCCGCCAGCGGATGGCCCAGCACCTCGCGCAGCGCCGGCTCCGGCACCGCGCGCAGCGAATGCAGCGCGATGCCGACGCACATGTCATCGCTCTCCTGCCGGCGCAGCGTTTCCAGCAGGCGCAGCCAGGCGTCGACGGCATGGCCGAAGCGACGCTGCCGCGCGCTGAGCGCACGACCGTCGAAACCGCCGCTGATGTACAGCACCGGCAGCAGGGTCAGGCCGATGCCGGCCTCGCGCGCGGCCTCGACGAGCGCCAGCGACATCATCTCCGGCTGCGCGTACGGCGTGCCGTCCGGCTGATGATGCAGGTAGTGGAATTCGCAGACATGGGTGTAGCCGGCCTTGAGCATCTCGACGTAGAGCTGGGCGGCGATCGCCTGCAGCTCGTCCGGGCCGACCGTGGCGGCGAACGCATACATCGTCTCGCGCCAGCTCCAGAAACTGTCGTCGGCCTTGCCTTTGCGCTCGGCCAGGCCGGCCATCGCGCGCTGGAACGCATGCGAGTGCAGGTTCGGCATGCCCGGCAGCACCCAGTTGCCGATCATCTCGCCGTCGTTGTCGGCCGACTCGCGCCAGCGGCCGTCGGCATCCGCGGCAAACGCTGCGTCGGCATGCCAACCGTCGGCGCGCCATAGCTGGCCGGCCCGGAATGGCCGAACGGTGGCGTGATTGCTCATGCAGGCGACTCCCGTGGACGATGCCGCGCAGTGTAGCGGGTGGATGAAAGCGCCTTCACCTTGGCGTGGTTCACGCTAGGCATAATGGCCGGATGGCCAGGAAAACCCTCGAAAACACCCCGAAGCTGTTGTTGCGGCAGGCGGTACTGGGCGACGTCCCCCAGCTTGCCGACCTCACCGCCCGGATCTACTCGGACGAATGGGGCCACTCGGTGGAGATGCTGCGTTCGCAGCAGACGCACTTCCCCGAAGGCCAGTTCGTGGTCGAGTACGAAGGCGTGATCGTGGGCTACTGCGCCACGTTCCGCATCGACGAGGCCACCGCGCTGGCGCCGCATACCTGGATGCAGATCACCGGCGGCGGCATGGGTTCGCGGCACAAGCCGGACGGCAACTGGCTGTACGGCATGGAAGTGGTGGTGCATCCGGACTACCGCGGCATGCGCATCGGCCAGCGGCTGTACCAGGCGCGCAAGCGGTTGTGCATGGATTTGAAGCTGCGCGGCATCGTGTTCGGCGGGCGCATCCCGGGGCTGGCGAAGAACCTCGCGCGCTACGGCAGCGCCGAGGCCTACGTGCAGGCGGTGGTGGAAGGCAAGCGGCGCGACCTCACGCTGAGCTTCCAGCTGTCGAACGGTTTCGAGGTGATCGGCGTCCTGCGCGGCTACGTGCCGTCCGACCACGAGTCGCTGGGCTACGCGGTGCACCTGGTCTGGCGCAACCCGCAACTGCTCGACCAGCCGGACATCCCGCCGATCACCTCGGCGCGACTGCTGCCCGATTCGGTGCGCGTGGCCTCGGTGCAATACCAGCAGCGCCGCATCACCTCGTTCGACGAGTTCGCCACCCAGGTCGAATACTTCACCGACATCGCCGCCGACTACAGCGCCGATTTCGTCACCTTCCCCGAGCTGATCACGCTGCAGCTGCTGTCGATCGAGAACACCGAGCTGTCGCCGGTGGAATCGATCCGCAAGCTCAGCCACTACACGCCGCAGGTGAAGGAGCTGTTCAGCCGTCTGGCCGTCCATTACAACATCAACATCATCGCCGGAACGCACCCCACCGAGCAGGCCAACGGCGACATCCACAACGTCTGCTACGTGTGCCTTCGCGACGGTTCGATCCACGAGCGCGAGAAGCTGCACCCCACGCCGAGCGAACGCAACGTGTGGAACATCACCGGCGGCGACAGCGCGGCCACCGTGCTCACCGACTGCGGCCCGATCGGGGTGATGATCTGCTACGACGCGGAATTTCCCGAAGTGGCACGGCACCTGGTCGACCAGGGCGCGCTGATCCTGTTCGTGCCGTTCTGCACCGACGTGCGCGAGGGCTACCTGCGCGTGCGCTACTGCGCGCAGGCACGCGCGATCGAAAACCAGTGCTACGTGGTGCTGTCCGGCAATGTGGGCAACCTGCCCGGCGTCAACAACTTCGACATCCAGTACGGCCAGAGCTGCATCCTCACCCCGAGCGACTTCGGCTTCGCCCGCGACGGCATCGCCGCCGATTCCACGCCGAACATCGAGACCGTGCTGTTCGCCGACCTGCGCCTGGAAAGCCTGGCCCGCGCGCGCAACGCCGGCGCGGTGACCAACCTCAAGGATCGACGCTTCGATCTGTACGAAACGCGCTGGCGGCCGCGCTGATGCCTGCCAGACGGCGCGGTCTGCGATAATCACCGGATGACTGATCCATCCAGCGCCTCGTCGAACTCGTCCAATCCGCGCCTGCAGGCCCTGCTCGGACACGAATTCTTCGCTCCGCATCAATGGAAACGCCGTCTCGCGCTGTGGGTCGGTGCGATCGTGGTGGCACTGGCGGCAATCCTGTTCGCCAAGGCCAGTGACTGGTCCTACCACCTGTTCCGGAAGATGCTCGCCTTCGGCTCGTGGATTCCGCTCATCGTGACGCCGATCGTGTTCGGCCTGCTGGCCTGGGTGACCGAGGGCAAGCTGCGTGCCACCCGCGGCAGTGGTATCCCGCAGGTGATCGGTACCCTGCATATCGAGGACGAGGGCTTCCGCGCGCGCATGCTGGCGTTGCCGATTGCGGTCGGCAAGATGGTGCTGACCCTGATCGCGCTGGCTGTGGGCGCATCGATCGGACGCGAAGGCCCGACGGTGCATGTCGGTGCCGGCCTGTTCTATTCGCTGGGGCGGCGCTTCGGCTTCACCGATCCCAAGGCCGCTTCGCGTTTCATCCTGGCCGGTGGCGCTTGCGGCATCGCGGCGGCGTTCAACACGCCGCTGGCCGGCGTGGTGTTCGCCATCGAAGAACTGGCCGGTACGTTCGAGCACCGCTTCAGCGGCCTGCTGCTGACTGCCGTGATCGTCGGCGGCGTGGTGTCGCTGGGCATCATGGGCAACTACGCGTATTTCGGCGAGGTGCAAGCCAGCCTGCCGCTCGGTCACGCCTGGCTGGCGGTGCTGCTGACCGGTGTGATCTGCGGCCTGCTCGGCGGACTTTTCGCGCGGCTGATCCTGCTCAGCCGGCATGGGCCGCTGGCCCATATCGGTCGCCTGCGTTCGCACGCGCCGGTGCTGTTCGCCGCCGGCTGCGGGCTGGCGCTGGCGCTGATCGGCCTGTGCTCGCACAACAACGTGTACGGCACCGGTTATGACCAGGCGCGTGCCTTCGTGCAGGAAGCCGCGGTCACGCCCGGACAGACTTTCGGCATCGCCAAGCTGTTGGCCAACGTGGTCTCGTACTGGGCCGGCATTCCTGGTGGCATCTTCTCGCCGGCGCTGGCCGTGGGAGCCGGTCTCGGCCACAACATCGCCTACTTCCTGCCCGGCGTCCCCGCCGGCGCCGTCGTGCTGCTGGGCATGAGCGCCTATCTCTCGGGTGTGACCGGCGCGCCGCTGACCTCGGCCGTGATCGCGATGGAACTGACCGACAA
This sequence comes from uncultured Gammaproteobacteria bacterium, assembly GCA_963707225.1. GTDB lineage: Bacteria > Pseudomonadota > Gammaproteobacteria > Xanthomonadales > Rhodanobacteraceae > Rhodanobacter. Next base: position 63,715 of record CAVPQF010000067.1, read on the forward strand.
CCAGGACATGGTGATTCCGATCATGGCCGCCTGCCTGCTGGCCCGCGCGGCGGCTTCGCTGTTCTGCCCCACGCCGGTCTACAAGGATTTCGCCGAGCGCATGGTGCAGGACTTCGAACAGAAGCAGGCGACACTCAGGAAAACCGAGGATGTGGTCTACGAGCTGGCCGACGATACGTCCGGGAACCAGGATGAGCCGTCGCCTGCGGCAGGCCAGACCAGCGCGTTCGATGAGCCCGCTGCGCCTGTGGATGCCGATCCACCCGGCCACCCATGAGAGCCACCACGGAGTCAGCACAGCCATGAGCGAACCACGCTGGGATCGACTGCTGTTGAATGCCACGCTGGCGACGTTTGCCGGTGATACGCCGTATGGCCTGATCGAGCAGGGCGCCATCGCGTTGCATCACGGCCGGATTGCCTGGATCGGCCGCATGGACACCTTGCCCGATGCGCCGGATGCACTGGCGAGCGTCGTCGAGTCGCTCGATGGCGCGCTGGTTACGCCCGGATTGATCGACTGCCACACCCATCTGGTGTTCGGCGGCGATCGCGCGCACGAATTCGAGCTGCGCCTCAACGGCGCCAGCTACGAGGAGATCGCCCGCGCCGGCGGCGGCATCGTCTCCAGCGTCAACGCCACCCGCGCCGCCAGCGAGGAACAACTGTTCGCGCAATCGCTGCCGCGCGCGCAGGCGTTGCTGGCCGATGGCGTGACCACGCTGGAAATCAAGTCCGGCTACGGTCTCGACCCGGAGACCGAGCGACGCATGCTGCGGGTGGCGCGGCGCATCGGCCGTGAACTCGGCATGACCGTGCGCACCAGTTTTCTCGGCCTGCACGCGTTGCCACCGGAATACGTCGATCGACGCGATGCCTATGTCGCGCATGTCTGCGACGAGATGCTGCCCGCACTCGCCGCCGAAGGCCTGGTCGATGCGGTCGATGCATTCTGCGAAAACATCGGCTTCAGCCGCGAGGAAGTCCGTTGCGTGTTCGAGCGCGCAAAGCAACTCGGCCTGCCGGTGAAGCTGCATGCGGAGCAGCTGTCCGATCTGGGCGGCGCCGCCCTGGTCGCCGAGTACGGCGGCCTGTCCGCTGACCACCTGGAACACCTCGGCGAAGCCGGCGTCGCGGCGATGGCCGCCGCCGGCACCGTCGCGGTGCTGCTGCCCGGCGCGTTCTACGCGCTGCGCGAGACGCAACTGCCGCCGGTCGCGGCGCTGCGCGAACACCGCATGCCGATCGCCATCGCCACCGACTGCAACCCCGGCACCTCGCCGCTGCTGTCGCTGCGGCTGGCCGCCGGCATGGCCTGCACCCTGTTCCGGCTGACGCCGGAGGAAGCGCTGCGCGGAGCTACCGTGAATGCCGCGCGCGCGCTGGGCCTCGACGACCGCGGCACGCTGGCGATCGGGCAACGCGCCGACCTGGTGGTGTGGAACGCGCAGCAGCCGGCCGAACTCTGCTACTGGATCGGTGGCAGCCTGGCTCGCGCGGTCTACGTGGCAGGCGAACCCGTTTCCCGGCGCAGGCCTTCCAGGCGCTCGCCCAGCGCCTCGTAGAACGCTTGCGGCAGCTCCGCCTGCACCGGCACCCGCCACCATGGCGGCCGCGCGAAGCGCCGGCACTTGACCGCGTCCTTGTCGGTCATCAGCAGCGGCAGGCCATCGGCGAAATCCAGCTCAGCCGGAACGAAACCGTGATGGTCGGCGAAGGCGTGCTCGATCACTTCGATGCCGGCGGCACGCAGGCTGTCGAAGAAACGCTGCGGGTTTCCGATCGCCGCCACCGCGTGGACACGCTGGCCACTGAAGTTGGCCAGTGCCTGCGTGCGGCCGTCGTCCAGTGCGATCGCGTCGCCGCCGCGCAGCTGCATCGGGTATTCGCCGGCCTCGGCCACGCCGCCGTTGCAGACGCGCAGGTCGACGCGCTGCAGGCGGCTCAGCGGTTCGCGCAATGGCCCGGCCGGCAGCAGCCGGCGGTTGCCGAAGCGGCGGGTGCCGTCGATCACGCAGATCTCCACGTCGCGTGCCAGGCGGTAGTGCTGCAGGCCGTCGTCGGCGATCAGCACGTCGCAGCCGGCGTCCAGCAGCCGTTGCGCCGCCGCCGGACGATCGCGCCCCACCGCCACCGGCACGCCGCTGGCGCGGATCAGGCAAGGCTCGTCGCCGACCTGCGCCGGATCCGGCGCGTCACCCAGCAACAGCGGCTCGCGCTGGCTGCCGCCGTAGCCGCGGCTGACCACGCCGGGACGGTAGCCGCGTGCGCGCAAGGCGGCGGCCACGGCGATCGTCAACGGCGTCTTGCCGGTGCCGCCGACGCTGAGGTTGCCGATCACCACGACCGGCGCCGGCAGGCGCACGCTGCGCCGTGCACCGATCCGGAACAGGCCACGACGCAGCCAGGTCGCGCCGCCGTACAACGCCGCCAGCGGCGGCGCCCACCACGGTACCCGGCCGTTGCCGTACCAGGCTGATTCGAGCGTGTCGATCAGCGCCATGGTCGATCCTCAGTCGCTGCCGGGACCGACGGCGTAGTCGTGGAACTGCATCCGGTGCAGCGCGGCGTACTGCCCGCCCAGCGCGATCAACTCGGCGTGCGTGCCACGTTCGATGATGCGGCCCTGGTCCATCACGGCGATCTGCCCGGCACCCTCGACGGTGGACAGGCGGTGCGCGATCACCAGGGTGGTGCGGTCGCGCATCAGGCGCTGCAGCGCCTGCTGGATCAGTTGCTCCGATTCGGTGTCGAGCGCGCTGGTTGCCTCGTCCAGCACCAGGATCGGCGCATTCTTGAGGATCGCGCGGGCGATCGCGATGCGCTGGCGCTGGCCGCCGGAAAGCGTGTTGCCGCTCTGCCCGATCTGCGTGTGGATGCCTTGCGGCAGGCGCGCGATGAACTCCATCGCATTCGCCGCCTCGGCCGCGGCCACGATGTCCGCTTCGCTGGCGCCGGCAAGTTCACCGTAGGCGATGTTGTTGGCCACGGTGTCGTCGAACAGCACCACACTTTGCCCGACCCAGGCGATCTGCCGGCGCAGCGAAGCCAGCGTGTAGTCTTCGTAATTCTCGCCGTCCAGCACGATGCGTCCGGCGCTGGGCGCATAGAAGCGCGGCAGCAGGCTGACCAGGCTGCTCTTGCCGCTGCCGGAACGGCCGACCAGGGCGGTCACGGTGCCGGGGGCGCAGCGCAGGTCCACGCCGCGCAAGGCCTCGAACTCGCCGCGCGGATAGGTCAAGCGCACGTTCTCGAAACGGATGTCGCCGCGCGTCCGCACGATTTCCCGGTGGCCCGTGTCGGTCTCCGGCGGCATGTCGATGACCTCGAACAGATCTTCCGCGGCGGACACCCCGCGCTGGATGTTCGCCTGCACGTTCGCAAGCCGTTTCAGCGACGGCATCAGTGCGCCCATCGCGGTCAGCACGGTGACGAACACGCCGGGCGAAATATTGGTGATCACGTCCGGCCGTGTCGCCAGGAACACCAGCACGGCCAGGGCAAGCGCGGCCACGGTCTGGATCGACGTGCTGGCGCTCGCGTTGGTGGCGGCGATCTTCAGGTTGAGCCGGCGCGCGCGATGGGTCACCTCGCTGAAACGCGCGGCCTCGTGCTGCTGGCCGCCATAGATGCGCACTTCGCGATGCGCATTGACCGATTCGTCCACCGCGCCGGTGATCGAGCCCATCATGTTCTGGATGCGCCGGCTGATCAGCCGGTAACGCCGGCTCACCATGGTGGCGATCAGCCCGATCGCCGGCACCATCACCAGCAGCGCCAGCGAGAGATAGGCGCTGTTGCTCAACATGACATACAGCATGCCGATCACGGTGACGCCTTCGGTCACCGCGATCTTCACCGCGTCGGTGGACGCAGAGGCCACCTGTTCGCTGGTGTAGGTGACGCGGGAAATCTGCTGGCCCGACGGCTCGTTGCCGAAGAACGTCGCCGGCAGCCGCAGATAGGCGGCGAAGACGTCGGACTGGATCGACTGCACCACGTTGCGGCCGATATAGGAAATGCCGTAGCTGCTGACGAAGGTGCCGACGCCGCGTACAGCGAAGATGCCCATGATCCAGATCGGCATCCAGAAGATCAGGTAGGCATCCTTCTTCGCGAACAGGTCGTCGATCATCGGCTTCAGCTTCTGGGTGAAGGCCGCGAGCGCGCCGCCGTCCAGGACCATGCCGATCAGCGCAATCAGGCCCACCAGCCAGTAGCGCTTCGTATACCCCAGCAACCGCTTGTAGACGCGCCAGGTCTGCGCGTCCCATACCGCGGTTTTCTTGCCGCTCATTTATCTGCGCCCGGCTTGCCCGGCGTGGTGGCGATCGACAGCCGGGTGAAGCCGAGCTGGCCCAGCGCGTCCATCGCGGTGACCACATTCTGGTTTGGCGTCATCGCGTCGGCGCGGATCGTCACCGGGCGCTCGCGGTCGTCGCCCGCATTGCGCGCGATGGTCTGCTTCAGCGCCTCGATGCCCTCGCCCATCACCTCGTCGCTGCCCACGAAGAAACGGCCGTCACGGTCGACCATGATGGTCAGCGCCGGGGCGTTCATGTCGCGGTCCTGCGTGCTCGCCTGCGGCAGGGTCACCTGCAGGCGCGAGTGCTGGATGAACGTGCTGGTCAGCACGAAGAACATCAGCAGGGTCAGCAGTACGTCGATCAGCGGGATCACGTTGATCTCGAAGTCATCGCCGCGGCGGTCGTTGCCGATACGCATCGGTGTGCCTCAGCTCGCGCTCGGCGCGGTCGGCGTCGGCGCGCGGCGCGGCCGCACGGGTGCTGCCGCCGGCGCAGTGGCCAGGGTCAGGTCGTCGAGCAGCGCGGTCGCCTGCTTCTCCATCTCCACGCAGTAGCCGGCCACGCGCGAACGGAAATAGCGGTGCAGCACGTAGGCGGGAATGGCCACGGTCAGGCCTGCCGCGGTGCAGATCAGCGCCTCGCCGATGCCGCCGGCCATCTTCGCCGGGTCGCCGATGCCGCCGGCCATCACTTCCATGAACATGCGGATCAGGCCGATCACGGTGCCGAACAGGCCCAGCAGCGGGCCGATCAGCGCGATCGTGCCCAGCGTGTTGAGGTAGCGTTCCATCCGGTGGATGACGTGCCGGCCGGTGTCCTCGATGCGCTCCTTGATCAGCTCGCGCGGCTGCCGGCGCACGGCCAGCGCCGCGGCCAGCAGCTCGCCCAGCGGCGAGCCGCTGGCCAGCGTGTCGAGATGTTTCGGATCGAGCTGGCCGGAGCGCGCCCACTGGCGCACTTCGTCGCCCAGGCCCGGTGGCAGCACCGACTTGCGGCGCAGGGTCCAGCAGCGCTCCAGCACGATCGCCAAAGCCACCGCCGAACAGATCAGGATGGGCGCCAGCGCCCAACCGCCAGCCAACAGAATTTCCAGCACTTTTCGACCCCGACGCACGACCTGACAGGAAGCGCGCATGATAGCAGTCTCGTCCCGCTGTACTGCGGCATGCGTGGCATTCCCCGCCTGACCCGTCACTCGCGCCAGTAGCGCGCCTGCCGCTGGCGCCAGCCCGGTTCGCGCCGCGGCGGCGCGTCGGCGGGGAAATCCAGCGGGATCGCGCCCTGCCGCGCCGTATCGGACACCGGCACATGGGCCTCGGCGTAGCGCGCCAGCACCTCGGGCTTAGGATGGCCGAAGCGGTTGCGCCAGCCCGCCGACACCACCGCCAGCCGCGGCCGCACGGCGGCGATGAAGGCGGCGCTGGACGAGGTCTTGCTGCCGTGGTGCGGCACCAGCATCACCGGCGGCGGCCCGGGACCGAGCGCCGCCGCCGCCTGCGGTTCCATCTTCGAGCTGATGTCCCCGGTCAGCAGCAGGCGCCCGCCACGGCCCTCGACCAGCAGCACGCAGGAACTGTCGTTGTCGCGGTCGCCCGCGCCGGGCGCCGGACCCAGCACGCGAAAGCGCACGCCATCCCATTGCCAGGCCTGGCCCGCCACGCACTGCTGCATCGGCACGCGCATCCGCGACGGCTCGCCGGCATAGCGTCGCGCCTGCGGAAAAGCGTCGGCGACCGCCTCGGCGCCGCCGGCATGGTCGTTGTCGCCATGGCTGATCATCAGCATGTCCAGCCGGCCGATGCCCAGCGCGTGGACCGACGGCAGCACCACCGCCTCGCCCAGGTCGAAGCCGGACGGGTAACGCGCGCCGGCGTCGTAGACCAGCACGTGGTCGCGGGTGCGCAGAAGCACCGACAGGCCCTGCCCCACGTCCAGCACCCACACCTGGAAGGCGCCTTCCGCCGGCCGCGGCAGCGGCGGCCACAGCAGTGGCAGGAACAGCAGCAGGCCGAGCCAGCGCAGCGGCACGCCGCGCGGCAGGAACAGCCACAGCGCGCCGAGCACGGCCAGCAGCAGCGCAGGCGCCTGCACCGCGGGCAGGTACCAGTGCGCGCCGGGCCACGTCGCCATCTGTTCCAGCAGCCACCACTGCGCATGCGCGATCCGCGCGGCCAGCCACAGCACCGGCGCGGCCAATGGCGGGCACACGCCCAGCAGCAGCATGCCGAACAAGGCGCAGGGCACGATCATGAAACTGACCACGGGCACCGCGATCAGGTTCGACAACGCGCCCACCAGCGAGGCCTGGCCGAAGAACCACAAGGTCAGCGGCAACAGCGCCACCGTCATCACCAGTTGCCCGGCCGACAGCTCATGCAGGAACGCGCGCAGGCCGCGGCCGCGCGACTGCAGGCACAGCATCAGGAACGCCACGCCGACGAACGACAGCCAGAAACCCGCCGCCAGCACCGCCAGCGGGTCGACCAGCAGGATCGCGATCATCGCCAGCGCCAGCGATTGCGCGCCGCTGCTGCCGCGACGGCTGCAGCGCGCCAGCGCCACCACCGCGATCATCAGCAGGGTGCGCACCGTGGGCAGGCCGAAGCCGGCCAGCGCGCTGTACACCGCGGCCACCAGCAGCGCCGCCGCGGCCTGCGCCTGCGGTCGCGGCAGCCACAGGCCCAGCCGCGGCCGCAGCGCGTAGGCCAGCCATGCCAGCCACATGCCGAACACCGCCGCCACGCCGACGTGGAAGCCGGAGATCGCGATCAGGTGCGAAACCCCGTTCGCGCGCGCCACCGCCCAGTCCTGCTGCTGCAGCCCGCGCGTGTCGCCGACCGTGAACGCCTGCAGCAGGGCCGCGTCATGCCGGTCGCGCACCCGCGCCGCGATGCCGCGGGCCACTGCCTCGCGCACCGCGTCGACGCACCAGCGCGCGCCGGCCAGTGGCGCGTTGCCGGGATCGTCGCGCACGTAGCCGGTGGCGACGATGCCGCGCTCCAGCGCCGAACGTTCGCTGTCCGCACCACCGGGATCGAGCAGCCCGCGCGGCCGCTTCAGGCGCAGCGTCAGGCGCCAGCGCAAACACGGCCGCAGCGGCGGCGCGCCGTCGTACCAGGACACCGTGACGCGACCGCGCAACGCCACCGGCTGGCCGTCCAGCGTGGCCTGCTCCACCTGCAGCGCGAAGCGGCTGGCATCCGGGTGCGCCAGCGGCAGGTCGGCGATGGTGCCGACGACCACGAAATCGCGCCCCTCCAGCGTGCGCGGCAACCGCGCGTCCATCGCCACGCCGCCGCGCCACGCCGCCCACACGATGCCGAACAGCAGCCAGGCCAGCCAGCGCCAGCGCGGACAACGCCAGGCCAGCAAGGCGGCCGCCAACAGCAACAGGGCCAGGCACCAGTGCGGCGGCAACTGCGCCATTCCCTGCACCAGCAGCACGCCGGCCAGCAAGGCCGACGCCGCCGTGATCGCCCCCCGTCGCAGCATGTCGCGTGCCCCATTCCATCCTGGAAGAGTCCGAGCCTAGCGGGGCGGATGCGGCGATGAAGATGAAAAACGTGTAGGCGCGCGCCGGAGAAATCCGGGATCGGCACCTCCCCGGCGGAAGGCGAGGAGGGTCAGGCTCCCGCGCTTCCCTGCAGCACGCCGTTGTGCAGCACCAGGGTGCGGTCCATCTTCGCCGCCAGGTGCGGGTCGTGGGTGACCAGCACGAAGCTGGTGCCGATCTCGCGGTTGAGTTCCAGCATCAGCGCGTAGACCTGCGCGGCATTGGCCTCGTCGAGGTTGCCGGTGGGCTCGTCGCCGAGCACGCACGCCGGCCGCGTCACCAGCGCGCGCGCCACCGCGCAGCGCTGGCGTTCGCCGCCGGACAGCTCGGACGGTTTGTGGTGCGTGCGCCCGCCCAGGCCGACCCGCTCCAGCAAGGCCGTGGCCTGCTTCTGCGCCTCGGCAATCGCGGTGCCGCGGATCAGCAACGGCATGCACACGTTCTCCAGCGCGGTGAACTCGGGCAGCAGGTGGTGGAACTGGTAGATGAAGCCGAGCGAGCGGTTGCGCACGCGGCCGCGCTCGGTGTCGGACAGCTTCGACAGCACGCGGCCATCGACCTCCACCTCGCCGGCAGTCAGCGTGTCGAGCCCGCCGATGATGTGCAGCAAGGTGCTCTTGCCCGAGCCGGAGGCGCCGACGATGGCCATCGTCTCGCCGCGCTTCAGGGTGAAGCTGACGTCGCCCAGCACGTCCGTGCGCAGGCCGCCCTCGTCGTAGGTCTTGGCGACGTGGCTGGCGCGCAGCACGTTTTCGGTCGTGGTGTTCATGACGGCCTTATTCATAACGCAGCGCCTGCGCCGGCTGCGTGCGCGAAGCGCGCCACGCGGGGTAGAGGGTGGCCAGCAGCGAGAACGCGAAGGTCAGCAGCGCAGTCCAGCCCACGTCGTGCCAGTCGAGCCGGCTCGGCACCTCGCTGATGTAGTAGACGTCCGGCGACAGGAAGGTGACGTGGAAGGTGTGCTCGATCCACTTGATGATGCCCGGCAGCTTCCACGACAGCATCGAGCCGAGGCCCACGCCGAAGCCGATTCCGACGAAACCCACCAGCACGCCCTGTACCATGAACATGCCCATGATGCTGCGCGGCGTGGCGCCCAGCGTGCGCAGGATCGCGATGTCGGCCTGCTTGTCGGTGACCAGCATCATCAGCATCGAGATCAGGTTGATCACCGCCACCAGGATGATCAGCGACAGGATGATGAACATCACCATCTTCTCCATCGACAGCGCGGCGAACAGGTTGGCGTTGGTGTCCATCCAGGTCTGCACCCGATAGACCTGGCCGAGCTGGTCGGCCAGTTCGCGCGCGACCGGGCGCGCGTCGAACAGGTCATCGAGTTTCAGCCGGATGCCGGTCGGGCCGCTCAGGTCGTTGAGCTTCTCCGCATCGCTCATGTTGACCAGGGCCAGGCCGGAGTCGAACTGCTCCATGCCCAGTTCGAACGTGCCCACGACGTGGAAGCTGCGCATGCGCGGCACGCTGCCCATCGGCGTGGCGCGCAGCTGCTGCACCGCCATGGTGACGCGGTCGCCGACGCTGACACCCAGCGTCATCGCCAGTTCGCGGCCCAGCACGATGTTCCAGCTGCCGGGAGTCAAGTCGGCGAGCTTGCCGTCGAGCATGTGCTTGTCGATATCGACGACCTTTGGCTCCTGCGCCGGCTTGATGCCACGCACCAGCGCGCCGCTGGAGCGTCGTGCCAGCAGCATCGCCTCGCTCTCCACGTACGGCGCGGCACCCAGCACATGCGGATTCGCCTCGGCGATCTGCAGCGCGCGCGGCCAGTCCTGCACGCTCTCGCCGATGCCGGACACGGTGGCGTGCGAGATCGCGCCGAGGATGCGCGAACGCATCTGGTAGTCGAAGCCGTTCATCACCGACATCACCGTGATCAGCGCGATCACGCTGATCGCGATGCAGACGATGGAGACGGTGGAGATGAAGGAGATGAACTGATTGCGCCGCTTGGCGCGGGTGTAGCGCAGGCCGATGAAAAGTTCTAACGGTCGAAACATGGGCGGGTCGCTTGTGGGAATCGCTGGGCAGGCCGCCCGGTCATCCATTATCAGGTATTCGCTCAGACCGCGCTGCGCCGGCGAAGTTGCCGGCCGATCACAGCCGCGGCACGGCTGCGCCCGGCTGGATCGTGGCCAGGCGCATGCGCAGGCGCCGACGGATGTCCGCGTCGCTGTTGTCCGGCGCCAGCAGCAGCACCTGCGCGCCCCGCCCCGCCGTCTGCAGCCGCAGCAGCACGAACGCGCCAAGCACCCGGAACGAGGCCAGCGTGGCCGGCACGTCTTCGTGGTCGGTCAGGCGCAGCGTCCAGGCATCGTCGGCGCTCCAGCCGGCCGCCGCGACCGGGCCCGCGGCCAGGCGGCGAAGCGCATGCCAGGTCGCCAGCGACACGGCGGTCGCCAGCAGCAGCCTCAGCCACACCGGCAGCGCGCTCAGCGCCACGGCAAGCACGGCCAGCGCGGCAATGACGATCAAGGCTCGCCGCAGCAGCTGCGACGGCTGGTATTCAAAGCCGATGGCGGGCGCGGATGTCATCGACGATCGCCTGCCAGTCCGCCCGTTCGGGGCACGCATGGCCCATCACCCAGTCCCACAGGTCCGGGTCCTGCACGTCGAGCAGTTCGTCGAACGCCTGTTGCTGCGCTTCGTCCGCGCCGGCAAAACGTTCGTCCAGCCAGCCACCGAACAAGGCATCCAGCTCGCGGGTACCGCGGCGGGTGCGCCAGCGCAGGCGCTTGATGCGGGCTTCATCCATCACGGGGCTCGGTCGTATCCATGGATGCAAAGTGTAGCCGTTGCGCCAGAACGCGACAGGCCGCACGCGGCGGCCTGTCGTGGTCGAACCATGCAAGCACGATCAGGGCGAACGCCGTTCCACCATCAGCTTCTTGATCTCGGCGATCGCCTTGGCCGGGTTGAGACCCTTCGGGCAGGTGCGCGTGCAGTTCATGATGGTGTGGCAGCGGTAGAGCTTGAACGGGTCTTCCAGGTCGTCCAGGCGCTCGCCGGTGGCCTCGTCGCGCGAGTCGACGATCCAGCGGTAGGCCTGCAGCAGGATCGCCGGGCCCAGGTACTTGTCGCCGTTCCACCAGTAGCTTGGACAGCTGGTCGAGCAGCACGCGCACAGGATGCACTCGTACAGGCCGTCGAGCTTCTTGCGTTCCTCCGGCGACTGCAGGCGTTCGCGATCCGGCGCCGGGCTCTGCGTGCGGACCCACGGCTTGATCGAGGCGAACTGCGCGTAGAAGTGGGTCAGGTCGGGAATCAGGTCCTTCACCACCGGCATGTGCGGCAGCGGGTAGATCTTCACGTCGCCCGAGGCGCACTCGCTGATGGCGCGGGTGCAGGCCAGCGTGTTGGTGCCGTCGATGTTCATCGCGCACGAGCCGCAGATGCCCTCGCGGCAGGAACGGCGCAGGGTGAGCGTGGGATCGATCTCGTTCTTGATCTTCAGCAGCGCATCCAGAACCATCGGGCCGCACGCGGCCAGGTCGACCTCGTAAGTGTCGATGCGCGGGTTCTGCCCGTCATCCGGCGACCATCGATAGATGCGGAAGGTGCGCGGCTTCTTGGCATCCTTGGCCGGATAGTGCTTGCCCGGCTGGATCTTTGAATTCTTCGGTAGCGAAAACTCTGCCATGTGCTGAACCCTTCGACTTTCTGCAGGAGGGCTTGCGCCCCGACCGTACGACCTGATGATGTGATGCCGCCTGCAAGCGCAGGCTCAGTAGACCCGCTTCGCCGGCGGCACGGCCTTGACCTCGTCGGTCATCGGATTCATGTGCACCGGGCGGAAATCGAAGCGCGACTTGCCCGCTTCGTCGACCCACACCAGGGTGTGCTTCATCCAGTTGACGTCGTCGCGCTCGGGGAAGTCCTCGCGCGCATGCGCACCGCGGCTTTCCGGGCGCTGCTCGGCCGAATGCATGGTGGCCACCGCCTGCGCCAGCAGGTTGGACAGCTCCAGCGTTTCGACCAGGTCGGAGTTCCACACCAGCGAGCGGTCGCTGACGCCGACGTCCTGGAACAGGTCGAACACCTCGGAGATCTTCTGCTTGCCCTCGGCCAGCGTCTCGCCGGTGCGGAACACCGCGGCATCCTTCTGCATCGTGCGCTGCATCGCCAGACGGATCTGCGCCGTCGGCGTGCTGCCCTTGGCGTGGCGCAGCGCATCGAAACGGGCCAGCGACTTGTCCAGCACGTTCGTCGGCAGATCCTTGTGCGCCGCGCCGGGCTGGATCAGCTCGGCGCAGCGATGCGCCACCGCACGACCGAACACCACCAGGTCGAGCAGCGAGTTCGAGCCCAGGCGGTTGCCGCCGTGCACCGACACGCAGGCCGCCTCGCCGATCGCGAACAGGCCGGGCACGATCGCGTCGACGTCGTCGCCGCGCTTCTGCACCACTTCGCCGTGGTAATTGGTCGGGATGCCGCCCATGTTGTAGTGCACGGTCGGCAACACCGGGATCGGTTCCTTGCTGACGTCCACGCCGGCGAAGATGCGCGCCGACTCGGCAATGCCCGGCAGCCGTTCGTTGATCACCTCGGGACCGAGGTGCATCAGGTTGAGATAGATGTGGTCCTTGTGCTCGCCGACGCCGCGGCCTTCGCGGATCTCGATCGTCATGGCGCGGCTGACCACGTCGCGCGATGCGAGGTCCTTCGCGCTGGGCGCGTAGCGCTCCATGAAGCGCTCGCCCGCGGAGTTGGTGAGGTAGCCACCTTCGCCGCGCACGCCTTCGGTGATCAGGCAGCCGGCGCCGTAGATGCCGGTGGGATGGAACTGCACGAACTCCATGTCCTGCAGCGCCAGGCCCGCGCGCAGCACCATGCCGCCGCCGTCGCCGGTGCAGGTATGCGCCGAGGTGGCGCTGAAGTAGGCGCGACCGTAGCCGCCGGTCGCCAGCACCACCGCCTGACCGCGGAAGAAATGCAGGGTGCCCTCGTTCATGTCCAGCGCCAGCACGCCGCGGCAGACGCCGGCTTCGTCGAAGATCAGGTCGATCGCGAAATATTCGATGAAGAACGTGGCGTCGTGCGCCAGCGCCTGCTGGTACAGCGTGTGCAGGATCGCGTGGCCGGTGCGGTCCGCCGCGGCGCAGGTGCGCTGCGCGGTGCCCTTGCCGTAATGCGTGGTCATGCCGCCGAACGGACGCTGGTAGATCTTGCCCTCGTCGGTGCGCGAGAACGGCACGCCGTAGTGCTCCAGCTCGATGATGGCGGCTGGCGCGTTCTTGCACATGTACTCGATCGCGTCCTGGTCGCCAAGCCAGTCGGAGCCCTTGATCGTGTCGTAGAAGTGGAAGCGCCAGTCGTCCTCGCCCATGTTGCCGAGCGCGGCGGAGATGCCGCCCTGCGCCGCCACCGTATGCGAGCGTGTGGGAAAGACCTTGGTGATGCAGGCGGCCTTGAGACCCTTCTCGGCCAGGCCGAACGTGGCACGCAGGCCGGCGCCGCCGGCGCCCACCACGATCACGTCATACAGATGTTGCTGAACCTTGTAGCTTTCCATGAAATCCCGGCCTCGCGTCTTGTCTTATGGGGTCAGCGCAATGCGCAGCACGGCAAGCATGCCAGCCAGCGCGCCCAGCACCGCGAGGAACTTGATCGCCACCATCAGCACGACTTCCTTCCAGCGGGTATGCACGTAATCCTCGATCACCACCTGCAGGCCGAGCACGGCATGCCAGAACATGGTGAGCACGAACGCGATCAGCAGCAGCGCGTTCCACGGCTTCGCCACCGTGGCGCGCGCGGTAGCATAGTCGGCGTGCAGCAGGCACAGCACGGTGAGCACGAACCAGATGCCCAGCAGCACGAGTGCCGCCGCGGTCACCCGCTGTGTCCACCAGTGGCCCACGCCGGACTGCGACGAACCCAGGCCGCGGGCGGTCTTCAACGGGTTGCGGCGATCTTTCACGACAGCGTCCCTGGCGCTCATGCCGCACCTCCGGCCATCCACACGTAAACCCACACCAGCATCGTGAGCACGATGCTGCCGGCGACCGACAGCCAGCTGGAACGGATGAACCGGGGAATCTCGTAGCCGAGGCCGGCATCCTGCACCAGGTGCCGGATGCCGTTGCACAGGTGATAGAACAGCGACCAGCTCCAGCCGAGCAGCAGGATCAGGCCAAGCGGACTGCCGATGACGCCCTTGAAGTGGTTGAAGCTCTCTTCACCCGCCGCCAGGTACAGCAGGCCGCAAACCACCAGCAAGGTGCCGACAGCCAGCGCGATGCCGGTGGCACGGTGCGTGATGGAGGTCATCATCTGCACCTGCTTCCTGTAGACCTGCAGATGCGGGGAGAGCGGTCGTTGCGTATCTGCCATGGCGGCTATCCTGTGTGGAATCGCTGATGTCCATGCCGCACCTTCCCCTGTCCTGGTACGCAACGGCGACGCGCGCCGTGCGGTCGTTCAGAAGTCGATACAGCGCCCGTTCTTTTCCCAATCACCATAACGCGTGGGATCGGGAGCCGGCCGCTTCCCCGGTTCCTTGTCCGCGACCGGGCCGACAGGCACGGCGGTTGTTTCCGTCGAAACGGAAGCGGGTGTGGACTCGACCGGGAAGGAGGTATCGGACATGGTTTTTGTAAGCCGCCAAAGGTTAATACTTGCGGCAATGCAGTACAACCATACGCCATGCTGCAGCGACGTCGCGATTGCCGTACCGCACTTGTGCCCGACGCCACCCGCCCCCAACTCCGACTGACCCATGCCGACCTGCCATCCTGCCGAAACCTTGTTGATCGAAGGCCCCGACGCGACGACTTTCGCGCATGCGCAGTTCAGCAGCGCAGTCGGCTCGCTCGTCACCGGCCAGTGGCAATTCAGTGCATGGCTCGACCCGCAGGGGCGCGTGCGCGCGCTGTTCCACCTGGCCCGTCTGGCCGACGACCGCTACCTGCTGCTGCTGCGCGGTGGCGCCGCCGCCGGGATGGCCGATGCGCTGCGGCGTTTCGTGTTCCGCTCGAAAGTCAGCGTGGCGGCACTGCCGCCGCGTGTTCTCGCGACCGGTCCGGCGCTGCCGCTGCACACGGTGGCCGACGATGACGAAAGCGTGTCGTTCGGCTGCGACACGCACAGTTTTCGCATCATCGCCTCCGGCGCGGGGGACGATGCGTGGCGCCTGCCACAGCTGCGTGCCGGCTGGCCGTGGCTGCCGACGCAACAGTTGAACGAACTGCTGCCGCCGGCACTGTCGCTGCAGCGACTGCACGCGGTCGCCATCGACAAGGGCTGCTATCCCGGCCAGGAAATCGTCGCGCGACTGCATTTTCGCGGCGGACACAAACGGCACCTGCACCGCGTCACTTTGTCGCAAGCAGCGAATGCCGGCGACGTGCTGCGCAGCGATGGACGCGAGGTCGGTTGCGTGCTCGAGGCCATCACTACGGACGACGGCGTCGAGGCGCTCGTCGTGTTGAGCGACGACGTGGCAGCACAAGCCGCCGACACGCATGCGCAAGCACTCGACGACAACTTCGTGATGAAACTCGTCACGTCATGGCCGGCATGATCGATACACGTCGCTACGACATAGTTCGTTCGCCATGGCATTTGTCAACGAATCGTGAGCGTCAGATAAACTTCGGCACCACGGCACTTGCCAGCGGCAAATTCCGCCACTAGGCTCCGCCGATCGAATATCGCGGCATCCGGAACACGGGGTGCCGATGTACGCGACGAACCGGAAGAATCCGAATCGGCGCGACCCGGCAGCAGCATCGCCGGATGGAACACCGCCTCGCAGCCAACGAGTGCGTAGTAGTCGAAGGCAACACGGCCGATGCGGCCGCGCAACGCCCGACAACAGCCCACCCCCCGACCGGCCTGAACCGCCGTTCGACCCGCCACAATCCCGTGGCAAAGCGTCCTGGCCACAAGTTTCGGCCTCGGCGATTGATCCAGGTGGAACGGCCTGCCCGCCCGTCCACCGCAACGGCGCATGAAGCTGCGGTCTGCTTTGCGCGTACAGCACGTTGGAGGCAGAACCATGAAACTTTCCATGCTGTTGTGGCTGACGACACTGATGCCCCAGCCCGTTGCGGACCAGGCCTGCCTGGCCACCACCGTCTACCTCGAGGCGCGCAGCGAATCGACCAACGGCCAGCTTGCCGTGGCGGAAGTGGCCCTGCGCCGGCGCGATCGCGGCCGCTGGGGCGACACCGTCTGCAAGGTGGTCACCTCGCCTCACCAGTTCGCCACGACGACCACGCCGGGCGCGTTCGAGATCACCAACCTGGAAGCCTTCAACAAGGCATGGCAGGTAGCCGGCATGTCGATCCAGAACTGGCAACTGCCGCTGGCACAGCGTCGCATGCTGGTGCCGCGTGCCGACCATTTCGCCACGACGGCGACCTCCCCTGCATGGTCGCACAACCGCCCCAGCGTGACGATCGGCGAACATGCGTTCTATGCGGTGAACTGATTCCACGCATAGGCGATGAAATAAAAAGGCCCTCTTTCGAGGGCCTTTTGCTTTTGGACGTCCAGACGTCCATACGTTTCAATCAGCGCGCATAGACATGATCCCCCCGTACCTCGACGTAGTCGCCGTTGCGGACACCGGGATTTTCACGCTGGGTCACCGTGGCGTACTGGCCATTGTCCAGCCGCACCACGATGCGCCATGCGACGTCGTTGCCGCCGCCGCGCTTGCCGACCTGGTTGCCGACGACGCCGCCGGCCACCGCGCCGGCCACGGTGGCAGCCTTGCGGCCATCACCCTTGCCGACCTGATTGCCGAGCACGCCACCGGCAACCGCGCCGATGATCGCTCCCAACGTACCGCCGTTGCTGCCGCCGTCGGTGTAGACCTGCTGCACTTCCTGCACCACGCCGCAGGTCTGGCAGCGCACGTTGCGGTCGCCGTAACCACTCTGCTGTCCCTGGTAGCCGCGATTGTAATTGTCATTGTTTCCGTACGGTGAAGTGGCGCAGCCGGCGAGGGCCAAGCCGGTAGCCATCGCGGCGGCCAGGGCGAACTTGCTGGTCAGTGCGTTCATGGGGTCACTTCCTTTGTTGGGGGTCGTTTCATTCAATGAGCGTCCGAGACAGACGTCACGCCTTCCTGCACCTGCACGCGGTCGCCCGGATCGTGGTCCATGCGCACCGTGCGGGTGACGCCGTTGTATTCATAGCGCACGTCATAGCCGACGATCCTGGTGCTGGCGTTGTTGACGGTTTCGCACTTGCGCTCCACCGACGAGGTCACCTGGGCATGCTGGCGACTTGCCTGGATGCGGTTGCCGGCATAACCGCCGCCGACTGCGCCGGCCACCGTGGCCAGCGTCTTGCCCTTGCCACCGCCGACCTGGTTGCCGACGAGGCCACCCACCACCGCACCGATCGCGGTGCCGGCGACGCGGTGCTGATCCTTGGGCGGCGCGGTCTGCGTGACCGTCTCGTCGTGGCAGACCTGCTTCGGGTTGTTCACCGTCGAGCGCACCGGGTCGACGCTGACGACCTTGGCGTACTTGACCCCGGCGTCCGCGCCTGCGCTGGCGCCCGCATCGGCGGAAGCGTTGGAGGCGCCCGCATCCGCATTCCGGTTGCAGGCCGAGAGACCGACCGCGAGTGCCGCCGCGATGGCGATATTGAGTACATTGACTGTCAACCTGTTCATCACAACCCTCTCCTCTGTTTTGTTTGGCGGCATTGCCGGGCGCCCGGGCCGGGGCGCCTGCGCAATAACGTGCGTGGTCATTGAACCGTTGTCCAACTGAATCGCAGCTAGCTCATGCTCGTTACATTATCTTCACGTGGAAATCACGGAACTCTCTGCCAGTGCACGAAAAACAAATCATGTTCCAGCTCGTCGACAGTCACGTCCATCTGGATGACGACGCCTTCACCGGCGACCGTGGCGCGGTCATCGAACGCGCCCGCCGGGCCGGGGTCGGCACGATGGTCGTCCCGGCCGTCGATGCCGACAGTTGGCCGACGGTAAGAGACCTCTGCGCCCGCCAGGCTGGCCTGCATCCCGCCTACGGTTTGCATCCGATGTTCCTGCCCCACCATGCGCCGGAACATGTCGACACCCTGTCTTCATGGCTGAAAGAGAACCGTCCGATAGCGGTCGGCGAGATCGGCCTGGATTTCCACGTGGACGGCCTCGATCGTGAACTGCAACGGCACTATTTCCTGCGTCAGCTGCAACTCGCGCGCGAGCACGACCTGCCGGTGATCGTGCACGCCCGCGGCGCGCTGGAGGAAGTCACGCTGACCCTGCGCCGCAGCGACGGCCTGCGCGGCGTGGTGCACAGCTTTTCCGGCAGCGAACAGCAGGCGCGGCAGTTGTGGGATCTGGGCTTCCACCTGGGCATCGGCGGCCCGGTGACCTACGAGCGCGCGCAACGCCTGCGCCGGATCGTGGCGCAAATGCCGATCGAATTCCTGCTGCTGGAAAGCGACGCTCCGGACCAGCCCGGCGCCAGCCACCGCGGCGAACGCAACGAACCGGCCCACGTCGCCGAGGTGCTGTGCTGCATCGCGGCGCTGCGCGGCGAGCCGGAAGCCGATGTCGCCGCCGCCACCAGCGCCAACGCCCGCCGCCTGTTCCGGCTCGACTGACACCCATGCCATCGGTCACTTGCAAACGACAGTCGGGGTCTGCTATCTTTTAATTCACTGGTGAAATATGAGTCAGTGAAATGGCGCGTTTGACAAACTGCATAGCGATGATGGACGAGGGTATCGGCCGGGTCGGCCAGATCATCCCGCAGATGCCCGCGCTTGAAGCACGGCTGTGCCGGCTGATGCTGATGCTGGGCGACGACATCGAGGAAGAGCTCGAATTCAAGCTGAAGCCGTACAAGCTCAATCACAGCGAATTCCTGACCCTGGTGATCCTGTACAGCCGCCCGGACGGCAGCTCCACGCCGGGCGAGCTGTGCGAGTACGCCACCCAGGGCGCTACCAACATGACCCGCATCACGAATGCGCTGGTCAAGCGCGGGCTGATCACCCGAGGCGCCAGCGACGAGGATCGCCGTCGAGTGCTGATCCGCATCACCCCGGCAGGGCGGCGCTTCGTGCAGAGGATGCTGCCGCCGATGTTTCCCCGCGTCGCCGCCACGTTCGCCGGATTCAGCGACACCGACAAACGCCATCTCGACCGCCTGTTGCGCAAGCTGGCCGGCAACCTCGACCAGTTGCGCGAAAACCGCCGCTCATGAAGGAACTTCCGATGAAGCATGCCCCGCTCCGCGGCCGCACGGTGCTGGCCGCCGCGATCCTGCTGATGCTGGCCGGCTGCGCCGCCGCACCGGCCCGACTCGCCCCGCCGGTGCTGCGCGACGACGTGCCGCTGGCCGGCCTGCAGGCCACCGTTCGTGCCGGCTGGCCCACCGCCCAGTGGTGGCGCCAGTACGACGACCCGCAGCTGGACGACCTGATGGATCGCGCCATGCGGCAGTCGCCGGACCTGGCGCTGGCGCAGAGCCGCGTGCAGAACGCCGAACAGTCGGCAAAGCTGGCCGCCGCGCAGCTCGGGCTGTCGGTCAACGGCAACGCGCAGGTGTCGCGCCAGCGCATGAGCGACCACGGCCTGATCCCCAGCCAGTTCCTCGGCTTCAGCTGGTACAACCAGGCCGATGTCGGCGTGCAGCTGCAGTACGACTTCGACTGGTGGGGCAAGAAGCGCGCGACGATGGAAGCCGCGCTGGACCAGGCACACGCCGCCGAAGCGCAGCGCAGTGCCGCCTCGCTGGTGATCCAGTACGCCGTCGCCGACACCTACTTCGGCTGGCAGGCCGACCAGGCACGACTGCAGCTGGCCGACCAGTTGCTGGCCACGCAGCAGCGGTTCGCCCAAATCGCCGAGCTGCGCGTGCGGCAAGGCGTGGATCTTCCCGACGAAGCGCAGAAGGCCCAGGCCCAGCTCGCCGCGGTGCGCGAGATGCGCGTGGCGCTGGACGGCTCGGCGAAGATCCGCCGCGCCGCGCTGGCTTCGCTGCTCGGCGTCGCGCCGGCTGAATTGCCCGACCTCCAGGCGCGCCACCTGCCGGCGATCGAGCGCGGCGTGCCGGCGAACGGCGGGCTGGACCTGATCGCGCGCCGCCCCGACATCGCCGCCAGCCGCTGGCAGGTCGAAGCCGCGCTGAAGCAGACCGACGCCGCACGCGCCGAGTTCTTCCCCGACATCAGCCTCACCGCCATGGCCGGCCTGTCCAGCATCGACATGGGCAAGCTGCTCACCGCCGGCAGCCGCACGTTCGCGCTGACCCCGGCGCTGCACCTGCCGATCTTCAACGGCGGCGCGCTCGAGGCGAACTACGGCATGAGCAAGGCCCAGCTCGATGCGGCCGTGGCGCAGTACAACAGCACCGTGCTGGCCGCGGCGCGCGAAGTGGCGACGCAGGCCTTGAGCGCCGAGCAGGTCGCCAACCGCCAGCGCGAACAGCAGGCCCAGCTCGACGCCGACCAGCGCCTGCTGGCGAACGCGCAGGCGCGGGCGCGCCAGGGCGTGCGCGATCTGCGCGAAAGCCTGGCCGCGCAAGCCGCCTTGCTCCAGCAACGCGATGCCGCGACCCAGTTGCAGGCACAGGCCCTGAGCACCGACCTGACCCTGATCAAGGCGCTCGGCGGCGGCTACCGCGCCGCCGACGCAGCCATGACTTCCTCTTCTGTTACCGCCGGAGCCGCCCACCATGAGCGCCACTGAATCCGCCAAGACCTCCGTCGACACCAACGACAGCGGCATGGCCACCAAGGATCCGGGCAAGCGCCGGCGCGCGCTGCTGATCGTGACCGGCGTGTTCGTCCTCGCCGCGCTGCTGTGGTTCCTGCTGTGGTTCTTCGTGCTGTCGACCCGGGTGAAGACCGACAATGCCTATGTCGGCGGCAACCAGGTGGCGATCTCGGCGCAGGTGCCAGGCACCGTGGTGGCGATCCTCGCCGACGACACCCAGCACGTGGAGGCCGGCCAGGTGCTGGTGAAGCTGGACAGCACCGACGCCGACACGCGCCTGGCGCAGGCGCGCAGCGCGCTGGCCCAGGCCGTACGCAGCGTGCGCCAGCAGACCAGCTCGGCGACCAGTGCCGATGCGCAGGTCGTCGCGGCCCGGCTCGACCTGAAGAAGGCCGAAGCCGACCTCAAGCGTCGCCTGCCGCTGATCGCCGCCCAGGCCGAATCGCCGGAGATCGTGCAGCATCTGCGCGACGGCGTGGAGCAGGCGCGCTCGGCGGTGAATGCGGCCGAGGCACAAGCCGCCGCCGCGCACGCCGCGATCGAAGGCACCGACGTGGCGCAGAACCCGGTGGTGATGCAGGCCCGCGCGAACTTCCGCGCCGCCTGGGTCGCCGCGCAGCGCAATGCGATCTACGCGCCGGTGTCCGGTTACGTGGCCGAGCGCAGCGTGCAGCTGGGCAACAGCGTGCAGCCGGGCCAGCAGCTGATGACCGTGGTGCCGCTGCACGACCTGTGGATCGACGCAAACTTCAAGGAAAGCCAGCTGCGCCACATCCGCATCGGCCAGCCGGCGAAGGTGGTGTCCGACCTGTACGGCAGCGACGCGGAATACCACGGCAAGGTGATCGGCCTGGGCGCCGGCACCGGCAGCGTGTTCTCGCTGCTGCCGGCGCAGAACGCCACCGGCAACTGGATCAAGGTGGTGCAGCGCGTGCCGGTGCGCATCGCACTGGACAACAGGGAGCTGGACCAGCACCCGCTGCGCATCGGCCTGTCCACCGACGTCACCGTCGACATCCGCCATGACCAGGGCAGCATGCTGGCCAACACGGCGGCGCAGCAGCCGGTGGCACAGACCGACGTCTACGACCAGATGGCCAGCAAGGCCGATGCGGAAGCCGAGCGGATCATCCGCGCCAACCTGTCCCACGCCACCGCCGCCAACTGAGCTGGACCATCATGGCCGCCACGCCGAACGACGCCGCACCCGACGCCCCGCTGAAACCGCTGCACGGCGGTCCGCTGGCGCTGCTCACCATCGCCGTCGCGTTCAGCACCTTCATGGAAGTGCTGGACATGACGATCGTCAACGTCGCCGTCCCGCATATCGCCGGCAGCCTCGGCGTGAGCCCCAGCGAAGGCACCTGGACGATCAGCTCCTACGCGCTGGCCAGCGCGATCATGCAGCCGCTGACCGGCTGGCTGGCGCGCCGCTTCGGCGAGGTGAAGACCTTCGTCGGCTCGGTGCTGATGTTCGTGGTCTTCTCGATGCTGTGCGGCCTGGCGACCAGCATGCCGATGCTGGTGATCGGCCGCCTGCTGCAGGGCGCCGGCTCCGGGCCGATGGTGGCGCTGTCACTGACCCTGCTGCTGTCGAACTATCCGAAGGAGAGGCAGGGCATCGCGCTGGCGCTGTGGGCGATGACCGTGGTGGTGGCGCCGATCTTCGGGCCGATCCTGGGCGGCTGGCTGACCGACAACTTCTCGTGGCCGTGGATCTTCTACATCAACCTGCCGGTCGGGCTGGCGGCAGCGGTGGTCACCTGGGGCCTGCTGCGCAAGCGCGAGACGAAGACCTTCAATGCGCCGATCGACATGATCGGCCTGACCCTGCTGGTGGTCGGCGTGGGTGCGCTGCAGTTCATGCTGGACAACGGCAACGACCACGACTGGTTCTCCTCGCCGATGATCCTCACCCTGGGCCTCGTCGCGCTGGTCTGCCTCACCTTCCTGATCGTGTGGGAGCTGCACGCAAAGCATCCGGTGGTGGACCTGTCGCTGTTCAGGCAACGCAACTTCACCGTCGGCGTGGTCAGCCTGTCGCTGGGCATGTTCGCGTTCTTCGGCATCAACGTGGTGTTCCCGCTGTGGCTGCAGGTCACCCTGGGCTACACCGCCACCTGGGCCGGCCTGGCCACCGCGCCGGTCGGCGTGCTGGCGTTCCTGATCGCACCGATCCTGGGCAAGAACATGCACAAGCTGGACTTGCGCGCGGTGGCGACGTTCGCCTTCCTGGTGTTCGCCGGCACCGCGTACTGG
The DNA here is from genome assembly GCA_963707225.1 of uncultured Gammaproteobacteria bacterium. Classification (GTDB taxonomy): domain Bacteria; phylum Pseudomonadota; class Gammaproteobacteria; order Xanthomonadales; family Rhodanobacteraceae; genus Rhodanobacter. The sequence goes on from CAVPQF010000067.1 coordinate 86,549, forward strand.
TTCTCCGCCTTCGACAGCTCCGCCTCGTTCGCCACCCTGGTGGTGCCGCGCTTCGTGATGGGCCTGGCGATCCCGTGCTTCTTCATTCCGCTGAACCAGGTCTACCTGTCCGGCCTGCCGGTGGACCAGATCGCCAGCGCCTCGGGCCTGTCCAACTTCTGCCGCACAATCGGTTCGAGCGTGTCCACCGCGATCATGGTGACGCTGTGGCAGCATCGCGGCGAGTCCCACCACGCCACGCTGACCGAGTACGTCAGCCCCGGCCATCCTGCGGCTACCGAGTTCATCGGCCGGCTGTCGCATGGCGGGCTGTCGCACACGCAGAGCCTGGGCCTGATCGACCAGCTGCTGACGCGCGAGGCGCTGACCCTGGCGGTGAACGACGTGTTCTGGGCCTGCGCGATCCTGTTCGTGCTGCTGATTCCGGTGCTGTGGTTCGCCAGGCCGCCGTTCGGCAGCGCCGGCGGCGCGGTCGGTCACTGAAAAATGCTGCGCAGCATGAAACACCGGCTCACGACTGGTGCGGCGCAATATCTTCTGCTAGCGTTCGCCGCATGGCACAAACAAAACGCACCATCAAGAAGTATCCGAACCGGCGTCTCTACGACACGGAAATCTCCAGCTACATCACGCTGGAGGAAGTCCGCCAGCTGGTCCTGGACAACGAGGACTTCGAAGTCCGCGACGCCAAGAGCGGCGAGGACCTGACCCGTTCGGTGCTGCTGCAGATCATCTCCGAGCACGAGGACAAGGGGCAGCCGATGCTGTCGCCGCAGTTGCTCAGCCAGATCATCCGCTTCTACGGCGATTCGCTGCAGGGCTTCATGGGACCTTACCTGGAGCGCAGCCTGCAGGTCTTCCTGGACCAGCAGACGCAGTTCCGCAGCCAGCTCAACAGCCTGATGGGGCAAACCCCCTGGAACACGCTGAACGACCTGACCGAGCGCAACCTCGCCGCGTTCCAGGCGTTGCAGCGCGGGTTGATGGACACCGCCGCGCAGGTGATCCCGACCCCGGGCGCCGGCAGCCGCAGCGGCAAGAAATCCGGCTGACTCCAGCCCGGCCGACGGCGCGCATCGACGCGCCGTTCGTTTGTTTCCCGATCCGATCGCTGCAGCACAACACGTGCTGCCTTGCGGCATGATCAAGCCCTGGATACGCAACCATGAGCCACTCCGCCCTTCCCACGCGCGTCGCCCTGGTCACCGGCGGCATCGGCGGCCTCGGCACGGAAATCTGCCGCCAGCTGGCCCGTGCCGGTCGCCGGGTGATCGCGCTGGACCTCGCTTCGCGCGAGGAGCGCGTGGCCGCCTTCCACGCTGAAACCGCCGACTTCGGCGATGCCATCGCGTTCGAGCCGGTCGACGTCAGCGACTTCGACAGCTGCCAGCAGCTGACCGCGCGCATCGAACGGCAGCACGGCAGCGTCGACATCCTGGTCAACGCCGCCGGCATCACCCGCGACGCCAGCCTGCGCAAGATGACGCCGCAGCAATGGCACGAGCTGATGCAGGTGAACCTGGACGGCGTGTTCAACATGTGCCGCAACGTGATCGAGGGCATGACCGCGCGCGGATTCGGGCGCATCGTCAACATCAGTTCGGTCAACGGCCAGACCGGCCAGTTCGGGCAGACCAACTACTCCGCCGCCAAGGCCGGCGTGCACGGCTTCAGCATGGCGCTGGCGCGCGAGACCGCGCGCAAGGGGGTCACCGTCAACACCGTCTCGCCCGGCTACTGCGACACGCCGATGGTCGCCGCCGTCTCCGCCGAGATCCGCGCCCAGATCGTCGCCGGCATCCCGGTAGGCCGGCTCGGCTCGCCCGCCGATATCGCCCGTGCCGTGGTGTTTCTCGGCGACGACGACGCCGGCTACATCACGGGTGCCAACCTGCCGGTCAACGGCGGTTATTTCATGAGCTTCTGAGCCAGCCTCGCCGAAAATTGCGAAACAGGCTTGGCCCCGGAGTCCCCGGGCAGCGCCGAATCCAGGAAATATGGTCATTGACCAAGCCGGGGCGACATCGTAGTTTCCTGCGATCCGATGGCGTATCTGTCCTGGGGGGGACGTTCGCGACCGGAACGCAAGACGTATCACCACCGGGCAAACCCGCTGGGGCGTCTATCCAGTCATTTAGGGAGGGGAAACACTGATGATGCACAAACCACTTGTGGTTGCACTGTTGGGCGCTATCGGCCTAGCCGCCATGTCCGACGCCGGGGCCGCCACGCAGGCGCGCGTCCAGGCTCAATCCATGGGCAAGGTCGCACCTGCGGCTCTCGCCAGCCGCATCGGTCTGGATGCCGATGCCTCGCTGTCGCCGCGTCTGCAGGCACGTACCGCCCACGGGACCCTCAAAACCCGTGTGAGCAACAGAGCTTCCGCGGCGTGCCCGTGTACGGCCGCAATGTCGTGGTGGAACACGACGGCAACGGCAACGTGCTCGGCGTCAGCGGCGAAATTTCCCGCGGCATCGGCCACGACATCGCCTCGGTCACTCCCGCCATCAGCGGCGCCCGTGCGACTGCGCTCCTGCGAGCCCATGCCGGTGTGCTGCCATTCGGCGTCGGCGTCAATGGCGTAAGGGACAGCGACATCCAGAACGCGAAGAGCGACCTGTACGTCTACGCCGAAGGCAATCGCGCACGCCTTGCCTACGTCACCTCGTTCTTCGTCGACCGCAACGGCGCACCGACGCGCCCGATGGCGATCATCGACGCGAACACCGGTGAAGTGATCCAGGCCTGGGAAGGCCTCACCACCAAGGGCAAGCCGGGTGGTGGCGGTGGCGTCACCGGCACCCCCGCTCTCGCCACTGGCGCCGGCGGCAACCTGAAGACCGGCCAGTACCTCTACGGTACCGACTACGCGTCGCTCGCCGTCATCCAGTCCGGTTCCACCTGCTACATGCAGAACCCGGACGTGAAGACCAACAACATGGCGAAAAGCACGCGCACGGGCACGCTGTGGAGCTTCATCTGCCCGAACAGCAGCGGCGACGCCGCGAACGGCGCGTATTCGCCGATCAACGACGCGCATCACTTCGGCAGCGTCGTGCACGACATGTACAACAACTGGCTCGGCGCGCCGCCGCTGAGCTTCTCGCTGGTGATGAACGTGCACTATGGCCGCAACTACGAGAACGCGTTCTGGAACGGCTCGTCGATGAACTTCGGTGACGGCGCCAGCTACTTCTATCCGCTGACCTCGCTGGACGTCACCAGCCACGAAATCAGCCACGGCTTCACCGAACAGAACTCCAACCTGCAGTATTCCGGCCAGTCCGGCGGCATGAACGAGGCGTTCTCGGACATGGCCGGCGAAGCGGCCGAATACTTCGACCGCGGCCACAACGACTGGCTGGTGGGTGCGGAGATCATCAAGAACGGCACCGCGCTGCGCTGGATGTGCACGCCGACGCTGGACGGTGGCTCGATCGACAACGCGGCGGACTATACCGGCTCGCTGGACGTGCATTATTCCAGCGGCGTCTACAACAAGGCGTTCTGCACGCTGGCGAAGTCGTCGAACTGGAACACGAAAGAGGCCTTCGAGGTATTCGCGCACGCCAACGCGATGTACTGGACGGCCACCTCCACGTTCAACTCCGGCGCCTGCGGCGTGGAATCCGCTGCGGACGACTACGGCTACTCGCGCAGTGACGTGGTGGCGGCATTCAGCGCCGTTGGCGTGACCTGCCAGTAAGCCACAGGGAAGTACGTGGTCAAGAAGGGCCGATCCGCCAGGGCCGGCCCTTCTTGTTGCCTTCGGGAAACGGCGGCGCCGCACGCGAACACCTCGCACGGCAACGCCCGTGCAGCACGAAATGGGCTGCCCGGGATTGCAGTCCCGCCCCGCTTGCGGAACAGTGGGCGGATTCCCCTATCGGATCGCAGCATGGCGCAGCAACCCATCACCCTCATCGGCGGCGGCCTGGTCGGCGCGCTGCTGGCGCAGCAGCTGGCCGGACGCGGCTTTGCCGTCGACGTCTACGAAAAGCGCCCAGACCCGCGGCTGAGCGGTTTTCTGGGCCGCTCCAGCGCATCCTGCGCCCGCGGCACTCGTCCATCCATGGACAGCGGTGGCCGCTCGATCAACCTGGCGCTGGCCGAGCGCGGGCTGCAGGCGCTGCGCACGGCCGGCCTGGCCGGCGACGTGCTGCAGCGCGCGGTGATGATGCGCGGGCGCATGGTGCACGACCGCGAGGGCCACAGCGGCCTGCAGCGCTACGGCGTGGACGACAGCGAGGTGATCTGGTCGGTCTCGCGCGGCGCGCTGAACATGCTGCTGCTGGACGCGGCCGAGGCGGTCGGCGTGCGCTTTCATTTCGGCCAGTCGCTGGTTGGCGCCGACTTCGGGCGACAACGCATCCGGCTAGCCGACGAGGCGGGCGTGGAACGCGAACTGGACGTCGGCATGCTGGTCGGCGCCGACGGCGCCGGCTCCGCGGTGCGCGCGGCGATGAACGCGCATGCGCCGCTGGGCGAGCGGATCGAGTCGCTCGGCCACGGCTACAAGGAACTGGAGATCCCGCCGGCCGGTGAATTGCCCGCTTCCGCGCTGCAGCTCAGCGGCGGCCACGACCAGTTCGCGCTGGAGCCGCACGCGCTGCACATCTGGCCGCGCGGCGGCTACATGTGCATCGCGCTGCCGAATACCGAAGGCAGCTTCACCGTGACCTTGTTCCTGCCGGCACAGGGCGCCGCTCCAAGCTTCGCCACCCTGCCCGACGCCACGGCTGCGGCCGCGTTCTTCCGCGAACAGTTCCCGGGCCTGCTGCCGCTGATTCCGCGCTTCGACGAAGACTTCGACAGCCACCCGGTCGGCACGCTGTCCACGCTGTACCTCGAGCGCTGGCACCTGGATGGCCGTGCGCTGCTGCTAGGCGACGCGGCGCACGCGATCGTGCCGTTCCACGGCCAGGGCATGAACTGCGGTTTCGAGGACACCGTGGTGCTGGCGAACCTGCTGGCCGAGGCGCCGGACGACAGCGCCGAGGTGTTCGCCGAGTTCCAGCGCGTGCGTCAGCCGAACGCTGACGCGATCGCCGCAATGGCGCTGGAAAATTACGTGGAGATGCGCGACTCGGTGGCCGATCCGCACTACCTGGCCAAGCGCGAACTGGGCAGCGCGCTGGCGGCACGGATTCCCGGCCACTACATGGCACGCTATCGCCTGGTGACGTTCACCCACGTGCCCTACGCCTACGCGCTCGAACGCGGCCGCGCGCAGGACCACTTGCTGGAGCAATTGCTGCGCGACACGCCGAACGTGGCGGATATCGACATTGAGGCGGCCGCACGGCTGTTCCGGTCGAAGCTGGAGCCGCTGCCGAGGTTGCACCATGGATGAAGCCCTGTTCGAGGCGTTCCACGCCACCGCCTACCATGTCTGCCTGGACAGCGTGACCTGGGCTGCGATACGCGTGGACCTGCCCTTGCCGGCCCCGCTCGCCGACGCGGTCGGTTCGCACCCGTGGGCCTTCATCACGGCGTGGAATCCGCAGGCGCGCCGACGCCCGCCGGCAGAGAACCTGGCCGCACAGCGCGAACTGCTGGCCGCACTGCAGGACCAGCCTGGTGTCGCCGTCCATCCGGCCCTCGGGGTGGGCACTTCCGGCTGGAGCGAGCCCAGCCTGTTCGTCGTGGGTGCGGACGTCCACGCACTGGACAAGCTGGCCAGGATCCATGGACAGTTGGCCTACGTGCACGGTGAAGCCGGCAGCGCCGCCCTTCTGCGGGTGCTGGACTGACCCGCTCAGCGGCAGCACGCCGCATGGACAAGCGCCATCGGCATTGCGGACAATCGAGGTAATGACCGTCGCCAGCCCCGCCATGCCCCTGCTCGAAGCGCGGGCCTTGAGTTTCCATCGCCAGGACGAACCGGTGTTTGCGCCGCTGGATTTCCAGCTGTGCGCGGGCGAACTGGCCCTGGTCGAGGGCGACAACGGCAGCGGCAAGACCACCTTGCTGCGCATGCTGGCCGGCCTGCTGCACATCGGCGCGGGCGAACTGCGCTGGTGCGGCGAGCCGCTGCAGCGCGACCGCTGCGCCGGCGAGATCCTGTTCCTGGGTCACCAGCTCGGCCTCAAGGCGGATCTCAGCCCACGCGAGAACCTGCGCATCGCGGTGGGCCTGCACGGCGCTCGCGAGGGAGCCAGCGTGGCCGCGGTGCTGGCCCGGATCGGCCTGCGCGGCTACGAGGACGAGCCGATACGGCGGCTGTCCGCCGGCCAGAAAAAGCGCGCCGCGCTGGCCCGCCTGCTGTTGCTGCCGGCCACCCTGTGGCTGCTCGACGAGCCGTACGCGAACCTCGACCGCATCGGCATAGCGCTGGTGAACGACTTGCTGGAACAGCATACGGATGCCGGCGGCGCGGCGATGGTCACCAGCCACGGCACGGTGAGTTTCCACGGCGGCGAGCCGCGACGGATCCGCATGCATGATTGAGCTTTGCACCACGACGACCACCAGCGCCATGCGCCTTGAGCCCTCGCCCCCCCGCTGCGCGCAGGGGCGAGGGTTGGGTGGGGGGGCGCTCTGGCCCTCGCGCAACAGCAAAGCCCCGCTCACCCCAACCCTCTCCCCCAACGGCAAAGCCGTCGGGGGAGAGAGGGCAAAAGCCGCATGAACCACGCGAAACTGCCGACCGCCTGCGCCGCGATGCTGCGGCGCGACCTCACCCTCGCCTGGCGTCGCCGCGGCGACATCGCGATGCCGGTGCTGTATGCGCTGATCGTGACCATGCTGTTCCCGTTCGCGCTGGGGCCGGAAGACACCTTGCTGCAGCGGATCGCCGGCGGCGTGGTGCTGGTCACCGTGCTGCTGGCGATGCTGCTGGCGCTGGACGCGATGTTCTCCAGCGACATCGAGGACGGCTCGCTGGAACAGCTCGTGCTGGCGCCGCAGCCACTGGCGCTGATGCTGGGCATGAAAATTCTTGCGCACTGGATCACCACCGCGTTGCCGCTGATCGTGATCGCGCCGCTGATGGCCGCGATGTTGCACCTGCCCGGCACGGTGATCCCGGTGCTGCTGCTGGCCCTGCTGCTGGCCACGCCGTTGCTCAGCCTGCTCGGCGCAATGCTGGTGGCACTGACGGCCGGCACCCGGCGCTCTGGTATGCTGCTCGCATTGATGCTGCTGCCTTTGTGCGTGCCCGCGGTGATCTTCGCCGCCGGCGCCGTGGCAGCTGCTCAACAGGGGTTGCCGTGGCTCGCGCCGATCACTTGGCTCGCCGCCGCATTAATGCTCGCCGTGGTGCTGGCGCCATTGGCCTGCGCCGCTGCTCTTCGTATTGCCCTGGACGCATGACTGCTCATGTCTGACTGGATCCCGCTCTGGTTGCACAAGCTCGGCTCGCCGCCGACGTTCTACCGCTTCGCCGGCACGCTGCAGCCGTGGGCGATGGCGCTGGCGCTGCTGCTCGGCGCGATCGCGCTGTACGGGGGCCTGGTGCTGGCACCGGCCGACTACCAGCAAGGCGACGCCTACCGGATCATCTTCATCCATGTGCCCAGCGCCGAGATGAGCATGTTCATCTACGCGATGATGGGCGTGGCCGCGTTCATCGCGCTGGTATGGCGGATCAAGCTGGCCGAAGTGGTGGCGATGGAATCGGCGCCGATCGGTGCGGCATTCACCTTCATCACCCTGGTCACCGGCTCGCTGTGGGGCAAGCCGATGTGGGGCACCTGGTGGACGTGGGATGCCCGGCTCACTTCCGAGCTGGTGCTGCTGTTCCTCTATCTGGGCGTGATCGGGCTGTACCACGCGTTCGAGGATCGCCGCCAGGGCGCGCGCGCCGCCGCCTTCCTGGCGATCATCGGCATCATCAACGTGCCGATCGTGCATTTCTCGGTGAACTGGTGGAACACCTTGCACCAGGGCAGCACGATCAATGTGTTCGGCCAGTCCAAGATGTCCTGGGACATGCTGTGGCCGCTGCTGACCATGATGCTGGCGACCAAGTTCTACTATGCCGCCAGCCTGTTCCGTCGCGTGCGCACCGATCTGCTGGCGCTGGAAGGCGGCAAGGACTGGGTGCGCCGGATCGCCGAAGACGAGGCGAAGCCATGAGCACCGTGCAGGTCTTCTTTGCCGTGAGCGGCGATGCCGCCGCTTTCTTCAGGATGGGTGGTTATGCCATCTATGTGTGGCCGTCCTACGCACTGTTCTTCATCGTGTTGATCGCCGACACCGTCGCGCCGCGCCTGCGCCGCCGCCGCGTTCTGCGGGAACTCCGCACACGGCTGGCGCGTCAACAGGTGCGACAGGATCGCGTCGGCAACAACTCCCTTCCCACCCCACCATCCCCTTGACGGGGACGGCTCCCGACCATGCCCATGAACCCCACCCGCAAGCGCAGGCTCACCATCGTCCTGCTGATCCTCGCCGCCGCTGCGATCGCCGCCGTGCTGGTCGTGGTCGCCCTGCAGAACAACATGAACTACCTGCTCACTCCGAGCCAGGTACAGTCCGGTGAGGCGGGCGGCTACAAGACATTCCGCCTCGGCGGCATGGTCAAGGCCGGCTCGATCCAGCGCAGCAACGACTCGCTCAAGGTCACCTTCACCGTGGTCGACGCAGGTGGCGCGATGCCGGTCGAGTACACCGGCATCCTGCCCGACCTGTTCCGCGACAACCAGTCGGTGATCGCCACCGGGCGCATGGACAACGCGCACTTCATCGCCACCGAAGTGCTGGCGAAACATGACGAGACCTATATGCCGAAAGAGCTGAAGGACGCGATGGCCAAGGCGCACGCGCACAAAAAGATAGAAGCGACAGGGAACGGGGAACGGGGAACGGGGAACGGAGGTGGCTGACTCCATGCCTGACCGCCTTTTGCCCGCCCGGAGCCAAATCATGTCGCTCGTATTGCACTTCAACGTTCCCCGTTCCCCGTTCCCCGTTCCCGGCCTCCCATCATGACTCCCGAACTCGGCCAGCTCGCGCTGATCCTCGCTCTGCTGCTGGCGCTGGCGCAGAGCATCCTGCCGCTGCTCGGCGCCTGGCGCGGCAACCGTGCGCTGATGGCGGTGGCACGTCCGGCCGCGGCGGGTCAGGCGGTGTTCGTGGCGTTCGCTTTCGGCATCCTGGTCTGGGCGTTCGTGCGCTTCGATTTCTCGGTGCAGTACGTGGCCGACAACTCGAACCTCGCCCTGCCCTGGTACTACCGCATCGCCGCGGTATGGGGCGCGCACGAGGGTTCGCTGCTGCTGTGGATCCTGATCCTCAATGTTTGGACGATGGCGCTGGCCGCGTTCAGCCAGAAGCTGCCCGAGGTGTTCGCCTCGCGCGTGATCGCCGTGATGGGCCTGATCGCGGTCGGCTTCCTCGCCTTCATCATCTTCACCTCCGATCCGTTCGGGCGGCTGTTGCCGATGCCGGGCGATGGCGCGGACCTGAACCCGGTGCTGCAGGATCCGGGCATGACGTTCCACCCGCCGATGCTGTACATGGGCTACGTGGGCTTTTCGGTGGCGTTCGCGTTCTCGATCGCCGCCCTGCTCGGTGGCGAGCTGGAGCAGGCGTGGGTGCGCTGGGCGCGGCCATGGACGAATATCGCCTGGGGCTTCCTCACCTGCGGCATCGTCGCGGGCAGCTGGTGGGCGTATGCGGAGCTGGGCTGGGGCGGCTGGTGGTTCTGGGATCCGGTGGAAAACGCCAGCTTCATGCCGTGGCTGGTCGGACTGGCGCTGATCCATGCACAGGCGGTCACGGAGAAGCGCGGCTCGCTGCGTGCATGGACGATCCTGCTGTCGATCTTCGCGTTTTCGCTGAGCCTGCTCGGCACCTTTCTGGTGCGCTCGGGCGTGCTCACCTCGGTGCATGCGTTCGCCTCCGATCCGCGCCGCGGCATCTTCATCCTGGCCTTCCTCACCATCGTGGTCGGCGGCTCGCTGCTGCTGTATGCGCTGCGCGCACCGAGGGTGGTCGGCGGCAAACCGTTCAAGGTGGTGTCGCGCGAGACCGTGCTGCTGATCGGCAACCTGATGTTCGCGGTGGCCGCGGCGATGGTGTTGCTGGGTACGCTGTTCCCGCTGGTCGGCGACGCGCTGAACCTGGGCCGGATCTCGGTCGGACCGCCCTACTTCGGCTTCCTGTTCCCGCTGTTGATGTTGCCGGTGGTGGTGCTGCTGCCGTTCGGACCATTCCTGCATTGGGGCAAGGGCGACTGGCCGGCGCTGAAGCAGGTGTTGTTGCGCGCCGGCATCGCCGCGGCGGCGTGCGCGATCGTCGCCGCATTCTTCGTGAACGGCCAGCTCAAGGCGATCGCCGGCGTGGCATCGCTGGTCTGGCTTGCCGTCGGCGTGCTGCTGTACGCGATCAGGCGCTGGCGTGAAATGCCGCGCGGCCGGCGTTACCCGGCCGAGATGGCCGGCATGCTGCTGGCGCATCTGGGCATGGGCGTGTTCGTGGCCGGCGTGCTGCTGTCCGAATCGCTCAGCGTGACCAGCGACGTGCGGATGGCGCCTGGCCAGACCCAGCACATCGGCGGCTACGATTTCCGCTTCGACGGCGCGCACCGCGCGACCGGGCCCAACTGGCACGCCGACCAGGGTGTGGTCACGGTTACCCGCGACAGCAAGGCCGTCGCCGTGATGCATCCGCAGAAACGCACTTATCTGCGCGGGCAGGTGCAGACCGAGTCCGCGGTGAACGCCGGCATCTTCCGCGATCTCTACGTGGCGATGGGCGAACCGATGGATGCGAACGACATCGAAGGCGCATGGTCGCTGCGGCTTTACTACAAGCCGTTCATCCGCTGGATCTGGGGCGGTGGCCTGCTGATGATGCTGGGTGGCTTCGTCTGTGCCGGCGACAAACGCTTCCGCATCAAGCGCAGCGCGAAAATCGAAGAAGCCGCTGCCGGTCTGCAGGTACAGGAAACCCACGCATGAACCGCTTGTTGCCGTTCTTCGGGTTCATGCTGCTGGTGGCGTTGTTCGGCTTCGGCATCTGGTGGAACACCCGGCACGACCCGAACGCGATTCCGACACCGCTACTGAACAAGCCGGCGCCCGCGTTCAACCTGCCCAAGCTGTACGAGCCCACGCAGCAGGTCAGCAAGGCCGACCTGCTGGGCCAGCCCTACCTGCTCAACGTGTTCGCCAGCTGGTGCATCGAGTGCGGCGTGGAGCACCCGGTGCTGACCGCCGAAGGCCCGACCCTGGGCGTGCAGCTGGTCGGCTACAACTACAAGGACGCGCCGGCCGACGCCAAGCACTGGCTGGCCGAACACGGCAATCCGTACAACCTGCTGATCGCCGACGAGCCGGGCCATACCGCGATCGACTTCGGCGTGTATGGGGCGCCGGAAAGCTTCCTGATCGATGCGAAAGGCGTGATCCGCTACAAGCACATCGGCCCGCTCACGCCCGACGTGGTGGCGAACGAACTGAAGCCGGCGATTGCGGCGATGCTGAAGGAGGCACCGTGATGCGCCTTCCATTCTGTCCCACCGGCACTTCCTTTGGTCATGGGAGCGGCTTCAGCCGCGATACGCTTGATCGCTCATGCGAAGAGCGTTCGCGGCTGAAGCCGCTCTTGCAGCGGTATTTTCTGCAAATACTTCTACCGCTCATGCTGGCCTTCGCCGGACTCGTCCACGCGCAGGCGATCGAGCCGATGCCGTTCGCCAGCCACGCGCAGGAGTTGCGCTTCCAGCACCTCACTCAGCAACTGCGCTGCCCGATGTGCCAGAACGAGACACTGGCCGATTCCAACGCACCCATTGCACGCGACCTGCGCAACCAGATATTCCAGATGATGCAGCAGGGCAAGAACGACGAGGAGATCAGGCAGTATCTGGTCGCGCGCTATTCCAATTACGTGCTGTACGACCCACCGTTGCAGCCCGGCACATGGCTGCTGTGGTTCGGGCCACTACTGATACTGTTCGGCGGTGCCTCCGCGGTGGTGATTGCCATCCGCAGACGCCCCCGCAGCGATGATGCAACCGCCGCGGCACAGACCGGAAACGGGGACGACTGGTGAAAATGGTTTTTTATGCAATCGCCGCAGCGATGATCGCGGTGGCGCTGGCAGTCCTGTTGCTGCCACTGATTCGCCAGGGTCGCCGCAGCGGCCGCTCGCGTGGCGTATTCGTGTTGGCCCTGGCGATCGCTCTCGTGCTGCCGCTGACAGCGGGCTGGCTGTATCTGGAGGTCGGTACTCCGGTGGCAATCAACGGAGTCGCCGCCGAGCCCGGCATGCCGCTGACCATGCAGCAGGCGATTTCCCGGCTGCGCGCACACCTGGCGGAAAAGCCCGATGACCTGCAGGCCTGGATGCTGCTGGCGCAGACCAGCGCGATGCTGCACAACACCGACGATGCTCGCGATGCCTACGACCACATCCTGAAGCTCGATTCCAACAACGTCGACGCGATGGTGGGCTGGGCCGAGGCCGATGCGATGCTGAAAAGCGACCACGTCATCGGGGATCGTGCGGTGGCGCTGCTCAAGCATGCCGTGCAGTTGCAACCTGACAGCCAGCGCGGCCTGTGGCTGCTGGGCATCAGCGAGTTCCAGCAGGGCAACTACAGCGGTGCGGCCGCCACCTGGCGCGTGCTGGAGCCGCAGCTTGAACCCGGCTCGGAGGTCGCCAAGGCTGTCGCCGAGCAGATCAGTCAGGCCGATGCCCGCGCCGGCGGTGCACCCGCGGAGGCCGCATCCACACACGCCACCGCGGCGACCACGCAGGAAGCCGCCCTGCAGGTACAGGTCTCGCTGGCACCCGACCTGAAAGCGAAACTCGCGCCCGGCGATACCTTGTTCGTCTTTGCCCGACCGGTGAGTGGGCCGCCGATGCCCCTGGCGGTGGCCAAGCTCGAGGCCAATCAACTGCCGACCGAGGTGGCTCTGACCGATGCGATGGCGATGACGCCGGCACTCAAGCTGTCGTCGGCGGCCCAGGTATTCGTGGGTGCCCGGATCAGCCACAGCGGCCAGCCGATTGCCCAGCCGGGTGACCTGGAAGGCAACGCCGGCATCGTCGACGTGGCCCGGAAGACGCCTGTCGAGATCCTGATCGACAAAGTGCATTGATGGGCCACGACGCACGACACTACTTCAACCTGCCCTCGCCGTTCGCGATGAAGCGTGGCGGCGAGCTGCACGGCGCGCATGTCGCCTACGAAACCTGGGGCGAGTTGAACGACGCGCGCGACAACGCCGTGCTGGTATTGACGGGGTTGTCGCCCAGCGCGCACATGACGTCCTGCGTGGAAGATCCCTCACCGGGCTGGTGGCAGGAAATGGCCGGCCCCGGCAAGGCGATCGACACCACGCGCTGGTTCGTGATCTGCGTGAACTCGCTGGGCAGCGACAAGGGCTCGACCTGCCCCGCCTCGATCAACCCGGCCACCGGCGAACCGTATCGGCTGACGTTTCCCGAACTGGCACTGGAAGACGTCGCCAACGCGGCACACGCCGCCGTCAGCAGCCTCGGCATCACCCGGCTGGCCTGCCTGATCGGCTGTTCGATGGGCGGCATGAGCGCGCTCGCGTACATGCTGCTGCATCCCGGCAGCGTGCGCGCGCACATCAGCGTGGACACCGCGCCGCAGGCGCAGCCCTTCGCCATCGCGATACGCTCGCTGCAGCGCGAGGCGATCCGGCTCGACCCGCAATTCAATGAAGGCCGCTACGACATCCATGCAACGGAAGGCGGCTGTTATCCCGACCTGGGCATGAGCATCGCACGCAAGCTGGGCGTGATCACCTATCGCTCGGCGATGGAATGGAACGGCCGCTTCGCACGCATCCGGCTCGATCCGGAGCAGCGCGAGGACGAACCGTTCGGCCGCGAATTCCAGGTCGAGTCGTATCTCGAAGGCCATGCCCAGCGCTTCGTGCGCAACTTCGATCCGAACAGTTATCTGTACCTGTCGCGCGCCAGCGACTGGTTCGACATCGCCGAATACGGCCATGGCAGCGTGCTGGAAGGACTCAAGCGCATCCACATCGAACGGGCGATGGTGATCGGCGTGAGCACCGACATCCTGTTTCCGCTGCAGCAGCAGGAACAGATCGCCGAAGGCCTGCAGGCGGCCGGCGCGCGGGTGGAATTCGTGGCGCTGGATTCGCCGCAGGGCCACGATGCGTTCCTGGTCGACATCGACAACTACAGCCGCGCGATCGGCGGCTTCCTGAACAGGCTGGCGGCCGCATGAAGGCCGCGCTGCTAAGATAGGCCGCATCACGCATCACACCGAGATCACCATGCTTACCCTGGATTTCCCCGGCAGCCGCACCCTGATCGACGCGATCGACGCCGCCGTGGTCAAGCCGACCACCCACGAGCTCACCGACAGCCTGCGCAACAGCCTGTGCAAGCTGATCCGCGAGAATGCGGTGACCCTGCCCGACTGCGTGTTCGAGGCGAACGCCGAGCACTACGCCCGCCGCGAGCTCTACCGCAGCGAGGAGCACGGCTACTGCGTGGTGGCGATGACCTGGGGGCCGGGCCAGGGCACGCCGATCCACGACCACGATGGCATGTGGTGCGTCGAGGGCGTATGGAACGGCGCGCTGGAGATCGTGCAGTACGAACTGCTGGAACACGACGCGCAGCGCTACTGCTTCCAGCCGGTCGGCTCGATCCAGGCCGGCGCCGGCTCGGCCGGCAGCCTGATCCCGCCGCACGAATACCACAGCATCCGCAACCCCAGCGACAGCGCCGTCACCGTCAGCCTGCACATCTATTCCGGCCCGATGACCCGCTGCTCGGTGTTCCAGCCGCTGCCGGAAGACCGCTGGTACGGCCGCGACGTGCGCCAGCTGGGTCTCGACCGCGTGCACTGAACCCGGCATAATCCCCTGCTCGCACATGCCGGTGTGGCGGAATGGTAGACGCGGCGGACTCAAAAATAGGTACTTGTACCTATGGTCAGTTTGGGTTCATCGTCCGTCAATCCGCATCAGGCAAGAGATTGAGCGAAGTACCGGCTTTTGACCGAGAAGCATACTTTTCGTATCAGGAGCCAAACAGGAGCCAGGACGGTGCAGACTGGTTCCAAGCTGGTAGTAGAAGGTAGTGTTGTAAAGTTGCGTCACGCCCGAGTGGTGGAATTGGTAGACGCAGAGGACTCAGACCAAATTTGAGCCCTCTTGGAGAAATCCTTGAGGTGAAGCCCGTCAAACTCGGTGAAGGCCCTGGACGCAAGTCCGAGCTAATGCCGAGCCAAGCCCAGACCGAAAGGTGTGGGAAGGTGTAGAGAGCAGACGGCGGGCACCTACGGCAAAGCGGTAACACGCAGTGCTATGGTGAAGGCGTGCTCCAGACCACGAACGCCCTGCCTTGTGCAGGACGGCGGCGAAAGCCGAAGTGGGAAGAAAATCCTCCGCCGCAAGGCTTGTCGGTTCGAGTCCGACCTCGGGCACCAATTCAAAAGCCGTCCCTGCTCACGCAGGGGCGGCTTTTTCATTGCGCCGTGCGCTGCTGCCATTCGATCGCCGAAAGCCTCGATCTCCCGCCATAAAAGCTTCAAGCATATGCGGGATCAACGTCGCTGCATCGACCGCCTCGCCGTAGGTCTGCGCATGCAGCGCAGCGTAACAATCGAGGTCGGCCTTGAGGCTCGCCGAGCATGTAAAAGTCAGCTTGATCGTCTGCGTATCGGGCAACGGCCCAAGTCTCAACTTTTTCGGGAACGCACTCATGGCATCGGCCCTCGCTGGATAAAGAGCGGCTGGTACGGCCGCAACACCAGATCCTTGTTCACCATCACGTCCACCGGGAAACCCGGTCGTACCGTCAGCGTCGGCTGGATGCTCAGGTTACGGCGCGTGATTTCCTGACCGACCTGGTTGGCTGTGCCCTGCGCACTGTCGCGCAAGGCGACGACTGTGTTGCCGTTGACGTTGCCTTCGTTCGAGACCGTCAGTTCGGAGCTAACACCCAACAACGTGGACAACGCCGCACCCGCCAGGATGCGGCCCCAGTGCCAGTCCACGCCATCTTCCAGACCGGCGTAGCCGGCCGGGTCGATGCCGGGCAGTTTGTCCAGCGCGATCGACGAGGTATCCGGTAGTACCAGTCGCAGCCAGACCAGCAGCACGCGCCGCTGCCCGAACGCCACCTGGCTGTCATAGCGGCCGATCAGACGCGAGCCCTGCGGGATCAACAGGTAGCGGCCGGTCGCCGTGTCGTACACCGGCTGCGTGACCTCGGCGATGATCTGCCCCGGCAGGTCGGAATTGATACCCGTCACCAGCGCCGCCGGAATGATGGTGCCCGCCATCACCGTGTACGGTGAGGTCGGCGCCTGCAGGGTGCCGGTGTTGCTGGTAGCGGCATCGCCGCCTTTGGACAGGAACGCTTCCTTCTGGTCCTGCCGGTTCTGGAGCGCCGTCGGGTCGTTGGGTTGCGCCGCCGTGGACGCCGGCCCGGCACCCATCGGATTGAACGGTCCGGCCGAAGTGTTCGGCATGGTCGGCAACTGCGCTGTCGCCGCTCCCGCGTCCATTTTTCCTGTGGCGTTGCTGGTGCGGAAGAACACCGACGAGCGGGCGACTTCCTCGGCCTGGCGCTGCCGGTCGATGTTCTCGGCCGATGACCCCGGATTGGCGTTGCCAGCAGGCAGTGGCGCGACAGATGCTGCACCCCAGTCGCCGGGCAGCGGCGGTCCGAGCTGCGGCACACTGGCCGCCGGTGCCGGCTTCGCTGGCAGCTTCGAGTAGTCAGCCGGCAACTGGTCCAGGTCGTCGGCCTTGGCGATCCGATCGACGTTGTATAGCTCCGTCTGGTCGCCCGAACCGCGCCGGCCTTTCGATTGCAGCGCCCACATGGATGCACCTGCAACGACGACTGCGAGCAACGTCGCCGAAATGGCCAGCGTGCGGCGATTGAGCCGCGTCACTGGACGCGGCTCGGCGCGCAACGCAACGCCCTCGGGAGCGACCTTCGGCGCGGGCTGGACTTCGTGCTCAGTCGTGCCCATGACCCGCTCCCGCGGCGATGCCGTCGGTGCGCTCAATGCGCACGACGGCTGCCCTACTCCCATCCTTGCCACCGAGCCGTAGCTCGGCCGCGCCGAACAGTCGATCCACGATGTCGTAAGGCGCGTGGAAACGGTAGTTCACCAGCTCACCCTTGCCGTCCGGGCCCACCACGAATAGCGGCGGCAATTCGCCCTGCGCGATGCCGGCGGGAAACTGGATATACACGTGCTGCCCATCATCGAAGGCACGTACCGGCTTCCACGGTGGACTGTCACCCGTGATCGCGTAGCGGAAGTGCAACTGGTCAAGCGACAGGCCCAAAGCAACGGGCGCTTGCGTATCGGCCGCCTGCGCCTGGGCCCGCAACGCCAACATCTGGTCTTTCGGGTACTGCCACGACACGGATGCCATCCACGCCTTCGCGGTGGATGTGAGTTCCAGCAGATAAGTGCGTCGACTCGTCGTGATGACGAGGTTCGTCGTGATTCCCACGCGTACCGGTTTGACCATGACAGCCACTCGCCGATCCGCCCCGCTGCCACTGGCCGTATCGCCTACGATCCACTGCACGGTGTCGCCGGCCGCGACCGTCACCAGTTCCTCGCCCGGCTGCAAGCTGATGACCGTCACCCGGCCGGGGCTCGCATAGACTTGATACAGCGCGCCATCGGAGAACGGCCAGACCTGAATCGCGTTGATGTAGCCCTCGCGCGTGGGCACCACGCTCGCCTCAGCATTGGCCTGCTCAACGCGCGTCTTCGCATCGGCAGGTTCCGGAGCCGGCTTCGTATCGACGCCGCCCGGTAGTGGCTTCATCTGGTCCGGCAACGGCAATGGCTTGGGCACCCCCACCACCGCGACCGGCTTGGGCGGTTCGGGCAGCGGCTGCGCTTTGACCGACTCATCCAGCGAGATGGCCGGCGGTGGCTTGCCCTGGGTGGCGCAACCGGAGAGCGCGCCGAGCAGACCGAGAAAAGCAAAAGTGGTGATGGCGTGTTTCATGGCTTCTTCGCTCCTTCCGGCGCATCCAGGTCGCGGTTCCAGGACAGCCCGTTGATGTAGATACCGAGGGGGTTACGGCGCACCTGCTGTTCGGTGCGCGGCGTCTGCATAACGAGGGTGAGCATCGCGGTCCAGTGCTCGATGCCGGTGGGTGTGCCCTCGTTGTAGTGCTGCTCAGTCCAGCGCACCTGGAACGAGGTGTCGCTCACACGCACCACGCTGGTCACGTCTACCGAGATGGAGTCTTGGCCGACATGCGCGAACGGATCATGGGCACGGGCGTAATCATTCAAGGTGGCCGCGCCCCGGTCCGTGGTGTAGCCGTAGGCTTCGAGCCAGTCCTGCCGCACTACCACCGGGTCGATCGACAGCGCGCGCACGTCGGCGATGAAGCGCGCCAGGTGGTAGGCGATCTGTGCATCAGTCGGCTTGTAAGGCGTGACTGCGGCGCCGACGGCACGCACCTGCCCGGCGTGATCGACTTCGACCACGTAGGGCGTGACGCGCGACCGGCCGGACTGCCATACGAGGCCAGCGGCCATCAGCAACGCGAGCCCGAGACAGCCGAAGGCCATCAACCGCCAATTTTTTGCCTGCACGCGGGCGCTGCCCAGGCGTTCGTCCCACACCTGGGCAGCGGCTTGATACGGTGTGGCGGGCACAGGTGACTCGCTGTAACGCACGCCGGGTCGTCTGAAGCGCATCGTTCGCCTCTCTTATTCGTTCGAGGAATCGCGCAGTTCCGGCGCGGCACCGCCGCCACCGTGATCGGCCGAGCGCACGACATGCGCGGCCGTCGAGGCGCCGTGTGCCACGCGCTGGCGGCGTTGCAGGCGCTGCGCCCAATCGGGCGCCTTGTCAGCGGATTCGGCAGGCGCCGCCGCGCCCGACGAGGTATTCGAGGTCGATCCAACGCCAGCTGCCGAGGCCACACGATTCCGCACGGCACGGGCACCGGCAGCGACTCGCTCACCCGCCGCTTGCGCGCCGCTACGCGCCACGTTGGCCATGCCCGCGCCGACGGCCCGTGCGCCGGTCGCGCCCGAGGCGGCCGCGCCGGCGCGATAAGCTGACGCCGCACCACTGGCTGCGCGCGCGGTGCCTACCGCGCCGCGTGCCGCCAGGCGTGTTCCGGCCGCAACCGCGGCACCGCCCGTCGCGACCGCAGCACCGCCAGCAACGGCGAGACCCGCCGCCCCGAGCGCCGTACCGGCCGCCGCCCCGGCACCGAGCTGCGGTGCGCCGGACACCAGCCCAGTGGCAATCCCCGGTCCGAAGATGCCCAGGCCCAGCATCGTGAGCGAGGCCAGCATGACCGCGAGCGCATGGTTCAATGACGGATCGGCACCGGCCGGCGTCTGGAACTGCCCAAAGATCGTCGAGCCGATGCCAACGATCACCGCCAACACCAGCACCTTGATGCCCGAGGACACCACGTTGCCGAGCACCTTCTCGGCAAGAAACGCCGTCTTGTTCCACAGCGCGAATGGCACCAGCACGAAACCGGCGAGCGTGGTCAGCTTGAACTCGATCAGCGTCACGAAAAGCTGCACGGCCAGGATGAAGAAGCTGATGACGACCACGACCCACGCGAGCAGCAGCACCACGATCATGTCGAGGTTGCTGAAGACGGCCGTGAACCCGTGGGACATCGTGCCAAGCTGTTGCAGGATCGGCTGGCCGGCTTGGACGCCGATCTGGGCGAGACGTCCAGGTTGCAGGAAGTCGCCGATGCTGACGGTCGAACCGGCGGCGAGCAACCCGAGACCCGCAAACGAACGGAACACGATGCCGGCTAGCGTGTTGAAATTGCCGATGATGTAGGCGAAGGCGCCGACATAGAGCGTCTTGCGGATAAGCTTGGCCAGCACTTCCTCGCCGCCCATTGCCCAGAACAGACCCGCCAGCGTCACGTCGATGACGATCAGCGTCGCGGAGAGATACGCGACTTCGCCATGCAGCAGCCCGAAACCGGAATCGATGTACTGCGAGAAGACCGCCAGGAACTGGTCGATGACGGAGAGATCGTTCATGGCTTCGCTCCGTCGTCGGTTTCATCGAAGCTTGCCGGGATCGGCGGCAGCGAGATCAACGTCTGGTATTCATCAGGGCCGCCAAGGCTGAGGAAGAAGCGCCGCGCATACGCCACATCCACGATCCGGCAGGTCGCTTCACCGACCTGCGTGCGAGCCACTGCGCATTGGTGATGCAATGGCCTCAATCGCTGCGGATCGTGGGCCAGCGCGTCCACCGTCAACGCGGGTGCGTGCCGGCCGCAGCCGGTCAGCACCACGACGACGGACAGGACGAGTGCGCACGTCATGGCCTCAGTTGCCATAGAAGTTCACGGGGTGCGGTGTGTATTGCGGGCCGTTGCCGATGAAACGCGAACGCACCTGCTCGGCCTGCGCTTCGTCGGCCGCCGCGCGGGCCTGATCCAGCGCCGCCGCACGGTCCTGCGATACCTTGAGCTGTTGCGCCTGGATCGCCTGGCGCGCGATCAGTGCCAGCAACTGGTTGGTTGCCTGACTGGCCTGCAAGGCGCCGACCGCCCCTTGACTGTATGTCACCAGCCTGCTCACGACCTTCTGGTCCGACAGCAGGTTCTGCGCGGCCTGCGACTGCATCTGCGTCGCGGTCTGCAACGCCCGCACCGAGGTCTGCCAACGCGCTTGTGCGTCCTGCACCATCTGGGCATGGCTGGTGCCGGCGCCGTAGGACAGCGGATACAGCCGGTCGAAGGTCGCCTGCGACTGCGCGACGTTGAACGTCAATCCCTGCGCCTGCGTGATCAACTGATTGGTACTCGAAAGCGTGGCGAGCAGCTGCGACAGCGAGTTGTAGTTGAGGCTGGTGAGATTGCGGCCCTGGTTGAGCAGCATCGTTGCCTCGTTCTGCAACTGCTGGATCTGGTTGTCGATCTGTTGCAGCTCGCGCGCGGCGGTCAGCAGGTTCTGCGAGTAGTTCGCGACGTCGAATACCGCCCACTGCGCGAAGCTCGCGGATGAACATGTGAACAACACGGCCGCAGCGGCGGCCAGCCCGATCTTCTTCATGGCCGAATCTCCGATGACGTGGAAAACGAGGGAATGAGGTCGGCGGCCCAGTCGAGGCCGGCGTGGCGCAACCAGGCCCCGATGAACCCCGGCGCAGCGGCGTCGAACATCACGCGGTCGATGTCGTGCTGGTATTGGGGCGTCGAGGCGCCGGCGAAGGCCAGTGCGATGGGTCCGAGGTCGAGGTCGAACAGGCGATTGCCCAGTCGCGATTGGTAGTAGTAGTCGCGCTTGGGCTCGGCGGTGGCGACGATCTCGATCTGCCGTGCGTTCAGCCCGAAGCCTTCGTAGATCGTGCGAATCTGCGGCTCGGTGGCCTGTGGGTTCGGCAGGAAGATGCGGCTCGCGCAGCTTTCGATGATCGCGGGTGCAATGCTCGAATCCTTGATGTCGGCGAGCGACTGCGTGGCAAAGATGACGCTGACGTTCTTCTTGCGCAGCGTCTTCAACCACTGGCGGATGCGCGCGGCGAACACCGGGTCATCCAGGAACAGCCAGGACTCGTCGAGGATCAGGAGCGTCGGCGCGCCGTCGAACCGCTCATCGAAGCGCGCGAAGAGGTAATGCAGCACAGCCAACACCGCGGCCTTGCTGTGCATCAGTTCCTCCATCTCGAAGCCTTGTACGTCGGCGCGGCCCAAGCGATCGTGATCGGCATCGAGCAGCTTGCCGTGGGCGCCGCCCAGCACGTAAGGCGCGAGTGCCTGGCGCAGCGCGTTCGATTGCAGCAGCACCAACAAGCCGGTCATGGTGCGCTGTTCCAGCGGCGCACCGGCGAGACTCCCCAGTGCCGACCAGATGGCCGCCTTCTCGTCGGGACCGATGGCCACGCCTTCGTGCGACAGGCGGCCTTCGATCCACTCGCTGGCCCAGGCGCGATAGCCCTCCTGGTCGATGCGCGCGAGCGGCTGGAACGCGATGGCGCCATCCGTGCCGAGGTCGTAGTGCTCGCCGCCGAGACCCAGGACCGTGGCGCGCATCGAACGCCCCATGTCGAACGCGAAGATGCGTGCGCCGCGATAGCGCCGAAACTGCATCGCCAACACGGCCAGCAACACCGACTTGCCCATGCCGGTCGGGCCGACGACCAGCGTGTGGCCCACGTCACCGATGTGCGTGACCAGCCGGAACGGCGTGGCACCATCGGTGCGCGTGACGATCAGCGGCGGCCCATCGAGGTGGGCGTTCTTCTCTTGTCCCGCCCACACGGCCGACACCGGCATGAGGTGCGCGAGGTTCAACGTCGAGATGATCGGCTGACGCACGTTGGCATAGGCATGGCCCGGAATCGAGGACAGCCACGCTTCCACCGCATTGAGCGTTTCGGGAATCGTCACGAAGCCGCGGCCCTGGATGGCGCGCTCCACCATGCGCAGTTTTTCGTCAGCCGCCGCCGCGTCGACATCCATCACGATGACGGTCGTCGTCACGTAGCCGAAGGTCACCTGGTCGCTGCCCAATTCCTGCAGGGCGGCGTCGGCGTCGCTCGCCTTGTTGCTGGCGTCGGTATCGACCAGCGGCGATTCCTGCTGGAAGATCGTTTCGCGCAAGAGCGCGACGACGTTCTTGCGCTTGGCGAACCACTGCCGGCGCAACCGGCCCAACTCTTTCTCGGCCTCGGCCTTGTCCAGGCACAGGAAGCGCGCAGACCAGCGGTAAGCGAAACCGAGGCGGTTGAGGTCATCGAGCATCCCTGGCCAGGTCGTCGTCGGGAAGCCTCGCACCGTCACCACACGCACATGCCGGTCCCCCAGCATCGGCGCCAGGCCACCCACGAGTGCAGTGTCGGCCAGCAGCGCATCCAGGTGGAACGGCACCTCGGGCACGCCGATGGCATAACGGCGCGTGGAAATGCAGCCGTGCAGGTAGGTCAACGTCTCGCTGTCGTCCAGCCAGGCAATTTCCGGCATCACGCCATCGAGCAGATCGAACACACGATCGGCTTCCGCGACGAAAGCGGTCAGCCGTTCGCGCCAGTCCACGCCGCGGGTCGGCGTGTTCTCGTAGAGCAGCTTGCCGGCCTTCACCCGCGATTCCTCAAACGGCAAATACAGCAGTGTCAGGTGATAGGCACTCTCGAAATGGCTGCCGGTTTCCTCGAACGCGGCGCGGCGCTCCTCATCCACCAGCCAGGACAGTGGCTCGGGAAAATCCGAGTGCGGGTAGTCCGCGGCCGGCCGGCGTGCGGCCTCGATAAACAGCGCCCAGCCCGAACCCAGCCGGCGCAGTGCGTTGTTCAGGCGCGCGGTCGTGGCGATCAGCTCGCCCGGCGTCGCGCTGTCCAGGTCGGGTCCGCGGAAACGTGCCGTGCGTTGGAAACTGCCATCCTTGTTGAGCACCACACCGGGCGCGACCAGGCCCGCCCACGGTAGCCAGTCGGCAAGCAACGCGGGACGCTGGCGGTATTCGGCAAGGTGCAACATGGCATCGACCTCACACGTCCAGTAGCGGCTTGTGCTTGAGATGCCGTGCAAACACCGACATGAACTGCGGATCGACGCGTGCTCCCCACACGGCGAGCGAATGGCCGATCAGCCACAGCGCGATGCCGGGAATCCACAATTGCAGGCCCAGTCCCACGGCAGCGGCCAGCGTGCCGTTGGCGATCGCCACGGTGCGCGGTGCGCCACCCATCAGGATCGGCTCGGTGAGCGAGCGATGCAGCGGCACCTCGAATCCGGCGTGGAACGTGGATTCGTTCATGCCACCACCGCGCCGCCAGAGAAGCTGAAGAACGACAGGAAGAAGCTCGACGCGGCGAATGCGATCGACAGACCGAACACGATCTGGATCAGACGCCGGAAGCCGCCGCTGCTGTCGCCAAACGCGAGCGTGAGGCCCGTCACGATGATGACGATGACGGCGATGATCTTGGCGACCGGTCCCTGGATCGAATCGAGAATGGATTGCAGCGGCGCTTCCCACGGCATGTTGGAGCCGGCCGCGTGGGCGGCCGTCGCCGCCAGGCACATCAGCAGGAGCAGCAGCCAAGGCCACGCGTTACGGAAAAGCGGATCGTCGTAAAAACGTGTTCGTGTCATGACGGGCCTCCTGGTGTGGCGGACGCGGAAGACGACACGCCGGGCACGGCATCGAGCCGATAGCCGCGCTCGTCGAAACCGACGACGCAGGCGATGTCCTGAACGCGGCGCGCGCGGCCGCGCCCGGCGATGAAGACGACGACGTTGACCGCCTCGGCGATCAGCGCGCGCGGCGGAGTCACGGCGACTTCGAGGATCAGTTGCTCCAGACGCAGCAGCGCGCCGTGCACGGAGCCTGCGTGGACCGTGGCGATGCCGCCCGGATGGCCGGTGCCCCAGACCTTGACCAGATCGAGGGCTTCGCCGCCGCGCACCTCGCCGACAATCACGCGGTCGGGACGCAGCCGCATCGTGGCACGCACAAGTTCGGTCATCGACACGATGCCCGGCAACGTGCGCAGCGGTACGTGGTCGCGCGCTGCGCATTGCAGTTCCACCGTGTCTTCGAGGACCAGCACACGGTCGCCGGTAGCGGCGATCTCGGCCAGCAGCGCGTTGGCGAGTGTGGTCTTGCCGGTGCTGGTGCCGCCGGCGATCAGGATGTTCTGGCGTTCATGCACGGCGCCCAGCAGGAAGCCCGCTTGGGCGGCCGTCATCATCCCGTCGCTCACGTAGCGTTCGAGCGGGATGACGCCGACCGCACGCTTGCGCAGCGCGAAGGCCGGCCCGGGTGCCGCTGGCGGCAGAATGCCCTCGAAGCGTTCGCCGGTTTCGGGTAGCTCCGCCGACAGCAGCGGCTTGCCGGCATGGACTTCGGCACGCACATGGGCAGCGACCAAGCGAATGATGCGTTCGCCATCGGCCGCGGAAAGCCGTACGTCTGTCGGTGT
Source organism: uncultured Gammaproteobacteria bacterium (assembly GCA_963707225.1). Lineage (GTDB taxonomy): Bacteria > Pseudomonadota > Gammaproteobacteria > Xanthomonadales > Rhodanobacteraceae > Rhodanobacter. Next base: position 111,430 of record CAVPQF010000067.1, read on the forward strand.
GCGCCCACTGGACAGGCGGTCGATCCACAACGAACCGTCCGGATTGAGCAGGATCTCCACCACGTCCGGGTCGTCCAACGCGGCAGCGATCAGCGGCCCCATCGCCGTGCGCAACATGCGCACACGCCGGTCCAGCGACCGGGCGGCCGGCGTCAACAGGTCGTGCGGCTGCGCGCTCATGGCACCGCCCCCGGTGCCGGCGCGTCCGCATCGGCCGCGGCCTCACGCCGCACCGTGTCGGGCTGGATTTCCTCCACCAGCTCACGCACGAGGCTGTGTCCGCGCAGCAGATGGCGGCCAAGCTGTTCGATGAACTGCGCGAAACGCGCCTTGCCTTGAGCGCGTGCCGCATCCTGATGCGCCTCCGGCACCGGGGTACTCACGGTCAGGAAGTAACGAATGAACAGCGCCAGCGTCTCGATCTGGATGGACTGGTCGCGCTCCAGGCGCTCGAACTGGCGCGTGAGCCGGTCCAGCCGCTTGGCGATCGCGGCCTCGCGCTGGTCGCCCGCATCGGGCGATAGCCAGGATGCCAGCGCCGCCGCGACGATGGACGACTTCGAGACGCCCTTCTTGGTGGCCAGCTCGTCGAGTCGGCGGGCGTGCTCGGACGTAATGAAGAGATTGAGACGGTATTGGCTCATAGCGGTATCCCGTCCGCCGGATCGAGCGTGGCCAGCCGCGCCGTACGTTGCAGGCGTGGATCGAGCTGGACGGGAACCGGCAATGGCAGGTCATCGTCATCAAGCATCGTCAGGTCGTCGGCCACCCCGTCGGACGTCGGGGCATAGATCACCTCGTCGGCCAGCCCGGGTTGGCGCCGCGGGCCGCCGTCGCCGGTCGCGCCATCAGGCAGCGTGATCGTTGCGGCAGGCACACTCGGCATCATGGGAATGGGCAGTGCGCTCCAGTCGTCAGCGCGCCGCGTCGGTACATCTATATAAGAGCCGATCGCCAACACCGGCGGCGCAAGCACGCGGCGCTTGAAATTGGCATCGGCGTAGTAGCGCAGTTTCTTCGCACGGATCGGCGCATGGCCAGAGACCATCACTACGGCATCGTCGGGTGGGAGCTGCATCACCTCGCCGGGCGTCAACAACGGGCGTGCGGTCTCCTGGCGCGACACCATCAGATGCCCAAGCCAAGGTGCCAAGCGATGGCCGGCATAGTTGCGTTGTGCGCGCAGCTCGGTTGCGGTGCCCAGCGTCTCGGAGATGCGCTTGGCGGTACGTTCGTCGTTGGTGGCGAACGTCACGCGCACATGGCAGTTGTCCAGGATCGAGTGATTGACGCCATACGCCTTGTCGATCTGGTTGAGGCTCTGCGCAATCAGGAAGCTGCGAATGCCGTAGCCGGCCATGAACGCCAACGCCGACTCGAAGAAGTCGAGCCGGCCAAGCGCCGGAAATTCATCGAGCATCAGCAGCAGACGATGTTTGCGCGCGATACCGTCCGAGCCGTCCAGCGATTCGGTGAGCCGTCGGCCGATCTGGTTGAGGATCAGCCGGATCAGTGGCTTCGTGCGGCTGATGTCAGATGGCGGCACGACCAGGTACAGCGATACCGGGTGCTCGGCCGAGATCAGGTCGGCGATGCGCCAATCGCAACGCGCGGTGACTTCGGCCACCGTGGGATCGCGGTAGAGACCCAGGAACGACATGGCGGTAGACAGCACGCCCGAACGCTCGTTGTCGCTCTTGTTGAGCACCTCGCGCGCCGCAGATGCGACGACTGGATGTGGCGCCTCAGCCAGGTGCCTCGTCGTCATCATCCGGTGCAGCGTCAACTCGAACGGACACGCCGGATCGGAGAGGAAGTTGGCGACGCCGCGCAGCGTCTTGTCGGCGCCCGCATACAGCACGTGCAGGATCGCGCCGACCAGCAGCGCGTGACTGGTCTTCTCCCAATGGTTGCGCCGCTCCAGCGCGCCTTCGGGATCAACGAGGATGTCGGCGATGTTCTGCACGTCACGCACTTCATGCACGCCGCGCCGTACTTCCAGCAGCGGGTTGTAGGCAGCGGAGCGCGCTTCGGTAGGGTTGAACAGCAGGCAGTGCGAGAAGCGCGCGCGCCAGCCGGCGGTGAGCTGCCAGTTCTCGCCCTTGATGTCGTGGACCACGACCGAGGCCGGCCAAGTGAGTAGCGTCGGCACCACCAGGCCCACGCCCTTGCCCGAGCGCGTCGGCGCGAAGGTCAGGACATGCTCGGGGCCGTTGTGCCGCAGGTAGCGATCACGATGGAGGCCGAGAAAGACGCCAGCGGCGCCGGTCAATCCAGCCTTGTGGATTTCCTTCGCATCGGCCCAGCGCGCCGAGCCGTAAGTGGTGACGCGCCGTGACTGCCGCGCGCGCCATACCGACATGCCGATGGCGACGAACGCGGCAGTGAAGCCGCTCATCGCGGCGATGGCACCGCCCTTGAGGAACAGGCGCGGCGCATAAGCGTCGTACCAGTACCACCACTCGAACAGCCGCCAGGGGTGATAGAAAGGAATACCAAGCAGGTCGAACCAGGGCGCGCCGAGGCGTAGTTGATAGCCCAAGTGTGCGGCGGTCCATTGGGTCGCAGCCCATGTTCCCGCGACCACGATACTGATCACCACCAGTATCTGGCCGAACAGCACACTTGCTCCGTTCATGCCGGCCCCCGACTTGCTCCTTACGTCTGCGGCAAAACGCGCCGCATGACCGAGAGCTTCGGTGCCGTGGCCAGTATCGGTCAAAGACCGTTATGGCGATAAAAATGATCGAAAAAACAAGATTTCCTGCAGGGGAAATGTACAGCGCGTCACAGGATTTGCGCGCGCACGACGGCGTAGCAAGCAACACAACAACATCACCTGTCGTCCTGACAGCAATTCAGAACTTTGGCGCCTTCTTGGGTGGGGTGTACTGCGGGCCGTTGCCCATGAACAAGCGATGCCGCGCTTCAGAAGCAGCATTGCATTCGTCCGCGCCCATCTTGGCGTAGTCGTTCGCGCACTGCTGCTCGACTGCACGCAATTGGTCGGGATGCGCCACCAACGAATCCACCGCATCGGTGGGCGCGGCCCTGCTGCAGGCCGCAAGCATGGCAGTCATCAACACCACTCTGATCTTGTTCATAGAGCTTTCTCCTGCGACGTGAGGCTAGGTCATCGAGGTGCTTTACGGTTTGTTGCCTGGCAAAGGGGCTTGATCGGATCTAACCCGTTCAATGAAATGACGCAATGGCTCTGACGGCTCACCGTCCGGCTGCAACAGATACGTCGTCAACATGACGGCACGGCCGGCCAACGGTCGCACGACGACCTCGGGATGGCGAAAGTCATCGATGTGGGTCGCGCTGATGAGACCGATGCCGTAGCCGGCCGCAACCAGTGTGATCAGCATGTCGCGCGTCGTTACGCGATCGATCACGATCGGCTCGGCATCTACGGTGCGCAGCACGCGTCCGATCTGCCGTGCACAGCCTTCACAGGCTTCGGGGTGACAGAGCACCAGCGGATAGCGCAGTACGTCCTCCAGCGGAATGCGCTTGTGTATCAGCAGCGGATGGCGCGCCGGCACGGCGGCTACCAGCGGATCGTGCCACACCGGCTCGGCGAGGATGCCATCGCCCACCTCATCGGATTGAGCAAAGCCCACATCGTAAAGATCGCTGCGCAGTCCCTTGACCTGCTGCGCGAACGGCGTCTGGAACAAACGGGTTTCCACTTCCGGCTCCTCAGCACGGCATTGGGCCAGGAGCGCCGCCAGGCGTGACGGGACGATACCGTCAGACACCGCGATGCGCAGCTTGCCGTGGTAGCCTTTCGCTGCCGCCTTCACATTGACCCGGGCTTGGTCGAGTGCGGCAAAGACGTGGCGCACGTCTTCGAGAAAAACCTGACCGGCCCAAGTCAGGCGCGTGCTGCGCGTGGTGCGCTCGAACAATTGCACGCCCAGATCGGATTCGAGTTCCTTGATCGCGCGCGACAGCGGCGACTGCTCGATATGAAGTCGTTCCGCCGCGCGAGCAAAGTGGAGTTCTTCGGCGACGGCTAGAAAGCGGCGCATATGACGAAATTCCACCGAACTATCTCCTAAGGGTGCCCCGATCTATTGAGTTCGAAATAGCCGTCCAGGCGGCCGTGTAAAAATACTGGTCCTGCTGCGAAAAAAGATGGTTTTGGTGCTCAGGGAGTCCGTCCGCATTCTTCGCGAAGCGTGGGAGCACGCGTCGCCGCGACGGCGCTCGTCAAGCCATGGCACCTCTCATCGGGTGGATCGGTACCGTCGTGTCCGGCTGAGACCTTCGGCTGTTCCAAGCCACCCACCTGACGGTACCGCCGTCATCTGACCCGCGTTTCGCATCCCGGCCCGCAAGGCGTGGCTTCGATTTGCAGCGTCACATGATGGATCTCAAAACGTACCTCGAGCAGTTGCTCCAGCTGTACTCGCAATGCATCCCCGTCGGACGCATCTTCCCCGGCGACCACATGGGCCGCCAGGGCCGACCTGGTACTGCTAAGCGCCCAGAGATGCAGATCGTGCAGTGCCGCCACGCCCGGCGCGGCCAACAACGCAGCGCGGACCTGCTCGGTGTCAATGCCTCGAGGCGCACCTTCCATCAGCACGTTGCCGGCCTCCCGCAACAATATCCAGGTTCGCGGCAGGACCCACAGACCAATCAGTACCGCGATGATCGGATCGGCGATGTAGAAGCCGGTGAACTTGATGATCAACGCGGCGACGATCACACCGACCGAACCGAGCATGTCGGCCCAAACTTCCAGATACGCACCTTTCACATTGAGGCTTTCACCGCTGCCGGCCTTGAGCAATCGCATCGAGATGAGATTGATCACCAGCCCCAGCACCGCGATCACCAGCATGCCGGTGGAAGCCACCGACGGCGGTTCGCTGAAGCGCCGCACCGCCTCCCACAGGATGTAGCCGGCGACCAGGAACAGCAGGCCACCGTTGACGAGTGCGCCGATGGCTTCCATGCGCGCGTAACCATAGGTGCGTTTCGCGTCGGGGGGGCGTCGGGCCAGGCGCACGGCGGTCAACGAAATTGTCAGCGCGATCACATCGGTGGCCATGTGCGCCGCGTCCGATAACAAGGCCAAGCTGTTGGTAAGCAGGCCGCCGATGATCTCGGCGACAAGGAACATACTGGTCAGGCCGAGTGCCCACCACAGCGGCGTCTCGTGCTTGACCTCCGTACCCACATGATCGTGCCCGGTACTCATTATTTGTCTCCGTTCGTGTAGTTGCGCCACGCCATGCGGAACACCCGCCAGGCCGAGCGTAGAAACATCAGCAACAACGCTGACGCAACCAGCAAATCGGGCCACCCTGCGCTGAACAGGCCGACGCCAGTAGCCGCCGCCAGTACGGCGATACCCTCGAACACGTCATTGCGCGAGCATTCCCACGCCTAGGCCATGTTCACATCGCCATGACGGTAGGGCGTCAGCAGCCACAGGCAAATACCGTTGAAGGCCAGGTTGATCACCCCGGCGAGACCGATTGCCTCGAAGATCGGCACGTCCGGATGCGCGAGGCGCCAGCCGACCTGGATGGCAACGGCTACCGCAGCCCCGAGAATCAAGGCGCCCTTGAGCAGCGCTACCTTGGGGAGGTGTTTCCATGCAGGCTGGGTATCTCATGATGATTCTCCCTGAGAAAGCCGAACAGTTTCGGGCATTGAGCCGCTCGCACATTGAACACGGTCACCAACAAATCGTTAGAAAATTTGCTGGCGACGGGATAACAGGAAGTCGTCAACTCGACTTGATGACGGCTTTTCGACTCATGGCGGCATAAATCAGACAGAACGCCCCCAGGAAAATTGCCACGTCTGCCAAGTTGAACGCGGGCCAATGCGTGAGCCGCCAATGGAAGTCGAGGAAATCAACAACCTGTCCACGCAACACGCGATCTGCGACATTGCCGAGCGCACCACCAAGGATCAGGCTGTAGCCCGCCGCTTCGAGACGTGGCAGTTGCAGGCGCAGCATGCGTCCCAGCCAAGCAGAAACGACCAGACCCAGCGTGATGAAAAAGTAACGTTGCCAGCCGCCAGCGTTCGCCAGAAAGCTGAATGCCGCGCCAGGATTCAGGACATGGACGAGGTTGAAGAAGGGCGTGACTTCGACCTGTTCACCGTAGGCAAACGTGCGGGTGATGGTGAACTTCGCGAGTTGATCGGTCATGACAGCACTGGCGGCCACTGCGAACCAGATCCAAGTCGATGTGGGGCGAGCCCATTGCCACACAGTGGCGGCCAGCGGCAGCAACCGCCCGGTGAGCACCGTGCAACTCAACCCAAGCCCCCACCCTGCCAGCACGTCGGCTGGAAAGTGCATTCCGGCCGCGATACGCGACCAGCCAACCAGCACGGCGTACAGCACCAAGCCGATGCGGCCACGGCGGCCCATCAAAGGCCAGAGCGCGCCGACCACCAGCGCGGCATAGGTGGCATGCCCGCTGGGTAGGCTGTAGTGACGCTCGATGTCCCCGACGACGCGCACCAGGTCGCCAAGAACGGCAGACGGGCGTGGAAAGTCGAGCCATAGCTTCACGACGGTGGCGGCCAGTAAAGCCAGCGAGAAGGCCACGCTAAAACCAATAAGGCGGTGCAGAACGGCCACGCCACGCGCCGGGTCGGTGGCCGACTTCGACCACCACCACAGCCCCAGCATCATCAGTGGCGCTGTCCAGTAACTTCCCACGAGGCTGAAGAACCACGCCAGCGGCCCCAGCGCGGCGGGCGTACCCGTGTTGATGGCTTGAAACAACGCGATGTTCAGGCCACCCCAGTCATAGAGAAAGAATTTCCAGCTCATCGGCGCAACAGCCTCAAGCCATTGCCAACGACGAGCAAGCTGGCCCCCATATCAGCAAACACAGCCATCCACATGGTCGCGTGACCCGTGAAGGTGAGCACCAGAAATACTGCCTTGATACCAAGGGCCAGCACAATGTTTTGCATCAGCACCTGCGCCGTCGCACGCGACAGGCGCACGAACGTCGGTATCTTGCGCAGGTTGTCGTCCATCAGGGCCACGTCGGCGGTCTCGATGGCGGTATCTGTGCCAGCCGCCCCCATGGCAAAGCCGATGTCCGCACGCGCCAAGGCCGGGGCATCGTTGATGCCATCACCGACCATGCCAACCTTGCCGCTTTGGGCCAGTTGCTCAACTTCGCGCAGTTTGTCTTCTGGGAGCAGGTTGCCTTGTGCACGGTCGATTCCGGCTTGTGCGGCAATGGCCTGTGCCGTATGGGGGTTGTCGCCGGTCAGCATCATGGTGTTGATGCCCAGTGCATGCAGCTCGGCGATGGCGTTCCTGCTGCTGTCCTTAATGGTGTCCGCTACGGCGAATAAGGCATGCACCTCCTTTGCGCCGACCAACATCACGACGGTCTTGCCTGCGGTCTCCAGTGCCGCGATGCGCTGTTCCAGCTCTGGTGTGCACTGCCCCAGCTCTTCGAGCATCCGGTGGTTGCCCAGATGGTAAGTCTCACCGTTGATTTGGCCTTGCACACCCCGACCGGGCAGCGCGCTGAACTCGGCCACGTCGAGCAGGGCAATTGCTTCCGTCTGTGCAGCCTGTGCCACCGCCTTGGATACAGGATGGTCGGAGCGGGCCGCCAAACTGGCAGCGATGCTGCGGCTGTCTGCGGCGAGTGCATTGCCCCATGGGACAAAATCGGTCTGGGCTGGCTTGCCGTGTGTGATCGTGCCGGTCTTGTCCAGAGCCAGCCAGCGCAGCTTGCGGCCAGCTTCCAGATAGACACCGCCCTTGATGAGAATGCCGTGGCGGGCGGCAGAGGCCAAGCCGCTGACAATGCTGACCGGAGTCGAAATGACCAGCGCACACGGGCAGGCGACAACCAGCAGAACCAGTGCACGATAGATCCAGTCGAGCCAGGCCGCGCCCATAAGAAGCGGGGGCAGCAACGCGACGGCGATGGCTAGGGCGAACACGATGGGCGTATACCAGCGGGCGAACTGATCGACAAAACGCTGGGTCGGCGCACGGCTCCCCTGAGCAGCCTCTACCGCGTGAATGATGCGGGCCAATGTGGAGTTGCTGGTCACAGCGGTGACGCGATATTCAAATGACCCGGATTCGTTGATCGTGCCTGCGAACACCGGATCACCGGGGGATTTTTCGACCGGGAGGCTTTCGCCCGTGATCGGGGCTTGGTTGACTGTAGAGCGGCCTTCCAGCACTTCGCCATCAAGGGCGATGCGCTCACCCGGCTTGACCCGGACACGGCTGCCGATGGCGATTTGCTTTGCGCCCACCTCTCGCCATGTGCCGTCAGCCTGTTGCACTGTGGCCTGTTCCGGTGTCAGGTCGAGCAGGCCACGGATGGCGTTGCGGGCACGATCCAACGACTTAGCTTCGATCACTTCGGCCAGCGCGAACAGCACCATCACCATCGCCGCTTCGGGCCAGTGACCGATCAACATGGCACCCGTGACGGCAATCGACATCAGGGCGTTCATGTTGAGGTTACGGTTCTTGAGTGCGATCCAACCCTTCTTGTAGGTGGAGAGGCCGCCCGTGAAGACCGCGACGAGCGCCAGAACGACGACCGACCAATGATTGCCGTCGTTGAGCCAGTAGACCGCCTCAGCCGCCGATGCCGTTACAAAGGAAATGCCCAGCGGCCACCAGTTGGTCGGTGTGATCACAGGGGAAACGGTTGGCGATGCGGCCTCTGCTGCGTCCATCACCTGCGCCTCGAATCCAAGCGTTTGCAGTGCCGCGAGCACGTCAGGTAGAGCTTGGTCAGCATGGCGTACCGACAGCGTGCGCTGCATCAGGTTGAAATCGAGATCGGCAACCCCGGCCACTGTGCCGAGCTTGTTGCGGATCAACGCCTCTTCCGTGGGGCAATCCATTTTGGCAATGGACAGCTTGGTTGTCTGCTCGGCCGAAACCTGATCCATGCGCACGGCTTGCATGCCGATGGCGGTTAGTGCCTGCTCAACGGGAGACAATGAAGGCAGCTCGTGCCGAACGACCAAAGTGCGCCGCATCAGGTTGAATTCAAGGCCTGCCACACCTGCCAGCCCAGCTAGCTTGCTCCGGATCAGCGCCTCCTCTGTGGGGCAATCCATGTTGGCAATGCGATACACCGCTTGAGTTGTTGCGGTTACCAGCGTGGCTGGTGTCGCGGGTTGGATGCTCGGCCCAGCCGGACATCCACGCGCCCTTGAAGTACTTTCGCTCATGGATGACTCCTTTAAATCACCTATCCGGTTCCCATTTAATTCTCTATAGTCACTATAGAGTCAAGCGATAGCTGCAGATAGAGGCATGGAAATGAGAATTGGCGACCTCGCCAAGCGCGCCGGATGCGAGATCGTGACCATCCGCTACTACGAGAAGGAAGGGCTACTGCCGAAGCCAGCGCGAAGCGCCGGCAACTTCCGGTTGTACGGTGATGTACATGTCGAGCGTTTACAGTTCATCCGCCGTTGCCGTTCGCTCGATATGACGCTTCGTGAGATCCGGGCGCTGCTAGAGATGAGAGACAACCCGACGCTGGATTGTGGCGAGGTCAATGTGCTGCTGGACACGCATCTCCAACAAGTGGAAGTGCGTGTGGAAGCGTTGTTGCAGCTGAGGCAACACCTGCTCGCTCTGCGCGAACAGTGTTCAGGTGCTCGACCTGTGCAGGCGTGTGGCATTTTGCGAGGGTTGATCAATTGCAATTGTCATGTTGTAAGTGCCGAACACTCAAACGTCTGAGCAAGCTAGGGCTTAGTGAGGTCTCCCGTACGGCGATCACCTTACGCGAGCACCGCGGTGTTATGACATGACATCGTGAATGACGGGCGGAGAATGACCCCGCCCATCACCGTCAGCCCACTTGGCCGTCGATCGGCCACGCCCGATCCATCGTGCTCTGGTAGACCCAGCCGGCCACGCTCTGACCGGTGCGCCCGTGCAACCGAATCAGTTGCACGGCACGCTCTGCCTGGTCGTCTTCGCAGAACACCTCCAGCTTGATCTGCCTGGTCACGCGTTCTCCCAGTTCTATCGAATAGCTCTGTTCCTGGGCACTGAGCGCAGTCAACTGGCCTTTGACATCGCTGAAAGACAGGTAATGGAATCCACCGTCCTCCAAGGCGTGGATGACGTCGACCACGCGGCCGCGGTGGATGAATGCCTTCACTTCTTTCATGGGGTGTTCTCCTTGGCCAGGCGCCGTGCGGCGCGTTCTTCGATCCAGTCGTAGAGCACCGGCAGCAGTACCAGCGTCAGCAGGGTTGAGGTGATCAGACCGCCGACCACCACGGTGGCGAGCGGACGCTGAGTTTCCGCACCGACGCCGCTGGAGAGCAGCATCGGCACCAGACCCAGGATCGCCACGCTCGCGGTCATCATCACCGGTCGCATGCGCAGCGCCGTGCCGCGAATCACCGCCTCCCGGACAGGCAGCCCTTTCTCTCGTTGCTCGTTCAAGAAGCTCACCAGCACGATGCCGTTCAGCATCGCTACACCGAACACCGCGATAAAGCCGATCGCCGAGGGCACCGACAGGTATTGCCCGGTGATCGCCAGCCCGACGATGCCGCCGATGGTGGCAAACGGCACATTGGCCAGGATCAGCGCGGCGTACTTCACCGAATTGAAGGCGGTGTAGAGCAGCACGAAGATGAAGAAGATCGTCGCCGGCACGATCAGCGACAAGCGCTTCAATGCCCGCTGCTGGTTCTCGAACGCGCCACCCCATTCGCTGTAGTAGCCCGTCGGCAACTTCACCTGCTGCGCGATCGCGGCATTGGCGTCCTTGACGAAGCCGTCGATGTCGCGGCCGCGCACGTCCATCTGGATCACCGCGTAGCGTTGCAACTGCTCGCGACGAATGAACGAATAGCCTTCGGCATCACTGACCTCGGCCACCTGTGACAGCTGCACCAGCGCGCCGCTGGCGGTGCGGATCGGAATGCGCTGGATCGCCGGCAACGAGGCCTTGTCGGCATCGTCCAGCCGCACCGCGATGTCGAAGCGTTTCACGCCGTCGAGCAGCGTCGTCACCGGCTCGCCGCCGATGCCGTTCTTCACCACGGTCAGCACATCGTCGGCATTGAGGCCGTAACGGGCCAGCGCATCGCGGTCCACCTGGATGCGGATCTGCGGCTTGCCGATGTTCGCCTCCAACGCCAGATCCGCCACGCCGGGTACACCAGCCAGCACGTTCTTGATGCGGCTACTGAGCCGATCGAGCTCGCCCAGATCATCGCCGTAGATCTTCAACGCCAACGTGGCCCGCACGCCCGAGATCAACTCCTCGATGCGCATCTGGATCGGCTGGGTATAGCTCACCACGGCGGTGGGCAAGGCAGCTGACAACTCCTTCTGCATCGCTTCCTCAATGCTTTCCAACGTCTCGCCCTTGCGCCATTGATCCTTCGGTTTCAGCGGCGTGTACACCTCCATGTAGTTCACGTCGGCGGTCTCGCCTTTCTCGGCGCGGCCGATCATCGCCAGCGTGGTCTCGACCTCGGGAAACTTTTGCTTGACCAGCGCCGATACTTGCTTGGAGATGCGAATGGATTCATCTAGCGACGCAGACGGAATCGAGGTAATCCGCCACATGATGGCGCCCTCTTTCAGGTTGGGCATGAACTCCTTGCCCAGGAACGGGAACAGCGCAAGGCTGCCGACCAAGGCCCCGGTGGCAATGCCCAACACGAGCTTGCGCCGCGCCAACGCCCAGGCGAGCACCGTGGCGTAGTGGCGTTTCAGGAACGCGACCAGCCACGTGTCCTTCTCCTCCTTCGGTTTCAACACCAAGGCGGCCAGCACCGGGATCAGGGTCAGCGCGAGGATCAACGAACCGGCCATGGCGAAGCTGATGTTGAATGCCATCGGCTTGAACATCTTGCCTTCCAGCCCTTGCAGGCTGAACAGCGGCAGGAACACCACGATGATGATTCCGATCGCAAACGCCATCGGGTTGGCGACCTCGCGGGCGGCTGCCAGCACGGCCGAAGTTCGATCCACCGGGCCCCCATGCGCCTTGCGCTCGGCCATGATGCGGTAGGCGTTCTCCACCATCACCACCGCCCCATCCACCATCATGCCGATGCCGATCGCCAGGCCCGCCAGCGACATCAGATTGGCCGACAGCCCGGCCTGATTCATGCAGATGAAGGCAATCAGCATCGCCAACGGCAAGGCCACGACCACCACCAGCGCACTACGGAACTCACCCAGGAACAGGAACAGAATGATCGCAACCAGGATCGAACCTTCGATCAACGCGCGCACCGCAGTTCCCACAGCCGCGTTGACCAGTTCGGTGCGCTCGTACACCGGTTTGACGACCACGCCCGGCGGCAAGGATTGCTTCACCGTATCGAGCTTGGCTTTGACCGCATCGACCACGCTCTTGGCGTTTTCACCGATACGCGCCAGCGCCATGCCCAGCACGACTTCCTTGCCATCTCGCGTCACCGCCCCGGTGCGCGGTGCGCCCAGCCTCGGTAATGGTGGCCACGTCCCGCACGTAGATCGGCGTGCCGTCTTCGGTCTTGAGGACGATGTTGCCCAGATCCTTCGCGTTCTGGATCAAGCCCAGTCCGCGTACCAGATACTGCTCGCGTCCCACGTCGACGAAGTTGCCGCCGACCTGGGCGTTGTTCGCCTGCAACGCCTCGATCACCTGCTTGAAGCCGAGTTTGTGCGCGATCAGTTTCATCGGATCGATGCGCACCTGGAACTGCTTTTCCTGCCCGCCCCACGAACTGACGTCGTCGACGCCGGGCGCGGTGCGCAGGATCAACCGGATGGTCCAGTCCTGCAGCGTGCGCAAGTCCATATCGTTCGGTGCCGTGCCGGCCGTGGCACCTTTGAGCTTGTCGTCGGCGCGTTCGACGGTGTACCAGAACACCTGACCCAAGCCGGAGGTGTTCGGCCCCATCTCCGGCTTGCCATAACCCGCCGGCAGGCGATCGCCCACCTGCTGCAGCCGCTCGTTGACCAGCTGACGGGCGAAGTAGATGTCCATGCTGTCGTCGAAATACACCGACACATAGGACAAGCCGAACAGGCTCACCGAGCGGATCTGCTCGACCTTGGGCAAGCCGGCCAGTGCCGACTCCACCGGCGTGGTCAGCAGTTGCTCCACGTCCTCGGCCGCCAGTCCCGACGCCTCGGTGTACACGTTGACCTGTACCGGCGTGACGTCGGGAAATGCGTCGATGGGCAGCTGACGCACGGCCTGGAAGCCTAGAAAGCCGATCACCACGAAGACGATCAGCACCAGCACCTTGTAGCGCAGGGAGAATTCAACCAGACGTTCCAGCATCATTCTTCTCCCAACTGCGAGCGCAGCAAACGGGCCTTCAGGGCGAAAGCACCCTTGCGCACGTAGCTGTCGCCGGCCTTGAGGCCCTGGGTGACCACCGTCCAGCCATCGCGCGTGTCGCCGACCATCACGGGTGCCGGCTCAAACTGGCCCTTGCCTTTGGCGAGAAACACGGTCGGCTGATTCTGCAACAGCACGATCGCTTCGGCAGGTACCGCGAGCTTTTGCGAGGCGCTACCCACGGCGATGCGCGCCTCGACCAGTTCGCCCGGATGCAACAGGTCCTGGCGGTTGTCGACTTCGATGCGCACGGGCACCGTGCGGGTGCGCTCATCGGTCTGATGCGAGCGCTGGACGACCTTGCCGGGTATCGCGGTGTCATGCACGAGGATGCGGACATCGGCATCGGGCTTGACCCGTTCGGCATCGGCCGGTGCCATCTGCGCGACGACCCAGACCGAGTCTTCCTTGACCAGGGTGAACAAGGTGCGGCCCGGCTCCACTCGCTCACCGACCAGAAATTCATCGGTAGTCACCCGACCACCGGCTGGCGCGAGCAGCTCGAAACTGCCGTCCGCACCAGCCGATCCCTTGCGCAGCAATCCGCCGATCTGACCGTCGGACAAACCGTAGGCGCGCAACTTGGCGCGGGCCTGGTCGCGTTGCACTTTCGCCTCGTTGTAGCGCCGGGCCGACACGGCCTGTGGCCCGAGCGACGCGATCCGTTGCCAATCCTGTTCGGCGACGATCAACGCACCTTGCGTGGCGGCCACCTCGACGCTGGAGAGCACCACCAACGGCTGGCCAGCCTTCACGACGTCGCCAAGCCGGGCCTTGCGGGCGAGCACTTGCGATTCCACCCGCGGCGACACCAGTACCGTGGAATAGGCATCGGCCTTCACTTCGCCGGGGGCTTTCAACTCATCCGTCAGCGCACGTGGAGCGGCCTTGTCGAGGACAATGCCGGCGTCCTTGATCGCTTTGGCATCCAACGCGAGCGGATTGGTGGGAGCCGGTTCCTGAGCCACTACAGGGCCAGCCAGCGCAGCGAGCAGCGCCATGCCCTGCAGGCTGCGTTTCAAAAGGGAGAGATTCATCGGGGGATATCCTGATTAAGGCCGTCCTGAGTAGGACCGTTCTGGGTGCGGCCATCGAGCCAGTCGGTCAGACGGCCCGCAGCGGTGAGGTAGTCGAACCAGGTCTGCCAGGTCTGGCTTTCCAGTTCCTGGCCGGACAACGCGGTGTCGAGACTTTGCTTGAGCTGCACGAGGTAATCGGAGGTGCTTATTTCGCCGGCACGCCAGAGCTTTTCAAGCAACGTGGTGCGATCCTCGAAAGCCGCGGCACGGCCGCTGCGAAACGCTTCGGCTGCACCGCGCAGGGCGGCGTAGCGGGCTTGCGCTTCCTGCAATCCCGCGCGCAGCACAAACTCGCGCGAACGCACGCCGGCGGCGGCCGCGTCGGCCTCCGCCCGGGCAGCATCCACTTCGGCACGACCGGTGTTGAGCACGGGCAACGGAATGGATACGCTCACGCCGATCACCTGATCGGTACGCGGCCCACTGCGCACCTGGCCACCGGTCAGGCTGAGTGTCGGATCGGGAATGCGTGCACGGCGCGCGACCTGCACACCCGCCTCGGCGCTTGCTTGCTGAGCGCGGGCCTGACGCAGTTCAGGCAACTCGTCGACGGGCAACGGCATCACACTGTCCGTCGCTGGTGACAGGCCGTTGGGCAGCGGCGGCAGGGCCGTGGGTTGATCGCCACTGATGGCCAGCAATGCCGCACGAGCTGCCGCTTCGTTACCGGCGAGCGTGGCTTGCTGCACCTGCGCCTCGCCGAGTGCCAGACCGGCCAGATCGCGTTCGGGACTGCTGATGTCACCGACCTTGAGTCGCTGGGCGGCCAGGTCATCGAAGCGTTGCATCAGCACAAGACGACGCTGGCCCAGTTCACTCTGTCGGGCCGCGAGCGCGGCCGTCGACCACGCCTTCAACCAGCGGGCGGCGACGTCACGACGCAGCACGTTGTAGCCCGCCTCGGCAGCAAGCAGTTCGGCCTCACCCTGGCTGGCCCGGGCACGACGCTTGCCGGACAGATCCAGCGGCAGGCTGATGCCGGCCGTGCGCCGATTGGTGTCGGCATCCTCCGCATCGAGCGACAGTGAGGGGTTGTACAGCGGCTGCGCAGCGGCACGCGCACGGGCTTGGGCAGCATCAAGGTCTGCCCGCGCGGCCTGCACCTCGGGGCTGGCTTGCCAGATACGGCGCACCGCCTCCTGCAATGGAGACGTCGCCAACGATGTCGGCGGGGAAGCTACCGGTGAGGAAGGATGGGATACGGGGGCGGCACTGAGCATCGCCGCATACAACAGACACACGGCGCCGATCGGCACCGAACGTAAAACAGACATGAAGCCATCTCCTGAAAACGGTCACGAAGCGACGAACCGCACAGGCGGTTCATCACGAAACGGAGTGGTTCAGGCGATGGGAGGGCGTAACAGCGAACCGGTCGTGGCCGGCGTGAATCCCGAATGGAAAGTGAGCGGTGCGAAACGTGCTTCCATCATGGCGATGGGAAGCGGCGTGCTGGCCGGCAATGTCACCGAATGCGCACAGGCACAATGACAACTGCGCCCTTCACCCAGAAGACAGGGGTTTGCATCGTCAGCCGATACCGTACTGACGGCGGTATCAGCCAACAAGGTGGTCGGGGCAGCAGCGGTCGCCGAAGCGAATCGCGCCCCCGGTCCATCGGCCACGCAGATCGATCCGCTGACCAGCTTAATCAGCATCACAGCCACGGCCAGCACCCACAGGCCGCGATGGCGGCGCAGGCGGGTCAACAGCGATGGAACGGGCGAGAACATCAGCTGATCCTATATGGCAGCCGCGTTGTTAGACAATCTCACTTTCGGGCATAACACGTCGCTGCCGCCTCCACGGTACGCGTGGCACCTATCCGCAGCAGGACCCCTGCTGCTGGATCGGTGGGCACGGTACGCTGCCCCAGGAACAGAACACGCAACAGTCGCCCGGTTTGGGCTGCAACAATTTGCCGCAGCCAGGACAGTCGTAGAAAAACTGGCAGGCGTCGGTCGGCATGGTCTAGGCGACCTGGTGACCGCAATGCGGACAGGTCAGCGTGCTCTGCAGGATCGGCTCAGCCGCCACGAGCCGCCGCCACGGCCGGGAAGCCGGCATCGGTGATCGTGCGCGCCAGCATCGGCACACTGGTGTGATCCGCATCGAACGTCACGGTGACCGTGGCGGTCTTGAGATCGATCTCCGTGTGCGCCACACCGGGCACGGTCGCCTCGCTTCGATACTCGCCTTGCCGCGTTCCTCGTTGAAGGAACGCGGCTTCAGGACGGCAGCGCGGCATGCCGTGCTTCAACCGGTTCAGAATCCTGTCCGTCCTCAAACGCGAACACCGAGTCGTAAGGAATCCAGGCACCGCAAACAACGCACTCGACCACTGGCAGGCTGCAACAACTCATGGTTCTACCTTCCTTTCGGCTATCCCGCGCAGCACGACAGCTGTTTTACATCCTTGGTGAAGGTCTGCGCCGCCAGCTTCAGGCCCTCGACCATCGTCAGGTACGGGAACAACTGGTCGGCGAGCTCCAGCACCGTCATGTGTGACCGGATGGCAAGTGCGGCGGCCTGGATGATCTCGCCTGCTTCTGGCGTGACCGCCTGCACCCCGATGAGCCGGCCGCTGCCGGCCTCCGCGACGAGCTTGATGAACCCGTGGGTGTCGAAGTTGACGAGCGCCCGCGGCACATTGTCCAGTGAAAGCGTGCGGCTATCGGTCTCGATACCTTTCAGGTGAGCCTCCCCTTCGCTTAGGCCCACGGTTGCGACTTGGGGCTCGGTGAACACCACCGCTGGCATCGTGGTCAAGTCCAGCACCGCTTCACCACCGGTCATGTTGATGGCGGCACGCGTACCGGCGGCGGCCGCCACGTAGACGAACTGCGGCTGGTCGGTGCAATCACCTGCGGCGTAGATGTCCGGTGTGCTGGTTCGCATGCCGCGGTCGATCACGATGGCGTTCTGGGCATTGACGGCAATACCCGCGGCATCCAGCGCGAGACCGCGCGTATTGGCAGGGCGGCCGGTCGCGACGAGCAGTTGATCGGCACGCACTTCGCCGTGCCCGGTGGTGAGCACGAATTCACCGTTCGTATACGCGATCTGGCTCGCTTGCGTGTGCTCCAAGACCTCAATGCCTTCGGCGCGGAACGCCGTCGTGATGGCCTCACCAATGGCTGGATCTTCACGGAAAAACAGCGTACTGCGCGCCAGGATCGTCACGTGACTGCCCAACCGGGCAAACGCTTGCGCCAGCTCCACCGCAACCACCGACGAGCCGATGACAGCGAGCCGTGGCGGAATGGTGCCGCTGACCAGTGCCTCCGTGGATGTCCAATACGGGGTTTCCTTCAAGCCCGGGATGGGCGGAATCGCCGCGCTGGCACCGGTGGCGATCAGGCAGCGATCGAAGGAGACCTCCGATTCATCCCCCGCCATCGACTTGACGACCAGCGTGTGCGCGCCCTTGAAACGCGCTTCGCCATGCAGCAGCTGAATGTTGGGGTTAGTGTCGAGAATGCCCTCGTACTTGGCGTGACGCAGTTCGTCGACACGACCTTGCTGTTGGGCAAGCAGTCGGTCACGCCGAACCACCGGCGCCATACTGGAGATGCCATCATCGAACGGACTGGTTCGGCGCAGGTGCGCCACGTGCGCGGCGCGGATCATGATCTTTGAGGGCACACAACCGATATTGACGCAGGTGCCGCCGATGGTGCCGCGCTCGATGATCGTCACGCGAGCGCCGAGTTCCGCGGCCTTCAGTGCCGAAGCCATGGCCGCGCCGCCGGTGCCGATGACAGCGACACGCAGACGCTGCTCGGCATCGGTGGGCTTGGTGTCGACATCGCTGCGAGGCTTGAACAGACCGCCCAACGAGTCCAGCGCCTGGTTGAGCCTGGACGGCTTGGCCGCGGGTGTGTCGGCGTGCGATGCCGGAGCTGCGGCGACGCGGTAGTTTTTCGGCAAGGTCGCGTTGAGTTGATCCAGACTCAAGGGCTGGATGCTGCGGATGTGCGCCACGCCTTGCGGGTAGGCGACGTCGGCCGCGACGATGTCGGTGAGCGTCTTGAGCGCCTTTTCGACATGCCGAGCACAATCCGCGCACGTCATGCCGGTCACGGAAAGGGTTTGTTCGTTCATGATGTTCCTGGCAAATAGGGGTGTGCCGCTTCGGTTTCGAGCCGAGCGGCACACCGTTGAATCGATAGAAAGGTCATACCAACATCGCAGTCGCGGCATGGCCCGATCAGCAGCAATAGGGCACCACGACGATCAACAGAAGCACGATGCCGATGACACGATCGCCGCTGTGATGAGGTCTGTTTTCTTGGCAATCAGCCGCGCCTTCATGTGTTCCATCTCCGGATGTAATGCCGAGGGGCCTGACCGTTGGCTATTCGCGGGCTCGATCCAAGATCCCTGCCAGCCGAAGGTATGGCTGCCACTCAGCCGCAGGTTGGGTCTCGGCTCGCTCCGCCGTGACTTCTCCCCGGCGGGGATACCAGATCCCAGATCGATACCGCGACCATCAACACCAGACCGGGATAGAGCAACCACGCCGTGGGCAACCCCATGGTGCTCATGAGCAAGGCGGCCGCCAGCACCAGGACGGGACCGATCATGCCAAGGACCATACGTGGCCATTGCCGATGACGAAGTCCGCCGATCACGTTGGCCAGCAAGGCGAGGACGGCGAACAGCGGCAGCAGGTAACGGATGAACACGCCCTCGTACTGGCTCAAAAAGCCCAGCCCGATGGCGGCACCCAGGCTGGCGAGGGCGGGAAAGCACGCCGCGCAGCCCATCGCCGTGACGATGGCACCGATCACGCCGGCTTTGTCGGCCGTGCGCGTAAGAGGATTAGGAAGGGACATGGGAATGGCCTTGGACGCTTCAGTGCTTGACGGTGGAGGGGTAGCCCGCATCCGTCGTGGCGCTGACGAGTGCCTGGATGCTGGTCTTGGCGTCATCGAAGGTCACAACGGCTTCCTTCTTGTCGAACAGGATCTCGGTCTTTTCGACACCGGGAACCTTGGACAGCGCTTTCTTGACGGTGATGGGACACGCGGCACACGTCATACCGGACACCGACAGGGTGGCGGTCTTCGTAGCCGCCCAGGCAGGCGCGGAAATGGCGGTGGCAAGGACGATGAGAGTGGCAAGTTTCTTCATGGGTGGATCCTCCGGCGGGTCAGTAAAACAGCGGGGCGAGATAGGGGAAGGTCAGCGCCACGAGCACCAGGGCTGCGACGATCCAGAACAAGACTTTGTAGGTGGTCCTGACCTGCGGCACAGCGCAGACGTCACCAGGCGCGCACGCCGTCGCAGGCCGGTAGATGCGTCGCCAGGCGAAGACCATCGCGATCAGCGCTGCGCCAATAAAGTACGGGCGGTACGGCTCAAGCACGGTCAGGTTGCCGATCCAGGCGCCACTGAACCCAAGGGCGACCAAGACCAGCGGACCAAGGCAACAGGTCGACGCCAGTAGTGCGGTGACACCCCCGGCCAGAAGAGCGCCAGAGCCAGTTTTTTTGCTGCCTTGGGTGTTTTCCGCAATCGCGGCATCGAACATGGGTTTGGCAGGTATCGTCTTCATGCGCGCATACTAACCTCCGTACCCGACTACGGAGTCAAGCATGCCCGCCACCCTCACCATCGGTCGACTGGCCTCGGCCGCCGATGTGCACATCGAGACCGTGCGCTATTACCAACGTATCGGTTTGCTGCAAGAGCCCTTGCGGCCGCTGGGCGGCGTGCGTCGTTACGGGCCGCCGGACGTGGCGCGACTGCAATTCATCCGCCGCGCCAAGAGCATGGGCTTCACGCTCGATGAGATTGCCGGGCTGTTGCAACTCACAGGTAGACGCGCCTGCGAGCAGACACGCCGCTTGACCGAATACAAGCTCTTGGATGTGCGCCGCAAACTGGAAAACCTGAAGCAACTGGAAGTCGAGCTCGTGCAGCTCGCTGACCACTGTGCATGTGCTCCGCGTGGCGGGCGCTGCCCGACACTGGATTTTCTAAGACAAGAAGATCGTGTGCCCAAACCGCACGCAACACTGACCGAAGCTGTAAATCACACGACCTGATCAGAGACCCCCCTTGCCATTGGCATCGATCACGACTTCGCCGTCTTCCTTGGCGAATGGGCGCGTCACCGGCGGCAGAATGTCGAGCACCACCTCTGAGGGACGGCATAGCCGTGTACCCAGGGTCGTCACGACGAAGGGACGATTGATCAGAATCGGATGCTTCAACATGGCATCGATGAGGGTGTCATCGGTGATTCCGGGGGCGTCCAGTCCTAGCTCGGCGAAGGGCGTTCCCTTCTCACGCAGGGCCTCGCGCGGCTTGAGCATGGCTTCGTCGATAGGCATGACCAGTTGTTCGCGGCTCGAAGGCGTTTTGAGATATTCGATCACGGTCGGCTCGACACCGGCATGCCGGATCAAAGCCAGCGCATTGCGTGAGGTGCCGCAATCAGGGTTGTGGTAGATCGTGGCGGTCATCGGTGCGTTTGTGTTCATGGTCAGCAGGTTCCGCTGGCACAGCAACTGGCTTTGGCGGGCTGTATAGCTGGGGCCAGCTGAGGTTTAGCCACCTCTACTACGCCGGCGGCGACAGACAGGGCACGTGCTTTGGCCGCACCTTTGCGTTCGCTATAGCGGTCGGTCAGATAGTCGCTGCGATCACGCACCATCAGCGTGAACTTGAACAACTCCTCCATCACGTCCACGACACGATCATAGAACGGCGACGGCTTCATACGACCGGTGTCGTCGAACTCCTGCCAGGCCTTGGCGACGGATGACTGGTTCGGGATGGTCACCATGCGCATCCAGCGACCGAGCACGCGCAACGCGTTCACGACATTGAAGGATTGCGATCCGCCACTGACCTGCATCACGGCGAGGGTGCGACCCTGCGTCGGTCGCACGCTGCCGTCTTCCAGCGGCAGCCAGTCGATCTGGTTCTTGAACACGCCGGTCACCGAGCCATGGCGTTCTGGACTCACCCAGACCTGACCTTCTGACCACAAAGAAAGCGCGCGCAGCTCCTGCACCTTTGGGTGATTGGCCGGCACGCTGTCCAGGATCGGCAGCTCGTGCGGATCGAACACGCGCGTCTCGGCGCCGAACTGCCGCAGGATGCGCTCGGCCTCCAACGCCAGCTTGCGACTGAACGACTGGGGGCGCAGGGAGCCGTATAGGAGCAGGATGCGCGGCGGGTGACTGGAGTCTGCCGGCAGCGCCAATTTGGCCAAGGTCGGGGTATCCAAAACATCGGCCGCAATATGGGGCAGATCCTGCATGGTCATGAAGAGATTCCTGTTGCTTTGATTTGATGATTCTATCATTATGGAAATATAGAATCCAAGCCGAGGCTGTCATGAACCCGTGTCGCGTTCTATTCATTTGTACCGGCAATTCCGCTCGCAGCATCTTGTCCGAAGCGACCCTCAACCATCTGGGCAAAGGCCGTTTCGAAGCCTTTAGCGCCGGCAGTCAGCCGACCGGCCATGTGAACCCCTATGCGATCGAGGAACTCAAAGCCCTCGACATCTCCACCGAAGGTCTTAGCAGCAAGTCCTGGGATCGCTTTACCGAGGAAGGTGCGCCGCCACTGGATATCGTGATAACCGTCTGCGACAACGCCGCGAATGAGACGTGCCCGGTACTGTTCGGCGATTTCGTGAAGGCCCACTGGGGCCTGCCCGATCCAGCGGCTGTCCAGGGTGCCGGCGCCGCGACCGAGGCCTTCCGGCGTGCCCATACGCTCGTGCTTTACCGAATCACCGCGCTGCTGAACCTGCCGGTGGAAACGTTGAGTCAGGACGAGTTGAAGCGGGCACTGGATCACATCGGCACCATCACTGACGCTGAAGAGGAGCACGTATGAGCCTGTTGCCTGCAGACGCGGTTGATGTCGATCCGGGTACGGTGGAGGGCAACCGCATCGGCTTCTTCGAACGCTACCTCACGCTCTGGGTCTTGCTGTGCATCGTGGTGGGCACGACCTTGGGCCACTGGTTGCCTGACACCTTTGAATCCCTTGGGAACATGCAAGTCGCTCAGGTCAACCTGCCGGTAGCGATCCTCATCTGGCTGATGATCATCCCGATGCTGCTGAAGATCGACTTCAGCGCGCTTGGCGGCGTGCGCCGTCAGTGGAAAGGTATCGGTGTCACGCTCTTTATCAACTGGGCGGTGAAACCGTTCTCGATGGCACTGCTGGGATGGATATTCATCCGCCATGTCTTCGCCGGCTACCTGCCTGCCGCACAGCTCGACTCCTACATTGCCGGCCTGATCCTGCTGGCTGCGGCACCGTGCACGGCGATGGTGTTTGTCTGGAGCAACCTGTGCGGCGGCGAGCCCAACTTCACACTGAGTCAGGTCGCCTTGAACGACGCCATCATGGTGGTGGCGTTCGCACCCATCGTCGCGCTGCTGCTGGGGATTTCTTCAATCACGGTGCCCTGGAACACATTGCTGCTGTCAGTGCTGCTCTACATCGTAGTGCCCGTGGTCATCAGCATCGCCCTTCGCCGCTGGGTACTTTCCCGGGGCGGCGAGGCGCAACTGCAGAAACTGCTTCAGCACCTGGGGCCGGCATCCTTGTTCGCACTGCTGGCGACCTTGGTGCTTTTGTTCGGGTTCCAGGGCCAACAGATCCTTGCCCAGCCGTTGGTCATCGCCATGCTGGCCGTGCCGATCCTGATCCAGGTGTATTTCAACTCCGGACTGGCTTACTGGCTCAACCGTCGATTCGGGGTGCCCCATTGCGTGGCCGGCCCTTCGGCGCTGATCGGTGCCAGCAACTTCTTCGAGTTGGCCGTCGCCACCGCGGTGGGTCTGTTCGGCGTGCACTCCGGCGCCGCGCTAGCCACCGTGGTTGGCGTCCTGATCGAAGTGCCGGTGATGTTGTCGGTGGTTCGCATCGTCAACGGCAGCAAGCGTTGGTATGAATCACCGCAGGCTTGATCGGAGCATCCTCATGCAAGGTCACTACAACGTGTTGTTCGTGTGCACTGGCAACTCGGCGCGCAGCATTCTGGCCGAGGCGACCGTCCATCATTTTGGCCGCGATCGCTTTCAAGGCTACAGCGCCGGAAGCCAGCCCAAAGGGTTCATCTACCCCCAGACGCTGGACGTGCTCAAGGCCGTGGACCTTCCCATTGACGGGTTGCGCAGCAAGAGCTGGGCGGAGTTCACGACACTGGAGGCTCCCGTGATGGATTTCGTGATCACCGTGTGCGACCAAGTGGCCGGCGAAGTTTGCCCCGCGTGGCCGGGTGCGCCCATCACCGCGCACTGGAGCATTCCCGATCCTGCGAAGGCGCAAGGCGATGAGGCCACTGTTTACAAAGCCTTTGTGCTGGCCCGAAATCTTCTACAACAACGAATCAGCCTGTTACTCAATTTGAACGTGACGGCCCTGGATCGGCTCGCGCTATCAAGTCGGCTCGATGCGATCGGAAAGGCATCCAGCAACGATACGGCCGGCTGATCCAGTGATGAGTGCAAGCATTACACTGCCCACGAAGATCACCGTACACCGTGCTGAGACGGCCACCCGCACCATGCAGACCAAACAAGTCCTCACGATCCTTTCGGCGCTCGCTCAGGAGTCGCGGTTGGCGGTTTATCGGCTGTTGATCGAGCACGCCCCGGACGGCTTGGCCGCCAGTGCGATCGCCGAAAAGTTGGGCTTGCCCAACGCCACACTCTCCTTTCATCTGAAAGAGCTGTCGCACGCCGGTCTTGTGACCAGCCAGCAGAGTGGACGTTTCATCTACTACGCCCCCGTGATCGAGGCGATGAACGATCTGATTGGCTATCTCACGGATCATTGCTGCAGCCAGACCGACGGTAGCTGCGGAGTCGGTAAGAGTTCGTGCAAACCACTAGTCGCTGCCAACCCACCGAGTCGTAAACGTCGAACGTCGTCGCTCTAACAATCGGGACTCGGTAATTGCTTCGATTGCAGTCGGCTGAGCAACATCAACCTTTGGGTGACGTCAGTTAGCGACTGGCCCTCCTGCGGCACACCGGTTCCAGCTACAGAATCGGTGGACGCCGTGGCTGAGATGATGTGCTGGCGAATTCTTCAAGGACGAGTATCATCGTCAGATGATAACGACTCGTATTCGCGCCGCCTTTCGCGGCCTTTCCATGGCGATTTTGCTCTTGTTCGGCATGACGGCCTTTCCGGTCTGGGCTCAAGATGTCATCGCATCGGTGCCGCAAACCTGGCAGATGCTCGACTATCTGGCGACCGATTACGCGGGTGCGGTGAAGGATGGCGCGGTGATCAGCGCATCCGAGTATGCCGAGATGCGGGAATTCACATCGACGGCTCGATCGCGCATCGGCGCGTTGCCACCGACCGCGACCACGCCCGCACTCATGAAGCAGGCCGATACATTGGTGGCCTCGGTCGATGCCAAGGCGGCGCCCGCCCAAGTGGCGACGCAAGCGCACGCGCTGGCCGATGCGTTGCTGCAAGCGTATCCGGTGCCGACCGCTCCGGAACACGCCCCCGATCTGGCGCGTGGGGCGACGCTCTATCAGAACCAGTGCGCCGCCTGTCATGGAGCGACCGGCCATGGCGATGGTCCGGCCGGCCTGCAGCTGTCGCCCCACCCGGTGAACTTCACCGACCAGACGCGGGCGGATCAGCGCAGCGCGTTGTCGTTGTACGAGGTGATCAGCCAAGGTGTGGAAGGCACGCCGATGGCGAGCTACGCGCAGCAGCTGTCGTCCGACGACCGCTGGGCGCTGGCGTACTACGTGGGTTCGCTGGCGTACACCAAGGAAGCGGCCACCGGCGCCGATACCTGGCAACACGACACCGCCGCCCGTGCACAGATCGCCGACTTGAAGGAATTGTCGCGTGCGCGTGTCGCGCAGCTGACGCCCACCCTCGGTGCGGAGCGTGCCCGGACGATCGTGGGCTATTTGCGGGCCCACCCTGACGTCATCCAGCAGCAGGCGTTAGCGGGTATTCCTCTGGCGCGCGCGCGACTGGCGGCGAGCCTGACGGCTTACCGAGCCGGTGCCAAGGCGCAAGCCACCCAACTGGCACTGTCCGCCTACCTCGATGGCGTGGAGCCGGTCGAACCGCAACTCAATGCGCGTGACGGCGCGCTGCGCGCCAAGCTTGAAACGGCGATGGGTGCCTATCGCACCGCGCTGACGAGCAGCACCTCGGTGGAATCGGTGTCGAAACAGGCCGATGAGGTCGATGGCCTGTTGGCGCGCGCACAAGAAGTCACCAACGATGCCGCAGGCGATGCGGCTGCCACTTTCCTGGGTGCTTTTACGATCCTGGTGCGTGAAGGTCTGGAAGCTCTGCTGGTCGTGGTCGCGCTGCTTGCTTTCCTGCGCAAAGCCGCGCGACCCGAAGCATTGCGCTACGTGCATGCCGGTTGGAGCCTCGCGTTGGTCGCGGGAGGAATTACCTGGGCGATCGCCAGCTATGCGATTTCCATCAGTGGTGCCGGTCGTGAATTGACCGAGGGGCTGTCGTCGCTGTTTGCGGCGTTCGTGCTGCTTGGGGTCGGTCTGTGGATGCATCAGAAAAGTATCGGCGGTCGCTGGCAGGCGTATCTGAAGGAAAAGATGGCGGCCGCGCTCAACCGGCGTTCCGCATGGTTCCTGTTCGGGCTGGCCTTCATCTCGGTGTACCGCGAGGTGTTCGAGAGCATCTTGTTCTATGCCGCCCTGTGGAACGATGGTCAGGAAGTGTGGCTGCTCGCCGGCATCGCCGCCGGTGCGGCAGTGCTGGGGTTGATCGCCTGGGTGCTGCTGCGCACCAGTCGTCGGCTGCCGATTGGCACGTTCTTCTCGGCCAGTTCGGCGCTGATCGCCGTGCTCGCCATCGTGCTGACCGGCAAGGGCGTCGCCGCCCTGCAGGAAGCCGGCTGGGTGGCAGTGAGCGTCGCGCCGGTGCCGCATATCGAACTGCTGGGCATTTATCCGACTTGGCAATCCTTGCTGGCGCAGTTGGCGATTTTGGTACTGCTGGCCGTTGGATTCGTGTTCAATATCCGTCGTGGCCGTCGACCGATGCCGTCACCCTCTGCGACCCGGGAAGTTCTGACCGATGCGGACTGAAGGCGATGCGATATGAGTGACTGCGGCTGCCACGCCGAAGCGTCTAACGAGGCGGAGCGCCGGATTCTGCGCCTCGCCCTGGGACTCAATGCCACGATGTTCGTGGTCGGTATCGTCGCTGGGCTGATCGCCCAGTCGATGGGTTTAATCGCCGATTCGCTGGACATGCTGGCCGACGCCTGTGCCTACGGCATCGGCCTGGCGGCGTGGGCACGCAGTGCCCGCTTCAAGGCCTCCGCCGCGCAACTGAGTGGAGCGCTGCTGCTGATCCTGGGGCTGGGTGTCTTACTCGGCGTGGTATGGCGCGTGGTGAACGGAAGTCATCCGGAAGGCGGATGGATGATGGCCATCGCCTTTGTCGCGCTGATCGTCAACGCCACAGTACTGCGATTGCTGGGCCGTTTCCGTCAGGGTGAGGTTCACCTTCGCGCGACATGGCTGTTCACCCGGGTCGATGTCATCGCGAATGGAGCGGTGATCCTGTCGGGTGTCCTGGTGTTCTGGCTGCACAGCCCTGTGCCCGATCTGGTGATCGGTGCGGCCATCGCGATGTATGTGCTCAAGGAGGCTTTTGGCATTCTTCGCGAGGCGCGGGAGGCACGCGTCGCCGCAACGGCGATCGCCAAGCCATGACGTCGTCTCTCATCGCGTGGATCGGCACGGTCGTGTACGGCTGGGATCTTCACTTGTTCCAAGCCATCCACCCGACGGTAACGCCGTCACCGGTCATGCTGCACTTGGCTCGCGTATTCGCCGATGGGCCGTTGGTGCTGACCGCCGGCGTCCTTGGGCTGATGCTGGTGTGGCCCCGAGGGTCGATGCGTGCCACCGCGTTGAAAGCGCTGGTGGCCGCTGCCGTGGCCTTGATCGGCAATGCGCTCATCGGCGTGGAGTGGGACAGAGCTCGCCCGTTCGTGGCCGGCGTGGGCCATGCGTGGATCACCCACGCTGCCACCGGCAGTTTCCCCAGCGACCACTTGACCGCGCAATGGGTGGTCGCGGGCGTGCTCTGGCTCGATCCACGCACGCGTCGTTGGGGCATGCTGGTCGCACTGCTAGGTCTGCCGATGGCGTGGGCACGTATCTATCTGGGCGTGCATTACCCAGGGGACATGATGGGCGCGCTGGCTATCGCTGCGTTCGCCACCCTAAGCATCTGGATAGCGGCAACCACCAGATCGCGGAGCAGAGTCAACGTCCAAACAGCCTAACGAACAAGATTCAGCTACGGCTATCCGCAGCAGGATTTTTGTTGTTGAATCGGTGGACACGGCACACTGCCGTAGGAGCAGAACACGCAGCAATCACCGGCTTTCGGCCGGAGCAGTTCACCGCAACCCGCACAGTCATAGAAAAACTGACAGGCGTTGGTCGGCATCGTTTCGCTGGCCTGATGGCCGCAATGCGGACAGGTCAGCGTGCTCTGCAGGATGAGCTCGGTCGTCATGTGTTTCGCCGGAGAAATGAGGGTGAAGTGTCGGCAGAGTCTTCGCTGTGCCCGTATCTACGTGTCGATTCAGCGGGCATCCACGGTATCGCTGACCGTGCGGCAGGATGCGCTGGGTGCCGGCGCCAGCAGATCGCGGATCGACACGGCCACCATCAGCAGCAGACCCGGATAGAGCAGCCACCCGGTGCGATGACCACTGGCCCGCATCACAAATACCGCCACCAGCACCAGCAACGGGCCGAGCATGCCGAGCGCGGCACGCGGCCACTGCCGGTGACTGAGCCAGCCCAGCGCGTTGGCGAACAGCGCGATGGCCGCAAACGCCGGCAGCAGGATGCGAATGAACAGGCCTTCATACGGGCTCAGCACCCCCAACCCGATCGCCGCACCGAGGCTGGCCAAGGCGGGAAAGCAATTCACGCAGGCCGCTGCCGAGACGACACTGCCGATCAGTCCGGCCTTGTCGGCCAGCCGAGTGAGCAGGGGCATAGGGTTCTCCTTTCGCGTTGAATGCCGGTGGTCTAAGGTATTCCTGTAGTCAAGTACGGAGTCAAGCCCATGTCCTCCACGCAGGATACGTTTTCCATCGGCGCCTTCGCCAAGGCAGCCGGGGTCAATGTCGAGACGATCCGCTTCTACCAGCGCAAGCGCCTGTTGACGGAACCCGCCCGTCCGCCGGGCGGCATTCGTCGCTACGGAAACGCGGAGGTAGCGCGGGTGAAGTTCGTGAAATCCGCGAAGCGGTTGGGGTTCAGCCTCGATGAGGTCGCGCAGTTGCTGCGGCTGGAGGACGGCACCCATTGCACGGAAGCGGCCGATCTGGCCGCGCTGCGGCTGGCCGATGTACGCAGCCGACTGGCCGACCTCACACGTATGGAGACGGCCCTCTCTGCGCTCGTCGAACAATGCGGTGCGCGTCAGCGCAGCGTGTCCTGCCCGCTGATCGCCTCGTTGCACGCCTGCTGAAATGGCGGCAGGCAGGACGGACAGGCATGACGCCGGTGAAGCGCATCGGCTGGATGTTGTAGCCACGTCCTAGCCACTCCGCTATGGGCCGTCGCGGAGCATGCTTTGGCGGCCTTGTCGTCGCGTCCGTTCAGTGCGCGCGCCGCGCGTGATCTGTCCGCTGCGCCGCGCCCTGGATCAGCTCGGCACGCACGCAATGCGCGTCCATGATCGACGTTACCGTGGCATGCCCCGCCACCGCGAACTGTTGGCGGGGCTGCCCTTTGTTGGGAACCACGAAGGATGTCCGCATGACCTCCAATCGCGCACCAACCGCTGGCAGCGGCGTGACTCGATAACAGACATCCAAACGCGGGCCATCCACATGGCCAACCCAGCCATCAGTGTAAGCATCGGTCGCGTACGCGACGCGGCCGATGGTGAGGCCCGCGAGCAGCAGCGGGAGGCTGAGACAAGCAGCAAACGATTTCATGGTCGTTCTCCAAAAATGACAACCGCAACAAACACCGCCACGCGCACGCATAACGTGCGTGGCGGAACTGCTTTCACGACCGCCGGCTGGCCCTCGACAGTTGGGGCCAGCCGGCGACGTGGTCTGTCATCGTGCCGGACGGATCGCCGTCACCGTGCTGCCCGCGCTGGCCTGGTGGAAGGTGAATTGCACCTTATCGCCCACCTTCAGGTGCGTCAGCAGGCCCGGCGAAGCCACCTTGAACGGCATCGTCATGGCCGGCCAGCCGATGGCGGCAATCGCCTCATGCTGCAGCGTGATGGTGCCCTTGGCGGTGTCGACCGCCTTGACCACGCCCACACCCTGCACATCGGCGGGTATGGCTTCGTGCATCCCAGCCATGCCCGGCATGTTGGGGTCCATCTGCTGAGGGTTGGCAAACACTGGAGCAGTGATCAGCGCGGCGGTGATCGCGAGGGTGATGCATGGCTTTTTCATGGGTCAGTTTCCTTGCGGGTTGGGGTGAAGTGCGGTGATTGTCTTGCTGACTTTACGCAGCCGATAACGAACCAGCAGGCGGTACGCTGCGGGTATAACGAGCATGGATAGCAAGGGTGCAGTGACCATGCCGCCGATCATCGGGGCGGCGATGCGCTGCATCACTTCCGAACCTGCGCCATGGCCGAGCAGGATCGGAAACAGGCCGGCGAGGATCACCGCGACGGTCATCGCCTTCGGGCGCACGCGCTGAACGGCACCTTCGCGGATTGCTTCGTCCAGCGCTTCCGGGCCGGCGTGGGGATCGAGCGCAAGCTGGTGCTCCCAGGCATGGTGCAGATACAACAGCATCACCACGCCAAACTCGGCAGCGACGCCAGCCAGCGCGATGAAGCCGATGATCGTGGCCACCGACACCGCATGGCCAAGCAGCCAGATCAGCCACAGGCCGCCGACCAGTGCCAGCGGCACGCTGGCCATGATCAGCGCGGCTTCGCTCACGCGTCGGAAAACGGCATAGATCAGCAGAAAAATGATCACCAGCGCAATCGGCACCACCACCTTGAGTCTTTCCATGGCACTGGCCAGGTATTCGAACTGACCGGACCAGGCCACGGTCGTACCCGGCGGCAATTTGACCTGCTGCGCCACCGCGCGTTGCAGGTTGGCCACCACCGTGCCCAAATCGCTGCCGGCCGTATCGACGTAGACATACGTGGCCAACTGGCCGCCCTCACTTTTCAGCATGGACGGTCCTGCAACCACGGCGATGTCAGCCACCTGACTCAGCGTGATCTGGGCACCGTTGGCGGCGACGATCGGCAACTGTCGCAGCGCTCCGATGGAATCGCGCTCGGCACGCGGGTAGCGCACCACGATGGGATAACGTTCGCGTCCTTCGACGGTCTGACCGATCGGATCACCGCCGACCACGGTCGCGATCAGTTGCTGCACGCGCTCCTGGGTCAACCCGTAGCGCGCGGCGGCGTCACGGCGGATGGCTACATCGACGTAGCGGCCACTGGTCGGACGCTCGGCAATCGCCGAACTGACACCGGGCACGGTCTTCGCCACCGTTTCGATCCGATCGGCCACGGTCTGCAGCGTGGCCAGATCGGTGCCCAGCACCTTGATGCCGATCGGGCTCTTGATGCCGGTGGAGAGCATGTCGATGCGATTGCGGATCGGCGGCACGAACAGGTTCGTCAGCCCCGGCACGTGTACCGCCTTGTCCAGTTCCGCCTTGATCTTGTCCATCGTCATGCCGGAGCGCCACTGATCCTTCGGCTTGAACGTGATCGTGGTCTCAAACATTTCCAGTGGCGCCGGATCGGTGGCCGTTTCGGCGCGCCCCGCCTTGCCGAACACATGATCAACCTCGGGCACGGTCTTGATCATGCGATCGGTCAGCTGCAGCAACTGCGAGGCCTTGCCGGCGGATAATCCCGGCAGTGCCGTGGGCATGTACAACAACGTGCCTTCGTCCATCGCGGGCATGAACTCGCTGCCGAGTTTGCTTATCGGAATGAGCCGCGGTGAGCAGCAGCACACCGGCCAGCACCAGGGTGGCTTTCGGATAGCGCAGCACGGCTTCGAGGAGCGGCCGATAGCCATGGATCAAACCCCGGTTGAGCGGATTGTCGCGCTCGGCACGGATGCGCCCGCGGATCAGATAACCCATCAGCACCGGCACCAGCGTCACCGCCAGCCCAGCCGCTGCCGCCATCGCGTAGGTCTTGGTGAAGGCCAGCGGCTTGAACAGCTTGCCTTCTTGCCCCTGCAGCGCGAAGACCGGCACGAACGACAGCGCGATGATCAACAGGCTGACGAACAACGCGGGCCCCACCTCGGCGGCGGCCTCGGCAATCAGCGACCACCGCTGCGCACCTTGCGGTTCACGTCCGTCGTTCGCGTCACGCCAATGTTCCAGATGTTTGTGCGCGTTCTCGATCATCACGATCGCCGCATCCACCATCGCGCCGATCGCAATGGCGATACCGCTGAGCGACATCAGGTTCGCCGTGACGCCTTGCAGATGCAGTGCAATGAAGGCGACCAACACGCCCAGCGGCAGCGTGATCACGGCCACCAGCGCCGAGCGCAGGTGCCCCAGAAACAACACGCAGACCAGCGTCACCACCAGGAATTCTTCGAACAACTTGCTCCACAGGTTCTCCACCGCGGCGTCGATCAGCTGCGAGCGGTCGTAGGTAGGCACGATCTCGACGCCGGCCGGCAGGCTGCGCTGCAGTTCCGCTAGCCGTGCTTTCACGGCGGCAATGGTGGCCTTCGCGTTCTTGCCCGTGCGCATCACGATAATGCCGCCGACCACTTCACCTTGCCCGTCCAGCTCGGCAATGCCACGGCGAAACGTCGGGCCCCGCCGCACCGTCGCCACATCGCGCAGCAGCACCGGCACACCGCCGGCGTTGGTGGTGATCGGCACGTTCTCGAAGTCCGCGCGGCTCTTCAGATAGCCTTCGCTGCGTACCATCAGTTCCGCTTCGCCCTGTTCGATCACCGAGCCACCGTTGGCGCCGTTCGCGCTGCGTACCGCATCGACCAGCTGCGCCACGGTGACGCCGCGCGCCGCCAGCGCCTGCGGATCGGGCACGATCTGCCAGGCGCGCTCCATGCCGCCCAAAGTGGCGACCTCGGCGACATTCGGCACGGTCTTGAGCTGATAGCGCAGGAACCAGTCCTGTAGCGCACGCAGCTGGCCGAGGTCGTGCTGACCGGTGCGATCAACCAGCGCGTATTCGTAGATCCAGCCGAGTCCCGTGGCATCGGGGCCGAGGGCGGGCGTCACGCCCGCCGGCAGGCGATCCCGTGCCTGGCTCAGGTACTCCAGGACACGCGAGCGCGCCCAGTACAGGTCGGTGCTGTCATCGAACAACACATCGACGTAGGAGTCGCCGAAGAACGAAAAGGCGCGCACCGTCGTCGCGCCAGGCACCGAGAGCATGGTGGTGGCCAGCGGATAGGTGACCTGATCCTCGACCACCTGTGGCGATTGGCCCGGGTAGCTGGTGCGGATGATCACCTGGGTGTCGGACAGATCGGGCAGCGCGTCGACCGGCGTGCGCGTCACCGAGAACATGCCCATCAGGGCCAAGGCCAGTGCAGCCAACAGCACGAACACCCGATGGGCGATCGCCGCACGGATCAGGGCGGCGATCATGGTTTGTCTCCCATCGGCATGCCTGGCATTGGCGCACTTGTCGCAGGTGCCGGAGTCACCGAGGCGTCATTCAGGCGTTCCAGCGCACCGGACAAGCTCGCCTCCGAATCGATCAGGAACTGGCCGGAGACGACCACTTTCTCGCCACCGCTCAGGCCATCGAGAATTTCCGTATAGCCGCCGGCCGCGCGTCCCGTACGCACCGATACGGCACGGAAGTGGCCATCCCCCTCGGCAAGGATGACGCGTGTGTGGGTACCCGTGGCGATCAGCGCGTCGTCCGGTACCACCGGCACCGCCGCGTCGGGAGTCGGGTTAAGTTGCACGGTGGCGAACATGCCCGGGCTCAAGGCACCGTCGGCATTGGCGAGCACGATGCGGGCACGTTGGGTGCGCGTCATCGCATCCACATCCGGCAGCAAGGTTTCCACGGCGCCGTGGAACGATCGACCCGGCAGCGCATCGACCGTGACAACCACCGGCGTGCCGCTGCGCACCCTGCCAGCTGCCGCCTGCGGCAGGGCGGCCTCGATCCACACGGTGGACAGGCCATTCACGGTCATCAGGGTCTGGCCCGCGTTGACGCGCTGGCCTTCGCGTACATCCAGTGTCGTGACGACGCCCGCTTGTGGGGCGTGCAGCGTGATCGCCGCACCCGAACCACGGCGAGCTGCCCGGATGTCAGCAGGGGTCAGGCCCAGCACCTGCAGCCGTTGCCGTGCGGCGGCACGCAGGTCTTTCGCGTCGGCCGATTGCGCTTGTTGAAGCGCGCCATATTCGGCCAGCGCGCTGCTCCATTGCGGAGCCAGCAGTTCGGCCATCGGTTCACCGGCTTTGACCACGGTGTAAGGCGCGCGCACGTCAAGCTTGCTCACCACCGCATCGGTGCGCGCACTGATGGTGATGGCTTGCCGCAGATCCCAGGTGATGGTGCCCGGCACCCGGATGGCTGATGCCAGCACGCGACGCTCGACCGGGGCCGTGCGCACACCCAGATTCTGCACCGTCGCCGGGTCGATCCGGACGACATCCTTGGCCGCGCCTTCGTCGGCATACTTGGGCACCATCTGCATGCCCATCGGCGACAGGCCCGGCTTGTCGAAATGCTGCTGCGGCACCATCGTGTCGTACCAGTACAGGACTTTTTTGCCACTGCCATCGGCGGTAGGCATAGCCGATCTTGTCTGAGCGGACGACGTTTGCAGATGCCGACGACCGCTGAAATACCCAGCCAAAACCAAAAGGGCCGCCAGCAAAAGACCGGCCAGGATTATCAGTGCACGCTTCATGGCATCGTCTCCGAGGTCGGCAACAAATAA
The DNA here is from genome assembly GCA_963707225.1 of uncultured Gammaproteobacteria bacterium. Classification (GTDB taxonomy): domain Bacteria; phylum Pseudomonadota; class Gammaproteobacteria; order Xanthomonadales; family Rhodanobacteraceae; genus Rhodanobacter. Next base: position 145,821 of record CAVPQF010000067.1, read on the forward strand.
GCCAGCGAGGCCCATAACCGGGCGCGGGCGGCAAGCGCATCGGCGTAACTCAGACGCAGTTCAATCTCGTCGCGACGGGCGTCCAGCCACGGCTGCAGCATGCCGCCACCGCGGTATCCGGCCAGCGCCGTGGTGGCGCGATCCCGATCCAACGGCAGCAAGGTGTCCTGATAGCGCTGGATTTGCTGATTCCATCCCTGCCACGTCGCTACGGCGCGTGTGACTGCCTCGCGCTGGGCGCGCCGCGCGTCCTCGTGATCGGCCTGCACCGCGTCCCACTGTGCCTGCCGGGCGCTGATGCCACGATCCTGCCGATTGCGCGTGAACAGCGGCAGGCTGACGCCCACCTCCAGCATCACCATGTCCGACAGGCCCGGGGCGCGCCGACCATAGCTGGCAGTCACGCTCCAGTCCGGGTGCTTGGCCGCACGCGCCTGCTCGAGCGCCGCCTGCGCAACTTGCTCGCGTGCCTGCCACGCCTGCATCGGCGCCTGTTGGTCGATGCGCTGCTCCAAGTGATCTGCCGTGACCGGCAGTTGACCAAAATCCGGCGCTTCGGCCAGATCGAAAACGCTCGGCCCAAGCCAGCGCTGCAGGCCGGCTTGGGCGGCGACGAGATCCGCGTCAATCGCTTCCAGACGGTTATCGAGTGTGGCGGCTTCGGCACCGGCGGCCAGCGCGTCGGTCGCGTTGCCTTCACCGCCACGCAATCGCGCCTGCGTGACCTGGACAGCCAGCGCGCTCTCGCTGCGCAACGCGGCCAACAGCGTACGTTTCTGCTGGATCGCCCACACGTCGATCCACGCATCGGCGATGCGCTCTTGCACTGTCTGCACCGTGGCCGCCCGGTCGGCTTCCGCCGCATCGATCTGTGCGGCGGCCAAACCGCGCTCGGCGTCGCGCGCCGCTCGCGATGGAATCGTCTGCATCACGCCGACGGTGCGCGCCGTCATCCCGTCCGAACGCAGGCTGAAAGCGCCCGGATTGGTGACGGGGAAATTGGAAAGCCCGAACGTCAGGGTGGGATCCGGCAACTGCCCGGCACGCGCGGATTCCTCGCGGGCTGCCGCCGTATCGGCGGCACGCGCATCGAGTTGCGGTGCCCGTGCCACGCCTTGCTGGACAGCCGCTTCCAGCGTCAGCGGCGGTTCGGCGGCATGCGCCGCCGTGGCCAAGGCTCCCAACAGAAGCGCGGCCAGAACCGACACCATCAGGCGCCGGGCAAAGTGAAAGGACAACATGGGTGAACACTCCGTCGATCTGCGGTTTGCGGCGCGCCACGCAGACGCGACGCCACGTACGTCAATGCCTCGACGTGTCAGATCAGATCAGGAGTGAGCAGAACAACAATATGGGCGGAGGTGGTGGCGCGCGCAAATGCCCGACCCGTTGGAGCGCGCGATTCGATGGCAGCGCAACAACGGCGGGCGTCATCAGCATCGGTGGCATTGCCGGCAACACGCTCAACGGCACCGCCGCCGTATGCGCTTCAACCTGCGTCGCGTGATCGGGCGCGCAATGCTTCTGGCACAGTGGGCTGGCGGGGGCATCCTGATTCTGCGCACAGCCGCCGTCCATACCCGACATGGAAGTCATCAGCGCAGCCGCCGGTGTCGCTTCGGGGACCGTCGGACAAACGTAGGCAGCCAGTACCGTCTGCTGCCAAAGCATCAGCAGCGTCACCAGCCAGATAAGGCGGCGACGTGTGGTGCGATGCATGCGGAAAGGACGAGCCATAGCAGTAAGTTATCTCAAAATGTCAAGGATTGCATTGACTTGAATCAATCACGGGTTGTCAGCCGAGTCTCCTCCGCTGTTCTCGCCGGTCAACCCGGAAGCCCTCCTGGAGAGCATCGCAATGGGGAGCCAAACATAGACGACCACATCCGAGATCGCGGGCCAGCGCCTGCCGTTGCTGGGTGAACAGTCGCAGGCTGACGCTGACCTCCAACATGACCATGTTCGACAGCCCGAGCGCTTAAGGTGGCCGCCACACCCGATACCACGCTGCGCCGGGCGTGAGGAAGGAAACACATGAAGGCGTACTCCCACGTTTGCCGGTGAAGGCAACGAGTTGGGTTCGCTTTGCTCCACTCGCTGGCATTGATCATCTTAGCCATGCCGCTTTCGGCCCAGCCGCAATGCGTTGGCAACCACCGACACGGAGCTCAAGCTCATCGCCAAAGCGGCGATCATCGGGCTGAGCAACAGGCCAGTCAGTGGATACAAAACGCCGGCTGCGATCGGTACGCCCAGTGCGTTGTAGAGAAACGCAAAGCCCAGGTTCTGCTTCATGTTGGCGACGGTATCGTTGGAGATCGACCGTGCCCGCACGATGCCGCGCAAATCGCCTTTAACAAGTGTCACCTGCGCGCTCGACATCGCCACGTCGGTGCCGGTGCCCATCGCGATGCCAACATCAGCGCCAGCAAGCGCTGGTGCGTCGTTAATCCCGTCTCCAGCCATCGCGACGCGGTGTCCCTTGGCTTGCAGCTGTCGCACAAGGTCGATCTTGTCCTTCGGGCGGACCTCGCCATGGACTTCGTCGATGCCCAAGGTGCGTGCGACCGCATGGGCCGTGGTGACGCCGTCGCCGGTGGCCATCACGATGTTCAGGCCCGCATCGTGCAGCGATGCGATGGCGTCGGCGGTGCTGGCCTTGATCGGGTCGGCGACCGCGAGCAGGCCAGCCAGGGCGCCATCAACTGCCAGATACATCACGCTGGCGCCGGCTCGGCGCAGTTCCTCGGCCGGGGTGGACAGAACGGAGGCATCGACCCCGACCTCGTGCATCAGCGCGGTATTGCCAATCGCCAGGAGGGAACCTCCCACCTGGCCGCGTACCCCGATGCCGGTGGACGACTCGAAACTCTCTGGCGTTTCCAGCGTCAGCTCACGACGGCGGGCTTCCGCGACGATCGCGTCGGCCAGTGGGTGCTCGCTGCCCTGATCGAGGCTGGCCGCCAGGCGCAGCACTTCCTGCTCGGTGAATCCTTCGGCCGCGAGTGCGGTGTGGAACGCCGGACGTCCCTCGGTCAGGGTTCCGGTCTTGTCCACGATCAGGGTGTCGATCTTGCGGAGGTTCTCGATGGCCTCAGCATCGCGGAACAACACGCCTTCCCCGGCGGCGCGGCCTGTCGCCACCATGATCGACATCGGCGTGGCCAATCCCAGCGCGCAAGGGCAGGCAATGATCAAGACCGAGATCGCGTTGAGCACTGCGAACGTCCACGACGGGTCCGGGCCGAACAGTCCCCACACGAAGAAGGTCGCGACGGCGATCGCCAGGACCGCCAGCACAAACCAGTAGGCGACCTTGTCGGCCATGCGCTGCATCGGTGCGCGCGAGCGCTGCGCCTGCGCGACCAGTTGCACGATCTGCGACAGCACTGTCGCCGAACCAACTTTTTCCGCCCGGATCACCAGGCTGCCGGTGCCGTTGAGAGTGGCGCCGATCACGCTGGAGCCGACGATCTTCTCAACCGGGACGGGTTCACCGGTCAGCATTGACTCGTCGACATGAGAGCGCCCTTCGATCACTTCGCCGTCCACCGGCACCTTTTCACCAGGGCGTACCCGCAGGCGATCACCGACGTGGACGTGGCCTAGTTCGACATCCTCCTCGCCGCCATCGTCGCGCAGGCGGCGTGCGGTCTTTGGCGCGAGCCCCAGCAGGGCCTTCAAGGCGGTCGAGGTCTTCGAGCGGGCACGCAGTTCGAGTAGCTGGCCGAGCAGGGTCAGCGAGACGATCACTGCGGCGGCTTCGAAGTAGACGCCCACGCGGCCATGTTCGTGAAACGACTCCGGGAACAGATCCGGTACGATGGTGGCAACGATGCTGTAGCCGAACGCCGCGCCGACGCCGATGCCGATCAGGGTCCACATGTTGGGACTGAGGTTGCGGACCGACTGCACGCATCGAACGAAGAAGGGCCAGCCTGCCCACAACACCACCGGCGTGGTCAGTACCAGCTCGATCCAGGTCCGGGCGTCCACCGGCAATCGGGGGAAGTAGTGGCCGAACATCGCCAGCACGAGCACCACCAGCGTCGCCGGCAAGGTCCACCAGAAGCGGCGGCTGAAATCACGCAGTTCGGGATGGTCCTCATCGTCCAGTCCCGGCATTTCCGGTTCCAGCGCCATGCCGCAGATCGGGCAGATGCCGGGGCCTTCCTGGCGCACCTGCGGATGCATCGGACAGACATACATCGTTCCCGCCGGTGCCTGCGCGGGGGCGTCATCGGGTTGCCGGGTCAGGTATTTGGCCGGATCCGCCACGAAGCGTTCCAGGCAGCGCGCCGAACAGAAATGATGCGTTACCCCCTCATGCTCGGCGTGATGGGCGGTCTGTGACCGGATCGACCTGCATGCCACAAACCGGATCGACCGCGGTTGTCCCTGCGCCGGGTGGGTGTGACGTCCGTGGTTGTCGGCGCCCGTGTGGTGATGGTGGGTGTTCATGCATCCTCCCGTGACAACGGCAATGGTTTGACGTTGAGCAACCTGTCAATACGCGTGGTGAGCGAAGGCGGACGTGGTGCCGTCGTGGGCGATGAGTTCGACGACATAGGGCTGAACGCGACCATCAGGCAGCTCCATTCCTGGTGAGCCGGCGGGCATGCCGGGCGCCGCCAGACCGCGGGCGTCCGGCCGCTCGGCGAGCAGGCGACGGATGTCCTCCACCGGCACGTGGCCTTCGATCACGTAGCCGTCGATCAGCGCGGTGTGACAGGACATGGCAGCCGCAGGCACGCTGAAGCGCGCCTTCACCGCCGCCATCGGTTGATCCTGATGCACGGTGACAGCGTAGCCCTGCGTGCGCATGTAATTGACCCATGCGCCACAACAACCGCAGGATGGATCGCTGTACACGTCGAACGCATTCACCGCCATCGCCGCCGGTGCAAACAGCGCGGCAAACAGGGCGATACTGCCAAGGCGGGAAAACCACCGCTTCATCGTCATTCTCCTGATACCGGGGTGGTTTGCCACTGGATAGACACGATCTTCCAGCCGTTGTCGTCCTGTTTGAGGTTGAGCAACTCGCGGCTGCGCAGCGTGGTCGATTTACCCTTGACCGTGGCCTGGATGTCGCTCTCGCTACCGACCATGGCGGTGTCGCCCATCGGCATTGAACCCAGCGAGACCGGGGTGATCTTGGCACTCTTCAAGAACGCGATGTCCTCGCCCAAGTGACCAGCCGCGTAGGCGTCACGCGTCTGGACATGGCCGCCTTCGCTGATGGTGACATTGGGAGCCAGCAAAGCGAGTACGGCCGCTCGATCGCCGTGCTGCAAGGCCGCTTGGAACGCCTGTGCCACGGACTCGGCCGCGGGTGCCGCCTTCGGCTTCATGCCCTCCAGCGAAAGCGGGGCTTCAGCCGCGGGCGCGGCCGCCGCCGCATGATCGTGGTCATCTTCCGCAGCCGCGCCATGGCTGTGACCGACCTCACCGGACATGTCCATGCCTTTCATGTCGGCAGCACCGTGGGCGTCCTCATCGACGGCCTCACCGTGGCCATGGCCACCGTCCTCACCCATATGCATGTCCTCGTCCGGCGGGGCCTTGGCAACCATGGCTTTGTATTGCGCAGGCGTCATGCCCGGCAGTTTTTCGATGAACGCGACCATGCTCCAGATAGTGGGGTCGTCGTGACCGGGCACCATGCCCCAAGCCGGCATCCCGCTCATCTTGATGCCGTGCTTGATGATCCAGAACGCATCCGTCGGATCGACCCGTACCTGCGACAGGTTTGGCGGTAGCGGGTACAGGCCTTGGCGAAGCTCCGAGTCTTTCATCCCAGGCTTGAGATGACACTGGGTGCACATCGCCGCGTACTGGCCGGCCCCTTTCAAGATCAACTGCTCGTCATTGAGGTCGGGTACCACGATGTCTTTCGAGCGGGCATGGATGGACTGCTCTCGCAGGGTCTGCATTACCGCGAACACCGGCTTGGTGTGGTGGTCGTCAGCACCGATGTTGTAGAGGCCGGAATACACAAACGCACCGGCGCCGAGGGCAAGAACGCCCAGGACAACGGCAACGGTAATGCTGTGATGCTTGATGTGCTGTTTCATGGTATTTCCCCTTAGAACCAGAGTCGGACGCCGGCCACGATCTGCCGGTCGAGAACGGGTTGATGATCTTGTCGTGCGTAGTCGGCCGTGGTGCCGATGCGGCGCACCCAGTTCACCCCGATGTAGGGCGCGAACTGCCGGCGGATCTCGTAGCGCAGACGCAAGCCGAACTGCACGTCGGAAACGCCGCTGCCAATCCGGCGCTGCGGATCGTTCTTGCCGTAGAGGTTGATCTCCGCTTCCGGCTGGAGGATCAGGCGTTGGGTGAAGAGCATCTCGTACTCCGCACGCACACGGGCGGCGGTGCGGCCGGAAGGCCCGACGTAACCCGTCGCCTCCAGTTCGAACCAGTACGGTGCCAGTCCCTGCACACCGAAGGCCGCCCATGTGCGGTTGGGACCTTCGCCGATTTCTTGGCGCACACCCAATTGGGTGCTCCAGAACGTGGCGATGTTGTGGTTCCAGAAGGCTTCCAGGTCACCGTCTTCGAGCTTGCCGCGGCTGCGCTCGCCTTCGGTGCGTATCCACAGCTTGTTCTCGTCATTGCCGTACCAAGCTTGCGCTTCCCAACTCTGGCCATTCGCATCGCGACCATGGAAGGCTTCGAGCTGATCGATCAACAGCATGCCGACCGGTACGCTGCCGTGCATGTGCAACCCTTGTATGGGGCTGCCCGCGACGCCGTCGGAATAATCGTCACTGCGTGCGTTCGGCGGCGGACTGCCGCCCTGCATGGGACCCATCGCCATGCCAGGCATCGCGCCCATGCCGGTCATCTCACCTTGTCCCTTTTGGGGCATCGCCCCGTGATCCACCCCGGCCATGCCGCTGTGATCCATTCCTTGCATCGCTCCCGGACTCATGCCGGGCATCGATGAATGATCCATCCCCGACATGTCGCCGGTGGGTGCCGCCGATGTGGCCGGGTTGGCGGGCATCGACATGTCCGACATCGCGCCGTGATCCATGCCCGGCATGGCGCTGTGATCCATGCCCTTCATGCCATCCATGTCGTGGAAAGCCGGTGTCGACGGGGCCGGGGTGGGTGTCTTCCGCGCCTTCTTGGCGGACGGCTTCGGCGCCGGTTTCGCGGTGCTGCTTGCGGGAGCCGGCATCGGCATGCCGGGCATGCTGCCGTGATCCATGCCTGGCATGGAGCTCATGTCCATCGACGATGTGCTGCTGGCCGCGGGCGCGCTCTGCGCCGTGGCCGCCAATGGCAGCGCCAGCAACAGTGCAGCTAGCAACGCCGAACGATGCGGAGCGGTTGAGGTGTTACGACGATGCATTTTCATGACACCACCACCTCGCGGAACATGCCCGCCTCCATGTGATACAGCAGATGGCAGTGGTAGGCCCAACGGCCCGGGTTGTCGGCCGACACCGCATAGGTGACGCGCTGCGCCGGTTGCACGTTGATGGTGTGTTTGCGCACCTGGAATTGCCCGTCCGGATTCTCCAGCTCGCTCCACATGCCGTGCAGGTGGATCGGGTGGTTCATCATGGTGTCGTTGACCAGCACGATGCGTAGCCGCTCCCCGCTGTTGAAGTGCACCGGCTTGGCGTCGGAGAACTTCACGCCGTCGAACGACCAGATGAAGCGCTCCATGTTGCCGGTCAGGTGCAGCTCGATCTCGCGGCTTGGCTCGCGCGCATCAATTGGTCCGCCGATGGTGTGCAGGTCGGCGTAGGTCAGTACGCGGCGGCCGTTGTCGCGCAGGCCGATGCCCGGGTCGTCGAGGTTGGTGCGTGGCATGTCCACGTGCATGTCGACGCCGGGGCCGTATTCGGTACGGGCGTGGCGCACGACGGGTGCGGGCGTGGCCGCCATGCCGGCCATGCTGCCGTGATCCTTGCCGGCATGATCCATACCGGGCGTCGGGGCATGACCGCTGCCGTGATCCATCCCCCCCATCGACATCGCGCCCATCATGTCCTGCATCCCAAGCCATACCCGGGGATCCATCGCCGGAACCTCGGCCTGCATGCCTTGCCGTGGCGCCAGGGTGCCGCGGGCGTAGCCCGTGCGGTCGATCGACTGGGCGAACAGCGTATAGGCGCGCTCGTCCTGCGGCTCGACGATGACGTCGTAGGTTTCGGCCACCGAAATGCGGAACTCGTCGACCGAGACCGGCTCGACGTCCTGACCGTCGGCGGAAATCACCGTCATCTTCAGGCCCGGAATGCGTACATCGAAAATGGTGGACGACGAGCCGTTGATGAAGCGCAGCCGGACCTTTTCGCCGGGTTTGAAGATGCCGGTCCAGTTGCCCGTCGGCGCGGTGCCGTTCATCAGGTAGGTGTAGGTGTAGCCGGAAACATCGCCCAGGTCGGTGGGGTTCATGCGCATCTCGTTCCACATCTTGCGCATGGCCAAAGCCTGGCTCAGGCCCTTTTCTCGCACGTCGCGGAAAAAATCCGGCACGGTGGGCTGGGCGAAGTTGTAATAGTCGCTCTGCTTCTTCAGCTTGGCGTAGATGCGCTCGGGATCCTCGTCGGTCCAGTCGTTAAGCATCACCACGTAGTCGCGATCCGTGGGGTAGCGCTCAGGGCCGTCCGGCTCGATCACCAGTGGGCCGTACAACGCGTTCTGCTCCTGGAAACCCGAATGCGAGTGGTACCAGTAGGTTCCCGACTGGCGCACCTTGAACTGGTAGAGGAAGGTTTCGCCGGGCGCAATGCCGTCGAAACTGATGCCCGGCACGCCGTCCATCTGGAACGGCAGGATGATGCCGTGCCAGTGGATCGAGGTCGGCACGCGCAACCGGTTAGACACGCGCAGGTTCACCGTGGTGCCTTCCTTCCAGCGCAGGATCGGGCCGGGAATGCCGCCGTTGACGGTGGTGGCCAGGCGTGTGGCACCGGTGTAGTTGACCGGGGTTTCGGCGATATCCAGCGCGAAGTCGGTGCCGCTCAGCACCGTGGGGTGACCGGGGTTGGTCAACGCCCAGACGTTCGAGGGACGCAGCAGGCCCAAGCCGGCCACGGCGCCGCCGATGGCGACACCTTGGACGAAGCGTCGCCGCGACAAATCTGCAGGGGGCGGGGGAAACAGGTTCATGGACTCTCTCCAGGGCAGGCGGTATCGATCATGCCGATACCGATCACAGCCGATTGCTTGCGATCATCGACACACGACGATCGCCAGCAAAGCTCATCAGAAACGAGGGAGAGTCAGACCGCCGGTGGTCGCAACGGAGGGGCGGTATTCAACGCGGGCGCGCTGCGGGGCAGCGGCATGGCATAACGGGCTGTGATGGGGGTCGAAACGGGAACAGTCGTGGCCCCGGGGGTCAACGTGGTACTGCACATCGCGGCACAAGTGCAGGCATGCCCCGCCGCGCCACCACAGCAACCGGACTGATCGTCACAACTGGATTGGGATCCCTTGGCGGCGACGTGGTGATGACAGGGTTCACTGACCGCCGCAACCGTTGTGTGCATAGAATGAGAGTGAGGACCTCCCGTCATACCCATCGGTGCAGCGGCCAATGAGTTGACGACCAGCATCAGCCACGCCAACACGCCCATCGCCCGGAGGCGACGTGAACGAGCGAGCAGACGCAGCGAGACGGTCATGAAACGAGCTTACCCGTGTGACCTGACACCTTCAACTCTGGAGGTGGGTTCAGGTGATTCACGGTCTGCTGTAGCCCATGTGCAGCGTGATCTTGTCACCTGTCTTGAGGTTGGCCGTGACCGACGGCGGGAAATGCACCTTCAAGGCCATACCTTCAGCGGTCACATCGACCACGCTGGTCTTCGTGTCGGCCAACGCCACCGTCGCGGGCATGTCGTGTCCCCGGAGCTGTCACTGCGAAGAGATGGTTGCCGAAATGGGCAGCCCCAACCGTTGCTCGATCACCGAACCCCGAGGCGCCGCGTCAACTGGCGAGCATGACGCTGCACCGATAAATGCCGGTCACATGCCACCCATTGGCCGCTGGCTGATGTGCCCAGCGGCCAACGATGAGGTTATCCAACCGTAGGGCCTCGCATTCGACCAATCTCCCAACTCACGTTCGATCCGCGCACCGTTACTGCAATCTGCTGCCCCATCCGCTGTTCGATGACCGGTTTCCACGGAACCAGGCTGAATCCCATACCGTCGTCCAGCATGGCGTAGCGCCCGCTGGCCAGCAGCACGCTGCGCCGATAGATACCGGCCACACGCTGCCCGTCGGTCACCGGCCGATGCTCCAATCCAGTTTCGGCCGCGATGTCACGCGCGGCCTTCGCCAACTCACGGCTGCGCAGCGTCGCCAGTAGGTTGCGCGCCAGAATCGGTCGCTGCCCACGCCGTTCAGCTAGCCCCTGCTCTACCAGGAAGTCGGTACGTTGGCGCATTCCGTCCTTCACCTCTCCACCAAAGCCCATGTCGCCCAACCCCTTGCCGCCGCCAATCAACTGCTGATCCAGCCAGGTGGCACCGATCACACGGGTCTGTCGCTCAATGGGCAGGTGTGACTTCAGTTCGACCGCGACGCCACCGCCCAGGCGCTGGCTGTCGTATTGGCGCCCCCGTTCGAGTAGATCGTCCGGCACCTTCCATAGTCCCTCGGCCACACGCTCTACCACGCCGGCTCGGCGCAGGGCTTCGAGTCGACGCACGTGAGCGGCGACCACTTCGCGTGGATCGCGCCCAGGCGTGGCTTGGCCTTGGGCAACCGCCAAATGCTGGTCGGTACGGTAGAAACCATCGACGGCCAGCGCGACGATGGTCTTGTCCGAGGCGCGTGTGCCGACGTCCCCCTTGACCTCGACGATGCTACCGGTCGGGTACTGCTCCAGGTCCGTCCGGGGCGGCAGCGTCACGTAGTGCGCCTTGCCGTCTGTGCCATCCACCACCAGATAACCCTTGTCGTACAGCTCGTCAGCCAACCCCTTGGCAGTGACGCGACCAACGAAGGTACGGCCATCCCCACGCGGCTCGGATACGGCCAGATCGCGCTGCGTGCCACCCAATGCCCGCTGCATGGTGCGAATGATGTCGCCGCGCTCGCCCATCGCCCGTAGGGTCGGCTCGGCCTCGATGTGGATCACCCACGTGCCGGCTTGCGGTTGGCTCGCCAGACCTATGCGCTGCAAGTATTGCAAGCGGCCGATCAACATCTCGCGCCGGCTGTGCAATCGCGGCTCGTTGAGACGTTCGACGTGCATCAGGCCATCAACGGCTTCGCGCTGCAAGGTGCGATCCAGACTGGTCCAGCGTTCCTGTTCGACTTCCCGCGCGAGCGTGCGCTGGATCTCCTGTTCGGTACGTGGCCCCAGCCATTCGGTGGCGAGTTCGGCAGCACGCTCGCGCAGCCCGCGGGTCAGGTACGCCTGCGCGATGATGAGATCGCGGCCAGTGTCGTCCTTGCCGCGCAGGACGATGTGCGTGTGCGGGTTGTCGGTGTTCCAGTGATCGACGGCTACCCAGTCCAGCCGCGTACCCAAGTCGGCTTCCATGCGGGCCATCAGGTGGCGCGTATAGGTACGCAGGTCACCCAGCTCGGCGCCGTCTTCGGGTGACACGATAAAGCGGAACTGTTGGCGGTCGCCGTGTCCGCGTTCCTCGAATGCAGTCAGGTCGCCTTCGTCCGTCGCCGCGCTGTACGCCCTGCCCGACTCACCGTCGCGGCCTACACCCTCGCGCTCGATGTAGCGCAGGTGCGTGACGGTTGAGCGTGCGCCGGCCTGCTTCAGGTATACCAACCGCACCTTGACGGTGGCACGCCGCGAGTTTGCAGACAGCGACTGCCCAGTGAACCGAGCCGCCACATGGCCGCGCCCCAGCCGGGAGCCGGGCGTCTTGCCGCGCTTGCCACCGGTAGTGTTGGCCGCCTTGCTCGCCTGGCGCAAGACCTGGGCGACGAAGGTATCGCCGCGTTGCTTCGGCGCGCCCGGACGGAGGCGGAAACGGTTGTCGCCGTCCGAGCGGTCGCGCCGGCTCATCGGCAAGCTCCATCCAAGACCATCGCGCCGGCGGGTGGCAGGCACGCGATATCTCCTGCGCGCGCCTGACCTTGCGCCGACTCGCAGCACGGTGCCGCGTACCGGCGCGTGCCGCGCCACCCCCATGTGCAGACAGGCTTTGTGCGCACCGTGGTGCCGCACCCTTCAATCTTGCCCTGCATCTTTCCCCGGCCTGACGGCACGGGGACGCGATGCCCCGGCGGCGCTGCGCGATGCGCAGCCTGCACGCCGGCGAGCGCCTGCCATGCCATCGGCATGGCGCGCTCGGGGCAAGCCGCCTGCACAAGGGAAACCACTTCAGCATGGCGCAGCGGATGCCAGGCAAAGCGCAGCGCGGATGCGCTCGCGCTGCATGCACGGCGAGGCTGCGGCGACACGGCATAACACCGGCCCACATGCACGACGTCGAGCGGCGTCATGGCCGCGTCTCCAGCCAGAGCGGATGCGCCACACCGAGCACGGCATCGGCACGTACCGGGCCGAAATACCGGCTGTCGAACGACGCTGGATTGGTCGTACTGAGCAGGAACAGTTCGCCAGGGCGAAGACGCCGGCAGGCCGACCAGGTGTGCAGCGGCCGGCCCCTGCCATCGATGCGCAACGCGGCAGCCACCGACACGCCGTCGATGCGCACGCTACCCTCGGCGATGCACACCTGCTGCCGCGCGACGGCGGCGACCGGCTTGAGCAGCGGGATGCGCGATGGCAGGTAGCCGCGCCGCGCGGCCAGTGCAGCGACGGCGGCCGGCAACGGCACCAGCACGATGCTGCCGACGTGCATCGCAGGTGACAGCGAGCCGGCATGGCGTGCGAGCGGATCGACGCGATACCAGCCGACCGCCACGCTGTCGGACGGGTTGTAAACCAGACGCGGCAACGGCGACACGAAGTACGCCCAGGCCAGCGCAGCGAGGCTGGCGGCGGCCAGTGTCGCCACGATGAGGCGAGTGCGCCGGCGCGAGCGAGGACGTGGCGCAGTGTCGATGGTGGGAATGACCGTCATGACAACGCCCTCCCCGCCAGCCAGGCGGCGTGCCGTTCGGCGGTGTAAACCGGCAACGGCCCATGCGCAAGGAGCCGGTTGCCCAGCATGCGCCAGTAAGCGGGCGATACGTCGACCGGCGCGATGCCCAATGCCTCGATGGCGTCGATGAGCGGCAGCACGAGGCGAACCATGCGTTCGCCTTCGGCGTGCAGCAGCAGGCATGCGCCCGGCCACACACCGGGGATGCGCTGCGCGGCATCCATCGACGTACATGCCTGCATCACCATGAGCTGCCAGCGCACCGTGCCGTAGTCGTTGGCCTCCCAGCGGATGCGACAGAAAATCGATGCTGGCCAGAACGCCGCCACGCGCCGCCAACGATCACGTTGCACGTGATACGCCGGTTCACCGAAGCGCAGATAGAGGTTGAAACGATGCGCGACGTAAGCGAGCGAGACCCGAGTCAACAGCTCGTGATCGATGAGCGCTGCGAAGGGCGGCGGCGCGATCGCTGCCACTTGAGAAGACGCATTCATGGGGTGTGCTCCGGGAACTCGCGCTCCAGCAACGCGCGCAGCAGCTCGGCCACCGTCACGCCCTGCGTGAACGCCGAGACCTTGATGCGCGCACGCAGCGCAGGCGTGATATCGAGCGTCAGACGTGCGGTGTAGAGGTCGCCTTTCTGAAGGTCGACGCCGTCGCCCTGACGAATCCACGCCTCGGCGTGCGGATTCGTCGGCGGGCGTGCGCCGATGGCGATACGCTTGCCGCGTGCATGGCTCATGACGACCACCGCAACAGCTCATCGGTCAGCGCCGTGATTTCGCGTGCAGCGGTGCTGTCGGGCGCCAGCTCACGCGCAAGCTGACCGGCCGCCACGCTGTCGGCGAAGACGATGCGCTGACGGATTTCCGATTGCAGCGATGGCAGCGGTTGTTCTGCAAGCGCACTGCGTGCCTCGCGGCCGATGACAGTGGTGCTGACGCGCCGGTTGATAACGAAGGCCGCACGCAGCACCGGCCGGAACACCTGTGCCTCGCGGATCAGCGCCACCATCTCGGCACTCGCCCACAGGTCGTAGGGACTGGGTTGCACCGGCACCAGCACACAATCGGCTGCCAGCAGCGCCGAGCGCGCCAGCGCGGCGATGCGCGGCGGCCCGTCGATGACGATGTAATCGCTACGGCGTGCCAACTCCGGTGCTTCCTGGTGCAGCGTCTCGCGTGCGAGGCCCACGGCGCTGAACAGCCGTGGGAGCCCCTGCTGGCTTCGACGCTGTGTCCAGTCCAGTGCCGAGCCCTGCGGATCGGTATCGAGCAGGATGACCTGCTTGCCGCGCAACGCCAGTTCGCCGGCGATGTGTGTGGCAAGCGTGGTCTTGCCGACGCCGCCTTTCTGGTTGAGCAGAGCGACGATCATGGGACGGTTCTCCACGACGGAAAACGGCCCGTTGATCGACTTGGAAAACGCGATGGTTGGAGTGGTTGGTGTCGCTGTTGCTTTTGGGTTTCGGCAGTTGTCCACTGCAACGGCGTGGCGCTACTACCTGTTAGTGTTTTTAGGTTAGGTAAGTTAGAGGCCGCGGAAACCCGCGTGGTGATTGGGTTTTCGGCCGATTCTGTTGCCTGATAGCACGAGGATGTGTTGCCCGATAGCACGAGTCTTCGGTTGCCTGATAGCACGAGGCCATTCACCGCTTGTTCCCGAGTTATCCCCGTGCCGCGTACGGCACGGGCCGGAAGGTCAGCAGCTCCGCTTTGCGGTCGGGCGTCCACTCGATGCCGAGCACGTAGCCGGGCAAGGACTGTTTCGCCACCAGCGCACGCAGGTCGGTGGCGAAGTCGTAGAACCGGGCCATGCTGCCGGACTTGCGATACAGGTACGCGAAGTCGAACTGCCAGCCGCCGGCCTGGCGCCCACCGTGTTTGCGTACGAGGCGATACAGCCAGCGTTCGATGCCACCGGTGAGCCGGAAGTACGCCGGGTCGATGGTCAATACCAGGGCGGCGTCGAGCACGCCGGCATAGAACCAATCCGGCAGGATCATCTCGATGCCCAGTGGCGTGCCGCGCGCATCGGCCCGCTCCTTCCACTCGTTGATCCACGAGAAGCGGTGCAAGCGCCGTCTGGTGGTCTCGCGGATCGACGTGGCCACGGTCGTCGATTGCAGGCGATCCAGCGCGGCCTTGAGGCGTTGGTAATCGCGCAGCGACGTACCGCGCCCGACGAAGCGCAGGATCTCGTAAGGCGTGGCCTGCATCAGCCGCGAGGTCGGGATACCCGCGTCGCGGGCTTCGACTATCTGGCTCGCGGCCCAGATCAGGATGTCCGCATCCCAGATGGTGGCGATGCCGTGCTCCGCCGTCCCTTCCACGCGGATAGTCACGCCGCCGCCACGGAAGTCGATCGGCGCGGTGCGCCGCGACTTCGCCAGCGAGAAGAACGGAAACGCCATCAGGTCCTGGCTGTCGCGCGGGGCCATGTCGCCCGGCAACGCGCGGAACAGCGTGAGCTGTTCGCGTGCCGGTCGGGACATGACGATGGCCGCCCACACACCGCCCGTCAGCGCGCACGGCTGTCGGCCGAGTGCCGCTCGGCGTACTCGGGGTCGGACGTGGCCTCGAAGCTGCGCGCATCGGCCCAGGCATCGAGGTCGACGACGGCGTACATGACGCGCCGGCCAAACTTGCGAAAGCGCGGCCCGTCGCCAATCACGCGCTGTTTCTCCAACGTGCGCGGCGACAGCCGCAGGTATCCGGCGGCTTCATCATTGGTCAGGTAGCGCGCCGGTTGGCCGGCTGCGGCGGGTTGTGGTGCAGTGGTGTGGGCGGCATAGGGCCGCACAGGAACGGGTCGCATGGGGTGAGCCTCCATCGGTTGAGAGCGCCGGCGGCGCTATCGCCGCCGGATGGAGGCAGTCTCAGGAAAGATGGGGCGCTTGCTCAGGGACGTTTTGTGGGGACATGCAAACGTCCCTGTGCAGCGGATGTATCGTGGAGTAGGCGGCGGTAGCCGCCACGCATCAGCACGGTGCCGCGCTGCGCCAGCCGGCGCACGCGGGCGCGCAACGCGCTGTCGGCATGCCAGTCGGCCGCGACGGTCGCCGGCCCATACAACGCCTCGGCCACTTCGCGTAACCTGGCACCCGCCAGCGTGCCGTCCAGCGCCTGCAAGGTGTGCGCCTCCAGCAATGCGGTGCGGCTTGGCCGCGCCACGCACAAGGCCCACGGCGCGCGCTCATCCGCAGGCAATGACATCCCGGGATCATCAGGGTGGACGGCACGCACATAAGGCATGCCGTGCGCCAGCGCCGGGGCGAGTGCGAAGCGCCGCCAGCGGCCCGGCACCCAGATGGTCAGCGCCAGGTGCTTGCCGTCATGGAACAGGTGTTTGTGGCCAGCGATGCGCCAGAGATCGAACGACGCCGTGTCGGGCGCCGGCGCCAAGTCGGGGTGGAGCTGCACGACACCGGCCGGCTCGGGACACCAGACCGGATGCACGTCGCGCGCATCCAAGCCTGGGATTTCAAGCCCGCGCAAACCCCAGCGTTGCGCTACGGCACCAGTCGGTCGGCGATGGTGGCGCCGCCAGTCGCGGTAGTAGTCGGGATGGCGGCGAAGGTATTCCCAGGCGAGCGCGGGGCCGTCCAGATGCAACACGTAGAGGTAAGCGGCGCTGGGACGCCAGGGATCGTGGCGGGAATCGGTCATGGCGCGGACTCCTGTGGCAACGCAGGGCGTCGCAATGGGCGTCCACGAACCGGCGCGCGATCGTCAAAACGTCATAGCGATCGGTGAGGCGTTGGGAAGATCAAGACCGTTTGACTCCGACGTATTGCGTGGCTCGTGCGGGTGCGACGGCGGTGCGCGTCATTTTTCGCGTACCGCATCGGACACAGTGCATAACATCGGCAATGCGATAACGACTGATTGCGTCCGAGTGGTACGGGACGGCGTACAGAGTGCCGATTGATGCGGACTCGATCTGTAGCCAGACCGAAATAGACACAATACGCCCGGTTTGGCGGGGATTGGATCGCGCACCGAGGGCGGTCAGTCGAGGATCGACCCGTTGAGTTGGGCCAGCCGTGTGTATCCCGACAGCGTACGCGTGGGCTGGAAATGCTGATCGCGCAGAACCGGCCGATTCAACGGGCCGACGATGGCCGCGAGCTCCGACAGCCGGATCGTGCCTAGCTCGGGCATGCCGATACCCAAGTCGCACAGACCCCAGGCCGTATCGCCATCGGCGGGATCGAGCGCAGCCAGCAGCCAGGTCGCGTGTGCGTCCGGAGTAAACAGCTTGACCACCGGCAGCGGATCGAAGTCCTGCGCGGTGGCGCGGGCCTGGCCGTTGGCCAACAGCTGGGTACGTTCGTCGTCGGTGATGAAGGGATTCATCGTCGCTATTCCAGCAAGGATCGCCCCACCGGAGTACCGCTTTCCTTTGTGCCGACGCCGGTGCAAAACCGCACCCAACTACCAAGGCGTACATGCGCTTTTGGAAGGATGCGGGTATCCGCCGATCCGGTTCCGCGCATTCGTGCAGAAGCACGAATGCGCATGTCTGCACATCCGTCGAAGCACACAAGTACCGATGCGGATTTGTGGAAGTCAGCAAAGCCACCGATGCGCATTCGCGAAAATCCTCGAACCCACAAAAGCGTCGATCCGGCTGGGCACGCCGAGACCAAAGCGGCTGACATGGTAAGCCCAAAATTCGTTATTGAGTTATCTTTAACGTGGTTTTAATTGGCGTGCCAATCGACGCTTCTGCCCATGCAGAAGCGTTCCATCCAGCGCGGCCGCCCGGCCGGTGCCACGACATTCGAGGCGGAGCCGGCCAAGGCGTTCGGGGCGGTCGTGCGCGCACGGCGCACGGAGCGCGGCATCGCTCAGGAAGATCTCGCCAATCAGGCAGGCATCGAACGCTCGCATCTGGGCAAGATCGAGCGTGGTGAGCACATGCCGACACTGGTGCTCATCCTCAAGATTGCCCGTGCACTCGGATGCAGCTCGGCTGACTTGATGACGGAGACGGAAGGCCGCCTGGCGGCTTCCGGCTCCTAGAACGAAGGCGCCCCGCCGCAAGGGGCGGGGCGCGGTGGGCGGCCGTCAGGCTGCCGGCTTGCTGCGCGACCAGATCAGGTTGTGCGTGCCGTCTTCTTCCTCGATCAGGCGAGCGTAGATCGTCGCCGGGAACGAAGGGTCGTCGAGG
The DNA here is from genome assembly GCA_963707225.1 of uncultured Gammaproteobacteria bacterium. GTDB lineage: Bacteria > Pseudomonadota > Gammaproteobacteria > Xanthomonadales > Rhodanobacteraceae > Rhodanobacter. Next base: position 164,058 of record CAVPQF010000067.1, read on the forward strand.
GTCACGGACAGGTACGGTCGCTCGGCCTGGCTGACTTTCTTCCACGCCGCGCCGATGTCGTAGCCGCCGGCCGCCTGGATGCGGAAGTCGGGGGCGTTTTCGCTGCCCTTGTCGTTGGGGACGAACTTGACCTTGACGTTGAGCGTCAGGGTGCGAACCGTGCCGGCGAAGCCGTCGTTCTGAGCGGTGAAGGTGCCGATGTTGGCCATGATGTTTTCTCCTTTCGGGTTAACCAAGGTCGCGCCCATCGCGTCCTTGTTGTGATCCGATCGGCGGGGGTCGGGCTGGCTGCACCGCTTGCGGCCGGAACGCAGTGGAGGACCGGGAGGCGCAAAGAATTTGCTGCGCGAGGAATCCGCATAGCGGAGGGGAAATTGTTTGCGCCAGACGGTTGCGGCCATGAAGCCCGAGGCGCAGCCGTGCCCCGCCAGGATGCACAACAGCCAAAGGACGCATGGGCCCATCTCTCCCGAAAGGAGCCGTGGCCAACTCGCCATCGCAGCGGGACGGCTTCACCGGTTTGTTCCCTGACGCGGACAAGGTCAATACCCCAACGACGAGCGAGAACGCCCCTGCCGCAGCCTGCGGCGATGTGCTTGAGGCGTGGTGTGGAAGCTCCATAGCAGGGCCGGACGGCGTGTCGGTGATCCGTTCTTCGTGACGTGTGGACAACGAATCGTCAGCGTCGAAGACGGCACGCCTTTGCACAACCTGCCGCAGCAAGTCGGGGCGTAGCCCCACGCGCCCCGCCCATTGCGGCGGGGTGCCATCAAAACCTTCCCGCCTAAGCGGACAACCAATTGCCGTACCACGCACAAGGCACGTGTACCCTACCCCGTCGCCGCCTGGTCGATGGCGGCGACGGGGCGATTTTTTCTCTGGACGTTGAAACCGGGCGCGGCAGACCTGCCGCGCCCGGTTTTGAGAAGAAGCCCCGACGCACTGCGCCGGAGCCCTGCGGCTATCTCACGCGGCCAGCGCGTGGGCCGCCCCCTCGTCGGCCGCATCTTCCGGCGCATCCGCTTCGCTCACCGTTTCCTGCGCGCCTTCCTGTGGCTCCGTGTCGTGTCCGGCCTGGAACACAACCGGCATCCAGCCGGTGCCCTCGGCCAGCCGTTCGGCCTCGTTGGCAATGTCGGCCTTCTTGAGCTTGGACAGCCGCATGACATGCTCAGGTGCAAACTGCCCCACGGCTTCCAGAATCACGGCCTTGGAGACGTGGCGGAAATAGCCTTCCGCGGTCGGCTTCCACCATGCGGCCATGTTCAGCCCGACGGCCTGCGCCAGTTCCGCGCCGGGCTGGGGCTGCGCAGCATGGGGTGTCACCACGTCCACCGTAGCCGCCACGCACACGGCCAGTAGCCGCACCAGCTCGTCCTGCGGCTTCGCCAGCAGTACGGCGAACAGGTCGGCGGTGTCCTCCGGTAGCTTCTCGCCGTATGCCTGCTGCAACTCGCGCAGTGCCACGGCGGCAGACGATTCCGGCCAGTCCAGAGCGGAGTTTTCGAGCCTATCCTGCACGCTCAGGCGTACGCCGAGCGGCAGGCCGTCGCCGTAGTGGCCGTCCTGCAGGACGGCCTGCACCATCCCATGCACTAGCGCGGCCAGCGCTACCTGTGGGTGCCGGGCGACTTCGACTTGCAGCGCAGCCGTGCGGTGCGCACTCAGACGCTGCGCCAGCCGGTCGGACAGGCTGGTGGCCTGCGGCGGCTCCGGGTTTTCGGCTTCGTCGTCGGTAGCGTCCTCGGCGCCGGCCAGACTGTGGCGTAACCGTTCCAGCGTGTGCAGCGCCTTGGCCTCGGCCTCGCGCAGAAGGCCACGATGCACCACCACGTCGCCCTCGTGGTCGATGGTGATGATGGCACCGGCCACGCCACGCGCCTCCGGCGCGTAGTCCTGCAGGGCATCCTGTGCGGTCTGCCATTCGCCGGTGACCTGTTCGCGCCGCTGGTGCAGTGCGTCGGCCTTGTCTTCGTCCTCCGCCTCGTAAGCATCTTCCAGCGCCGTGTCGATCTTGTCGATGCGCGTTTGCAGCGAGGTGAGGTGGCGCGCTTCGCGGGCGGTCGGCTCGCGCCGCCGGCGTGGTGCGGCATGGAATGCCTGCCTTTCGGCGTGGTTCAAGTGCGGCACGGCTTCGACCCACGCCCAACCCTCGGCGCGGACTTCCTCTGCCAGCGCGACCAGCTTGTCACGCACTAGCCGTTCCAGCAGCGCGGCGTCGTCCAGATAGACGCCGCTGTCGTTCTCCGCGAACAAGTCTCGGCGAACACCGCCACCCGCCGCCGTGTAGGCTTCCAAGCCGACAAAGTGCACCAGCGGATGCTGCGCGTCGATCTCGCGCGCGGTCAGGCGCTCGCGCAGCGCAGCCGGGCTGCGCTGCCATTCCGGTGCCTCATAGAACGCCGCTTCCTGCGCGGCATGGTCGTCGGTGATCGCCAGCGCCATCAACTGATCCAGCGTCACCGCATCGTTCCGGTAGTCCGCCATCAGGCGCGGCGACACGTTGGCGAGTTTGAGGCGACGCTGCACCACCAGCGGGGTCACGCCGAAGTCGGCGGCAACGTCCTCGATGGGTCGGCCCTCGGCCACCAGTGCGGCGAATGCCTCGAACTGATCCGCCGGGTGCATGGCTTCGCGCTGCACGTTCTCGGTCAAGCTCACGGTACGGGCCGACGCATCGGCCACCAGCAGGCACGGCACCTCGTAATCGGCAGCGATGCGCCGTTTCTTCGCCAGCAGTTTCAGCGCGGCCAGTCGACGGCCACCGGCCACCACGTCGTAATGCTCGTCATCGGCGGCAAGAATCACGGTGAGGTTTTGTAGCAGGCCCACGCGCAAAATGCTGGCGGCGAGTGCGGCGACGGAGGCACCCGCCGTCTTGCGAACGTTGCGCTTGGACGAGCGAAGCTGTGACAGCGGGACGAGAATCAGGTTTTGCGCCGGGGCAGCCGCTTCCAGGACGCGGGTTTCGGTTTGGGTCTTGGCGTTCATGATACGGACTCCTATCGAGTGAGAAGCAACAGCGAAGGCGGAGGGCCACGCGGCCCTCCGCGTGGGGATTCAGGCTTTCAATTGGCGCATGCCTTCGGCGAGCAGCCACAGCGCGCGGTTGAGGCGCACGCTCTGGTCGATGCCCTGCACGGGTCGTGTGCGCTGGCGGTGGCCGTTGGCACTGCGGCCGAGCAAGCCGCCCTGCGTCAGGTTTTCCTGCGTGCGGTTGAACACGCTCCACAGATCGGGCCGGTTGTCGTCGAAGCGGCGCGGGGCCAGCACTTGGCTTTCGGTGATCGGCGCGGGTTTGGCGGGGTCGTCGTACTTGAGGGCCAGCGCAGCGCGAGCGAACACTTCGGCCTCGCCGCTGTCCAGCCTGATGGCCTGCATGGCATTGCGGGATTGCTGCGCGCGGTCGAAGCCGTGCAGCACTTCGTAAGCCCCCTCGATGACCTGTCCGGCCACGTCGCCCTGATGACGCACGCGCACGTCCGCCACGGTGTCGCCGCACACGAGGCCGTTCTTGCAGACGAAACGGAACATGCCTGCCAGTAGCTGATAGCTGCTGGTGCCGTCGTGCGAATTCAGCAGGATGATTTCGTTGGCTTCGCGGCCGTTAATCTGGCTGGCGTGGCGCAGCCGCAGCATGTGCTTGGTGAAATCGCGGCGGTCGTCGGCCCGCACGCGGGTCTGCGTGACCATGAAGGGCTGGAACCCTTCCTTGCGCAGCTCGGCCAGCACGGCGGCGGTGGGGATGTAGGCGTACCGCTGCGAGCGGCTTTGGTGCGGGGCGTCCGCGTAGATGGACGGGGCCACGGCGCGGATTTGGTCATCCGACAAGGGGTATTCCGAGCGCAGCACCGGGGAATGGGATGCGAAACGGGATGCAAGTTGCATGGTTTTTCTCCTGACAAGGGTTGGCTGTTGAACCCCACCGGATTCCTAGATTCGGAGCCCGCTTTGGACTTCCGGTGGGGTCGGCGTGGAGACCTGGGCCGGCCTCGTTGCCACCGTCTTTCCTGAGTTCATCGCCCGCGACGGTCAGGAGCGCACGATCGGGTGCCGTCAAGGAGGAAAGCGCCGGGTGGGTGCGGCCCGCAGGCGCAGCCGAGGACACGGCCCGGCGCGCCTTGACGGCGCACGGCCGCGGGCTACAGTCGCGAACAAGGGGATGAAGTCAGGAAAGGCGGATCACACGGCAACGACCGCAGTGGGCGCCGACCCCACGCAAGCGAAGCGCGCAGGCCCGGATCAAAGAGCCGGGCCGGAGGCGTCAGCGATGGGCGCCGTAAGGACGACACGCCATCGGCGGCTCGATGCGCAGCACGACAGCGCGGCCCGGCTTCGCTCGGGCGACGCACCACGCGCTGTGAACAGAAAGGTGAATCGTCGATCGACAGCGGACACCGCAAAAAAGGGGGCCGAAGCCCCCTCGGATTACAGCAGCCCGCGTTCGGCCAACGACACCGTGTCGTTGCCACCGACGACGATGTGATCCAGCGTACGCACCTCGATCAACGCCAGCGCCTCCCTGAGCCGGAGCGTAATCGCCTTGTCCGCCTGGCTCGGCTCGGGGTGCCCGCTGGGATGCGGGTGCGCGAAGATCACTGCCGCCGCATTGAGCCGCAGCGCTTCCTTGACCACCTCGCGTGGGTGCACCGGGGCACCATCGAGCGTGCCGCGGAACATCTCCACGTACTCGATCAACCGATGGCGATTGTCGAGGAACAACACTGCGAACACTTCGTGATCCAGGCCCGCGAGCTTGGCGCGCAGATACGCCTTCACGTCAGCCGGCGAACCAAAGTTCGCACCGCGCTGCATCTTCTGATCGACGACCTGGCGCGCCGCCGCCAGGATCTGCTCGGCCGTCGCCGGCTGATAGCGACCGCGTGCGTCACGTACCAGCAGTGAGACATCCGAGGGGAAGGAAATGTGCGACATGATCGTGCTCCGGTTGCTCGGGCGGCATTGCCCGGAACCGGTGCCTCACGGCGCAGCGCAAGCAGTCAGGGGTCGAAGACGGCTACGGCCGCAAGCGTGCAAGCACGCGCAGCCCTTGACGGCGAGAACGCCGTGATACGGTGAAGGGAACAGCAAGACCGCCACCACTACGCCACAACGCCGGCAAGCGGAGCGCGCAGGCCCACCAAGGGCCGGAGGCGTCAGGGATCAAAGCCGGATGGCCGCGACTCGGCACGAGGCGCGGGGCGCAGCCCGCGAGCCCGACGGCGGCACGCCGGAACGCTATCGCATTGATGATCTTTGCAGTTGGACAAAGCGGTTATGGATACAACGGCCCTCCCCGACTTCGCATCATTCAACATCGATCGCAGCGACGTGCCTTTCGCCATGCCGTGGCCTCAACCGGGGAATCCGGCCGCCCTGCTCGCCTTCCACCACTTCCAGGAATGGCGGACGTTCATCGCAGACCGTGGACTGCACCCTGCCATACCGCGCATCGTCGGCGACAAGTTCCGCCGTGCCCAGCGACTCTACGCGTTGGCGTGGCTGGATGCGGACTTGGTGAAAGCTGGCGAACTGGTCGCGCTAACCGCGCTCGAACTGGCGTTAACAGACCGATATGGCGAGTTCTTCCACCAACGACCGGCGCAGGCAGGTAACAAGCGCAGGCCGCCCCCCATGTTGCACGACCTGCTTGAATACCTGGTGGACAACGATGGCCTCACGGATACCCAGCTTCCCTTCACGCAACGCTACGGCGGGTCCATCATCCCTGCGCTGCGCAGTGATCGGGCGACACGTGGCGAATCGGACAGCAGGAATGCCTCGCAATCAACTCTCGCCGATGTTCGTAACTCGCTTGCGCACGGTGATCCATTCGATGGCCTGCCGTGGAGCGGCTTGCTCGAACTGGTACGCGACCTGATCGAGTACGCCTACCGATCTTATCTGCAAGAAGGTCGAACAGGATGCGGCGGATGAACGCCGACCGTAGCTCAGCCAAACCCCTGTCTGGGTGTTGTCGGGTTCCTGCCGTATCGCTCCTGCCTCTCGCTTTCCATACTTCGGTCACAGGCGAAAATAATGGGGCGAACGTTGCCGAAAATGCATATCAAAGCCAACCTGGCTAGTTTGCTACCATGGCTGGCGACTGGCAGGCGTTGGGTACCTGGTTTGCGGCCGTAGTCACAGGGGAGTCGAAGCAAAGTACGCCATGGCGCAAGGCTGCGCCCTCCCCTGCTATGCCGCCGAACCCGCCCACAAGAAGCGGACATAAGGACTTGGGCATGGCCGAGGCATCCACCGATAAGTTTTCAGCCGGCGAGCAGGGTCTGGGATACATCTACCAGGCGCGACTCGCGCTGTTGCATCTGCTGCAGTTGCCTGAGGACACTGCCGTCTTCCTGGAAAAGGACGACGACCTCGATTTCATCGACGGCGACGGCGGCAAATCCCTGGCCTCGCTCAAGCACAAGGCGGTCGGCGACAGGTTGACCGACCTGTCGACCGATTTCTGGAAGTCCGTCAACATTTGGCTGGCGCGATACAAACGCGATGGCCGTGCCGCATCGAACCTGCGGTTTTTCCTGTTCACCACCGGCACGGTATCGGCCGACTCGTTTCTTGCTCGCCTTCTTTCCGACCAGCCTGTCGCCTCCGGCGAGGCGGCCATGCTGACCGAGTTGGCCGATGCCGCACTCACCAAGTCGACATCGAAACTCATCGCTCCGATCGCCACGGCGTTCAACGAACTGAGTGACACCGAGAAGCAGGATTTTCTCGAACGCATCCTGATCCTCGACGGCAGCCCACGTATCGGTGACATCCCGGCAACCATCAGGGACAAACACATGCGGAGCATCCGCCGCGAGCACCGCGAGTTTGTCTTCGAACGGCTGGAAGGCTGGTGGACTGACGCCGTGATCAAGCAGTTGACGGGCGCCAGGACGGAAGGAATCTTCGGTTACGAAGTCTCGGACAAGCTGTCCAACTTCGCTGAGGAATACAAGGTGGACAACCTCCCCATTACCTTCCGCGGAAAGGTGCCCGCCGGCGAGATCGACACTGAAGCCGATACGCGCCTGTTCGTGGCGCAATTGCGGGAGATCGGCATTTCCTCCAGCCGGATCAGGAGCGCGATCCTGGACTACTACCGGGCGTTCGAGCAGCGGTCGGCCTGGGCACGCGAGAACCTGCTGGTGTCGGGCGAAGTTGAAGAATATGAAGATCGCCTGGCCGACGAGTGGAACCGCTACAAGGATGTCGCCTTCGAGAAAGTGAGGGAAGACAGCGCCGAGGACGCGCTTCGCGAAGCTGGTGCGACCCTCTACAACTGGGCAGAGTTCGAGACCGGGAAGATCGAATCCCTGCGCATCCGCGCACGGGTCACGGAACCCTACGTCCTTCGCGGCAGCTTTCACATCCTGGCGGATGCCGCGCCCGAACCTAGGGTCTACTGGCACCCGAGATTCCTCGACCGTCTCGGCAAAGTGCTGGGGGTGGCCCCATGAAACGATGGGATCGGCGCCCCTTCGAGATTCGGAACTTGTTCAACCCTGCCTTCTGCGGCTTGATCCTGTTCCGTGCCCTGCATGGCTACGAGGAAGAAGACGCCCGCGGCATGCCCTTCTCGCTGTCGCTGCTGGTGCTGCCCCTGTGCCTGCACAAGGATTCACGTGAGGTGATCGCCAGCAGTCCACGCAGTTATCTGCTCAAGACCACGGAGAAGAACCAGCAAGTCATGGTGGGCTTCGCCGACAGGGTCACGCAGATGCTGCCCTATGCCTTCGAGGGGTTCGGTCTGCTGATGGAAAGAGGCTGCATCGCCGTCGCGGACGATGGTCGCATCCAGACCGTGCCCAAGAAGGTGCGCAAGGCAGTCGACGGAACCGACGAGACTGTCGCCTGCCAGAAAGTGGCACGCATCGTCGGAAAAGAATTCGCACGCATCGCCGACCAGGCGACCGTTTATACGACTTTCGGAATTCGTCCATGAAGATCAGCTCCATCCACATCTACAGCCATGACGGCCAGCGCCGGGACCTTCGGTTCAAGGTGGACGGGCTCAACGTCATCACCGGTCGCTCCTCCACCGGCAAGTCCGCGCTCTCCGACATCATCGAATACTGCATGGGGCGCTCCACGTTCAACGTCCCCGAAGGCGTCATCCGCGACAAGGTGGCCTGGTTCGCTGTGATCTACCAGTTCGAGAAGGAGCAGGTGCTGGTCGCCAAGCCGACGCCACCTGGCGGCGGTGCCAGTTGCAGCATGGCAATGCTGCGAAGGGGTGCTCAATTGCAGATTCCCGAGCTCAAGGACTTGGCGGTCAACACCGACGACGACAGCATCAGCGAACTGCTGTCGCGCTTGCTTGGTATTCCCGAGAACCGTACCGAGGTCGCGCTCGAACACAGTCGCGACAGCTATGATGCGAACGTCAAGCACACGTTCTATTACCTGTTCCAGAAGCAGGGGCTGGTCGCCAACAAAGACCAGCTTTTCTACCGCCAGAACGAGCCGTTCCAGCCACAAGCGATCCGCGACACGCTGCCGATTCTGCTCGGCGTGTCCTCCCACGACCGCTATGAATTGGAATCCAGGCTACGCACGGCGCAACGGGACCTGAGGATCAGCAACAAGAAGCTGGAACAGGCACGCGATACCGTCGATACGTCGCACGAGCAGGCTATCGGCCTCTACTCGGAAGCCCGGACGGTCGGTGTCATCGGCCACACCGACGGGAACCCGGGTGCCGACGGCGTCATTGACGCGTTGAGGTCAACGCTATCGTGGAAACCCGAAACGGTAGCCGACGACGACGGTAGTCGGATTTCGCTTCTGGAAGAAGAACTGAGCCAGCTGCGACAAGATCGCCGCGACACCCAGACCAGGATCGACGCAGCACGACAGTTCGCCAAACGGGCGGGCGGCTACGAAAGCGAGGCCGCCGAACAGATGGACCGACTGGCCTCGATCAAGGCGCTGCCGAAGAATTCTGACAGCGGCGAATGGCAGTGGCCATTCAGCGAACGGAACCTGGCGCTGGAATCCCCGGTCGCCGTCGTCCTGCTCAACGAGCTGGCATCGCTCGACAAGGAATTGCGCATCGCCACTGGCCAGCGCCCGAAACTCGAAGCCTATCTGACCGAACTGACCGGCAAAGCGGACGAGATCGCGGGCAACATCAAGCAGAAGGAAGCGGAACTGTCTGCGGCGATCTCGGCCAACGAGGTCATCGCCCAGATGGGCAGCCGCAACAACGCTGCCGCGCGCGTGGTCGGCCGCATCAGCCTGTTCCTGGAAACCCTCCTCCCGAACGAGGATCTTGCCAAGCTGGAAGCGGAAAATCGCCGCCTCAGCAACAAGGTGAAGCAGCTTGAGGACCAAATCGGCGCCGACGACAGCAACGAACGCCTGACTTCGATCCTCAACAACATATCCGCACAGGTGTCGCGCTACATCCAGAAGTTCAACGCTGAATTCGGCCCCTACCCTGCGCGGCTTAATCTGCCGCAAATGACGATCATCTTCGATCGACCCGAGCGTCCAGTCCCGATGGGCCGGACCGGTGGCGGTGAAAACCACTTGGCCTACCACCTGTCGGCACTACTCGCTCTGCATCTGTTCGCAGCCCAAAACAATCGCCCGATTCCGCGGTTCCTGCTGATCGATCAGCCGACCCAGGTCTACTTCCCGTCCGAGCAGCTCTATAAGAACGCCGATGGCTCGGTGCAGAACACTGAAGCCGACGCCGACCTCGATGCGGTGCGCCGGTTGTTCGAGTTGTTGCTGAAGTTCACCCAAGAGGACGTCCCCGGCTTCCAGTTGATCGTCACCGAGCATGCGAACCTGCGTGAGCAGTGGTTCCAGGACGCGTTGGTGGAACAGCCGTGGACCAAGCCGCCTGCGTTGGTTCCCGAGGATTGGCCGACGGAAACGGTGAACTGATCCCGTAAGCAACCCTCAAGCCGGGCAGCAGTCGGGGGCTGTCGTATCGCCCCCTCGCCTTTCCATACTCCGGGCATCAATTGGACATACGGGAGCGACGACGCATGAGCGCCACGGATAAAAACCAATCCAGGTTGCTGACGACTGATGAACTGGCCATCTGCATCCGCATGTTCCGCGGGACACGGCACGGGTTATAGGAGCTCTCGGATCATGTTCTTTGGCAAGCTCTCTCTTAGAAATTTTGGATCGTTCGACCAGTTCGACATGACCTTCAAGGAAGGCATGAACGTCATCTGCGGCGACAACGGTGCCGGCAAGACACAACTTGTGGGTGCGGTGGTCGCCGCCTTAATCGGAAAATCGGCGGTTCGCATAAATGCCGCAGGCACTGGGCCTTCGACGGTAAACGTGTCCCTCCATGAAGAGGGCGTCGCCGAAGATCTCATGTTGACGGTGTCCCTAGATCGCGAAGGCCACCCCCATGTCGAACAGCATGTTGCCACCAGCGACGACGGCAACCCCGCTGCACCGTTGGGCGAGCGCCTGCGCGCAATGCTCTCGAATCCCGATGCCCCCCGGCTTCTGCTTCGCCGAGATCCGGGAAGATGGCAGCCCTTGCCGCTGGTTCCCCATCGCGTCGAGTCGCTGCTCCCTGACAGCTTGAGGCAGAGTCAATCGTGGCTCGATATACGCGCGAACGGCATGTTCCGAGATGCCCGCGCCTCCGGCGGACAACAGTCGCTCGGCATGTTGCTCGACGAGTTCGTTGTTCGGCGCACCTCGAAGCAGAACCCGCCGCTCATCGTGGAAGAGTTCTTTGAAACGATGTCCCACGACATGCTCGACTTTCCGAGGGCACTTCTTGAATCACTCGCCGAAACAACGCAGGTCATTGTCTTGACCAACAATCGCGTGGCGTTTCCCGATCACCCCATGACCATGTTGGAGCGCGCCTCGGCGGAGACATCGTCTCTCGCCTACTACAACTATCTTCTAGAACTCCAACGGCCTCACTTACCGATACGCAAACGCCCCAAATGGATCAAGGGTCACGTCTTCCCAGAGCAGGAAACCCGCGCGTGCGAACTGAAGGAAGTCAAGGGTGAAAATCCGCTTGCCGCCATTAAGGGTGTGGTCGATCAATATGTGGTCGCTTTCCTCAACGCTGGAACACCCCAGGAAGGTGCCATCTACTGGGGCGTTCGCGACGAGGACCGGGCCATCACCGGAGTCAACCTCACCGATCGGGAATGCGACGAGCTGCGGCGCGTCGTCACCGAGAAACTGCATCAGATTACGCCCTCACTTGCCCCCACGCGATATCGCATCGAACTTCATCCGATAAGTGATGGCGTCCAAGCGATACGCGGTCTCTATCTTGTGGAGATCCGAATTCCGTCCATTCGTCAATCGCTCCTGTTCGCAACCGGGAGCCAGGAAGTCTATGTGAAAACGGACTCCGGTAAGAAGAAGCTCACCGCGCTACAGATTCAGCAGGAACTACTGCATCGGTATGGCATTGATCATGCCTCTTGAGTACTACCCGCGGTTCGCAAGCAAGATGCAGGCGTTACATTTGCAAGCTTCATCGTGAACTGATCAGAGAGGCTCGGACATGAAAGTGCATCTACTCATAGACATTCGCCTGCTGGATATCGAGCTGGCCTTGTCAACGTATGGGATCGTAGTGATAGAGACAACACGACCGCATGCTATACAAATCAGTGAGCTGGCTAGGTCGCGACTCTTCCCTGACGGACCGACCTTTACCGTCGATGACGATGACGAGTATCCCGACACACTCAACCTGTTGGCGACCGAGGTACCACCTGATCTTGGCTGGAGCCACTATCTTGTCTATTCCAAGGTGTTTCCGTACAGCCTCGAGCGCGCTAAAGACCGCGTCCGTGCAACAGTATCAAGTTGGCCAGGTCGACAAAACTATGTCTATGAAGTGCCTTGATGTCGGCACCATACTTTGAGGCGTAAAGTTGGAAGGCGTCTCTCTTCGTTGCGACGGTGCACAAGGGCACGGATCATGCGCAGCAATGCACTCTTCTTTCCATACATCGCGCTTCCGAACGAGGCGTGGACGGTCAAGTCACTCCTCTACTGGGACAAGCTCTCATCCATCGTGCCGCTGGACTACCTGGACCGCCCGGAACAAATGAGCGGCTTCATGCGGAAGCTTCTCACGGAAGGTCTCGTCGAACCCGTCACTCCCGGTCGGTATATACATCAGATTCCACGATTCGATGAGAGCTTCATCCAATTAGTCGAGCACCGATTGCAGCGACGCTCTCAGCTCAACGTTCCAACCGGCCGTATGAGCCGTATTCACGCGGAGAAGCTCGGCGCAATACCGGAGTTCTTGGTGGCATCAAGACTTGCGAGGCAGATCGATTGGAATTGGTACGATGTGGAAAGCACGACAGCAAACCTGTTCATGGCCTACTTGGCCGCGTGCCTCGGAGCAATTCCCGAAGTCGATGCAGCTCCAGTGACGAACCAGGCGGCCTTCGCTCGGTACCTGCAACCACGTGTAGGGCAGATGGGGCAGTATCCCGCGCGTAGGCAGGAGGTTCGTGGCGTGGTCCTCGACAACCTATTGCCCGCCCCCACCGGGCCGGTGGATGTGGCCACGTTGCTCCGTTTCAAACGACGGCACGGCCCTCGCCTGCAACGCTTCCGCACACTCGTCGAAGCCCATTGCACTAGAGTGGCCTTACTTCGTGATGCCACTGATCGCACCGAAGCCAACGAAGCATTCCTCCAGGACTGCGAGCAGCGCATCGCCGAGATCAAAGAATCCATGCAGCGGGCGTTCGGACAAGTGATACTTGGTTCACTTGCGCCACTCTTTGGCGCTGGATTTACGGCTTATGCAACGGACCTAGGCAACACAACCGCCTACGCTGGTTCCGCCTTGACGCTGGCAGGTGCTGCTTACATGGCGATCGCCAGTATCCGAGGACCCAGGGCGATCCGGAATCGTCCATTGGCCTACGTTGCCCATGTGAGACAGGCCTTTAGTGCCGCATAGGCGATGTCTAAGGGGTTTGAACAGGCTCTTACATCCATCATCGACCTGATCGCCGCTATTCCCGGCCTACGCAACTGGCCCGAAGTCAATGCGTTCCCCGCTCGCGTAACTGCTGTGCAGTGGGACAGCTACGGTGGTAAGAACAACAAGGCAGCTTATCAACACCACCGACAATGAAGAACGCACCTCGCCGCAGAAGACCTAGCACGCTTCAAAGGACCCCCACACTCCATCCCAAGCTGCGTCTGCGATGGAAGCGCTGGTTGCCCGGCATGCGTCGCGATCTGACGAGCCTGCTCGCAAGCCAGGAGATATTCTGGGACCTGCAGGAAGTCGCGAAGCAGAACCCGAAGGTACTTCTGCCGGGCGACTTCTTCGGCTGGATGTGCTCGAACTACGTGGCGACCGTGTCGATCGGCATCCGTAGTTTCACGGATCAATCCAACAGTTCGCATTCGCTCTGGCGGATGCTTTACGAAATTCTGGAAAATCCAGGCATCATTGAACGCGCCGCCCATGTACGCATGTACGTCCCCGTGCCCGGTGCCGAATATGGGCATTCCACGTTCGATAATGTCGTGGGGCCGGGACGCGCATTCCTGTCGCAGCAGGCAATTCGCACCGATCTGCGTCGGATCGAAGACAGTAGCGAACGCGTCCGACGTTTCGTGAACAAACGCATCGCGCATCGGAATTCGCCAGGCAAGATCCGTCGTCTGCCCAGGTTCAACGAGATCGACGCCGCCCTGCGGACCCTTGATGAGATTCTCTGCAAGTACAACCTGCTGTTGACCGCTCAAGGTATGGCGTCGCTCAGGGCCACCTTCCAACATGATTGGCGGCATGTTCTCTGGGAACCGTGGATTCCCAAGGGAAGTCCGCTTCGCCCTGGGGACTAAGGCTGTTTATTCTCGCCCTACTACGAAACCGAACATCGCGCCGGGCCGGTAACTCCATGCGAAAAAACTACCGCTTCAAAATTCTCGATTACGTGCCGCCGATCGTGGCGTTTCTGGCCGCGGTTGCCGCAATCATTGGTTCACCCAAGTGGTCTCCAGATGCCTCCGGCTTCTCGAAGATCACGCCATTCGGCTGGGTCGTTCTGGCGATCGGCTTCCTCGCCTTGATCACGTCGATGCTGGTGACCTCGCGCAACAAGCGCGAACAGGCCATCCGGAAGAAGACCAAGGAACGCATAGCTGCCATCGGCATTCGTCAGTTGCTGAGGGAGTTTCAGCACGCGATCCATCCGATCACCAATGACTCAATCTGGCGTCGGCAATGCGATCCCCCGGAGTCACCTTTGGATCTGCTCGACCCCGATCGCCGCAAGGTCCTCGCATCGCTCGACCTGAATTCGGCATCACCCTACGCGGACGGTTCGTTCGAGGAAATCCGATGGTTCAGCATGCTGGAGCGAGCAGCGAAGGAAGGGGTGGACGAAATCACGACGACGCTTCAGATCTATGCCAGTTACCTGTCCCCGGAAATCATGGACGTAACGACCAAGCTACTCTACTCGGATTTCCTTCGCTTCAGACTGATGCACATCCGTGAGATCGTCGTGGCCAACACCCACCACGACGCAAATCGTCCGGTCCCCTTCTTCAGTGTGGCGGACGATGCGATGCACAACCAGGACTACGAGGAGTTCTGGCGTCTCCTAGCGCATGCAATGAAGCTTTGTGGTGCGGAAGTCACGCCACAGGATAAGCCGAAGTTCGCATGGCGCTAAAGCCCATGGCGATAGGAAAGTGATGGGCTATGACAGCGCTACTTTTTCGAGGTGCCGTGGCCGGCCGAAACCGAAAAAGTGGAGCCGCTTGACCAAACCATCGACGCGCACATCAGTTGAGCAGCTTATGCCCGATATCCCCATTGCCGACGCCCTACTGTCAGCCCTCCTTAACCGTGACGAAGCTGCACTCAGTACCATCGAAACACACCGCGCCGCCGAGTGTGCGTCCATTCGCACTGTCGTCTGCACCGATAACCCTGGTGCGGTCGACCTAGACCTCGGTCTTAGTGTGTTCTCGAACGACTATGTGACCTCATTTTTCGAGGGCCCACGTGCGTTCTTCCTGTCGGCTGGAACAAGTGTCCAAGCGCACCTCACGGGTGGTAGGTCGAATGTACTCATCGACTTTTCACTCAGCTTCGACTCGAATTTCGCAGAGAAGATACGTGCAGTCATTGCCGGCGAAAACATCCAGAAGGCTGATCGCGACAGGGTTATCGAGCTCCTCATGCTCAAGGCTCGAAATCGCCGCGTGCAATTCGATGTAGTGCCGTTCCTCATCGAAAACGTGCGCCTGGCTCGTGACGATCCTTCCAATAAGCGCCCTTTGAATACACTGATCGCTTTCCGCATGCTCGACCACGTGGATTGGGATGCCTTTCGTGATGCTCCCGACCGCTTAGCTTTCGATGTTCCAAGTCAAGATCTGAAGGTCATGCTACGGCCTGAAGCCGAAAACTATCTTGTGGAACTACACGCCAGTAAGCTGATCACTCATCAAGAAGCCAAGAGTGCGGGAACGCAGGCTCTATTGCTGCGATTCGCACGACTGTGGCACGAGGAGCGCAAAAAGGACAAAAAGCGGATCCTGCGCGAATTGCTCCGTTTTAGCATCCATAAGCTAGGGGCAATCCAGCTCACTGAAATACGGTTGATCTGGAGCGGCATGACCTCCAACCAGGGATCACCGTTCTTCGGCCCCATCATAGGCCGGTCCCACGAAATGCTGAAGGAGATTCGCGGTATGGCCTGGGACATGACGCTTCTTCGTGTCATGGAACAAATCGCCACGGTCAGTCAAGTCGGCTCCTTCTTCATTCCCTACTTCGTGTCCCTGGATCGCCGCTGGCGTCATTTGCTGCGCCTCAATCCTGTGAGGTTGATGTTGATCGACGATGCTCGTCAACATGTGCTCTTCGCCCGTGCCGATGAACTGGAGTTCCAGCGAGCGCTGGAAGAATGTACGCAAGCCGAATTGCAGTCGGAGATGACACCTGAAAAGATCGAAATTCGCCGCAGGTCGGCCCAGGCAATTGATTTGGACACAATGCAGCAGCTCGTCGTGGATGAAGAGCGCCATTGGCTCTAACAGGCCTCGCAGTAACCGCCGAGTGGAACCAGACAAGCTCTCCACCACTTGTTCAAAGATCACGCAGGCAAGCCTCACGCTCCAGCTCCGCACACAACCCGATGGGCCGGGATATCAGGCAACGCAAAATGCGTCCCATGCAAAGCTCATTGCCAAACCAGACAGCCTCTTAACTTGGGGCACTACGCCCCAACCCTCCAAATCGATTGCGGTACTCTTCCAGTCCAAGTGCCATCGCCTCAGCGTCATGCTCGTTCACTTCGGAAGCGTTCTTTACACTCAGCCCTCGCTTTAGGATCGCGAGCTCTGGAAGAAGCTCCGACTCGGCTCCGCCCTTCAAGATCGAGGGAAGAAGCAAATAGGCGCGTGACCGGCTATAGATATCGAGGAAACGACTCAGATTGACATCGGACTCCGCGTGCATTGTCTGCATTCGCGATGTCATCATGAAGGTTTTACCTGTGGGCTTCTCATCATTGGAAGGAAGCTTGGAAGTAATAAGGACACGGTAGTGAGCCGGATGATCCGCAGAGATTCCACGCACTATCGCCACGAATATCTCGTCTCGTCTATCGACCTGCCCCAGGCGTTCGCGCCAACGCGTGAAGATCTTCCTGGCGGCATCTTCGTCCGTAAAAATGAGAGAAATCGCTGGCGGATACGATGGCCCCCAGTGGGCGAAGGCCACCCCCGTCCAACCAGCTCGATTCCAAAGATGCACATCAATAACGGAGCGAACATCAAGGTCACGATGATCGTGCGTCTGAAATAGTGCGCTACTGCCACCTGTTGCCGAATAACCTTCGCCATCTTCTACTGGATCCAGTGCGCGACGAGTAATGGTGGGGCGTGCCGACTCAAGCGTGAACACCGATGTTGCCATCTGCACCCAGTCGCCGAGCTTCGACAGCCCTCTCTTGAATATGCGCTGGCGGCTGTTTCCTGCAACCACAACCATCCCAATGCGGTCGAGCACTGCTTCATTCTCAAAGAGATGTTCGACCGTCTGCTTCAGATCCTCTACATAGCACGTGGCGGCAAAGATCGTAGCCGCCAGCCCGATCAGCATCTTCTGGACATCGTCCTGTCGGTCGTATGTGGCAGGTATCAACCCGGCCGGCCAACGAATGGTGGCAGACATTTCCTCGGCATCGATCGTGAAGTCGGGCGCCTTGACCTGTGAACTTTCTTGCAGCGTGATAGTGAAGTTCTCCGTATGCGCCGCTGCGCCCAGATCGATCGCCGTCGCGAAAAGCGCTTCTATGGAACCTATCGCTGCCTCCGCAGCAAGGATCGAGACGTCAGAACATGAGTGGTGAACAGCGACCCGAACGCCCTGCACTCTCGATACAAGACACTGTGAGTCCCCCTCGTTAAATATGACAGGACCGTGCGGATTGCTGGAGACCGGCTGGCTAGCCAGCAAAGCGAACAAATCGGCCACATTCTCTGGCGTCTCTTCATGCGGTATCGACCCCTCCTCGCGGAGTACCGCCTCATGGCCTAGCACGTAGAGCAGTGAGTTTCGGCTCTGCTGCAGGCCGAGTCCACCAAGAACATTGGGCAATGAGACAAGCTGCTGAAGCTCTTGTGTCGTGAAATTCAGAATCTGGCTTGCCAAGATGAGATCGAACTCGGCGAGCCGCTCCATGACACGCTCCTTGGAGGCATCATCGAGCGGGAGCATCGCCGCACAACCTTGAACCAGCCGAATGGCTTCGAGAGCGTCCGGAAGGTGCCGAAGTTCGACAGCGATCCACGCTAACATTAGGATCGTAGGCACGATCGAGGCCGGAAGATCGCTGTCCTCTTCCGCTTCGATGAACATTGAAGCCATCGCAAAAATGCAGCTAGCGCGCGCAGCCCAGAGCAATCCAGCACTACGATAAGCAAGCGTGAGCAGTTGCAGTGCTTCGATCAATGAATCGGCATACTCCTTTTTGGTGAGTTGCCGCGCAGCCTTGCCCAGCAACCGGATCATTTCGAAGTTGTCTTCGAAATCGAGCTGTTGAGCGCGTTTGAGGAGCACGAGCGCACCCTGAGCTTCGCCAGTGCGCTCCGACACAAACTCCGCCACGTCGTCGACGAGTTTGGCATAGCCAAGGTCCCTGCCCGCGGCACTGCCAAACACCTCGATCAGCTTGGTCAAGCGATCGACTGAGAATTCACCGAGGCCCTTTGCCTGCCTGATCACGCCAGAGAACTGCGTCCAAAGAGAACTCAGCTTCTGGGAGTCTTTCTTGAGAAATGCCTGGTTGACTTCGATGACGAGTAATGAAGTCTGCGCTTCCAATGCATTGTTTGGACGTTCATCATCTGCGGCCACCCACTTCAATCTGCCGCTCAATCGAGTTGTGCGCTCTTCCAGCTTGGCCTCATCGACTGTCAGATGCTGATGGACAACCGAGTTGAAAAGTAGTTGAGCTAGGTTGCACAGAAGCTCAAGATTCTTGGCGTGGTCCGTGTCGCTCACGAGCTTCTCGAAAGCGTCGTAACTTCCGTTCAAATACGTGATGTCGTCGAACCACCAAAAAGCGGTCCAGATCCATTCGTAGTTAGCCTCAAGCCTCTGGCGATGAGTACCATCTTGTTCGGCAAACCGAACTGCGCGAGCAAACCGCCCATCCGTCTCAGTTCTTGGACGCTCGAGATTGCGTGATAGCTTGGCTGCTACCAAAGCCTCCGTCACGCGCTGCATCTCCATCCCGAAGAATGCCTCCGGATTGCCGAGCGCCTTCTCAATATCTTCAAGTTGCTGGGAGCGAGAATAGTCCGACGGTCCTAGCCGATGCGTGTCGGCGACTTCTTGCCCGACACCGAGGTAGTTGAAGGCTAGGTCTCGGCGATCGCCATTGACGATCTGCTCAACGATCCAACTCCGGTCGAGAATAGTGACAGTCACACCATGTTGCTTGGTGAGTTCGTCTTCGACACGAGCGCGATCCTTCGCACGGGCGAACTGTGCCGTAACGCAAATGATTTTCTGATACCCACGCTGCGTCGCTACGATGCCTGCAACGTCGTTGCGTACTTTCTCCGCCCACTTTTTCTTGGCGCTGAAAGCGAATGCCCAGCGTTCCCGGTTGGCGTTTGCCTCGCCCACATAGGCAAGAGTTGCGATCTCATCAGCAACCGGGATAGTTTCGGTATCAGCCTTGCTGTCCCCGCCTCCCTCTGGCCCTGTGGCAGGTTTCAAGTTTGGGCAAATGGTGCGTTCGCACAGCTTGCGACAAAAAATTTCGAAGTCGTGAGTCTGGTTGCGCGCAGTGATGGTATCGAGACAGTATTCGAGTGTCGCTGCATCGAACAAGTATGTGGTTCGATCGCTGGTGTCTGAATAGAGTTCGGGACGCAGTTGGCGCATGAATTCCGATGGTGACACCCTCTCCTTTTGTTTCCCCCTAACCATTCGCTGCATTCCTCTCCCGGAGTGCCGTGTCGGTCACGATGCCCGCCCGGGCGATGGCCCCACCGCGCAGCGCTATCGCTTCGCCTTCCATGCTGATGCTCCGCGAAGATTCAGACCGCAACAGTGATACCCGGCGCATGGGCACGTCGCGCCGGCTGCACCACGATTTCGACCTGCTGATCCATTGAAACCAGCGCCTGCATCAGCCGCTCTAGCGAAATGTTCTGGAGCTTGTAGCGGCGCACTTGCGACACCTTCGGTTGGGTCATGCCGGTAATCGTCGCAGCCGCCATCTGGCTCAACCCGCGCTGGTCGATCAGTTCGTTGAGCTTGAGCGCAAGCGCGGCCTTCGCCGACAGTTCTTCGGCGTCGTCGAAACCGAGATCGAGCAGCACGTTGTCGGTGCCTTGGGGATGGTCGATACGGGTCATCACGTTCTCCCGCTCGCCCCGTGACGGGCGAGCAATGCTTTCAGCCGCTTCTCGATCAACTCCACGTCCGGCTGCGGCGTGGCGATGCCGGACTTGGACTTCTTCTGGAATGCATGGAGCACATGCACCGCGTCGCCGATCCGCACTGTATAGACCGCGCGGAAAGTGTCGCCCCGGTGGTCTTCCACCAGCTCGTACACGCTGGAACCCAGCCCCTTCCAAGGCTTGGCCGAATCCGGCGTGCCGCCCAACTGAACGACGAACAGCGCCACGCCCATGTCCTTCTGCACGTCGATGGGGAACGCCTTGAAGTCCTTTTTCGACGAGCCTTCCCAATACAGGAGCTTGCGTTTCTCAGTCATGATTATACCTGTTCGGATATAGAAGACAAGCCCCTGAATTGTCGTGACAGCGATACGAGAATTCAGGGGCGTGGTTCAGGGGATGGCCGTTTCCAGCGCTTCTGGCGCAGGCTTGGCCTTGGCCCGCTTCGTATCGGGCGGCACGGCACGCGCCTGGTGCTTGCGGTGCCGATACGGACGATAGTTGCCTTGGCTGGTAAGGGTCTTGTCGCCATCCTCAACGGTGGGGGGCGCCAACGGCACCGCAGCCGGCGCACAGCTCTCGATGGTATCCCGCCGTAGGTTAGCTACCTTCTCCGCAGCCGCCCGAACCGGGTCGTCCTCCGTATGTACATACGTCATAAACATGGTGACGGTCTTGTGCGCGGTCAGTGTCATGCCGACCTTGATGGGAACGCCGGAATTGGCGATATCGGTGGCCGCACGATGGCGGATGCCATGCGTTCCGACGTGCGGCACTTTCGCGCGTTCCAAGATGCGCTTCCAGGCGTTGTAGTAGGTGCCTTCGGGCAGTGGCTCCTTGCTGTCGAAGATGGCCGGGCACACGTAGGGCGAATCGCTGATATGAGGGGCGTTCGACAGCAGTTGGTACACCACCTCGCTCATCGGCTTGGAAATGTCCCCGGTCTTGCTGTCCGGCCAGACGACGCGGCGGTTCTTGAAATCGACCCAGGCCCATTCAAGCGTGCGGATTTCCGACATGCGCGCGGAGAACTCGAATTGTAAGCGGACCGCCAGCGTCAAGGTCGGATGCTCCAGACCCTCGGCATCCGCACGGTCGAGATAGGCGTAAAGGCGCCCCAGTTCCTCGTCGGTGATGTACCGCGTTTCGCCATCCTCCCGGTACTTGGGGACATGGCGACACGGGTTGGAGCCATCCGGTCGGTAGCCCCACACCTCGGCCATGTTGAACATCTTGCGCAGGCAGGCTAGAACCCGATTGGCCGTGACGGCGATATGCGCCTTGTTTCGCATCAGCATCGTGATGTCGGCGCGCGTCACGTCGGGCACCTTCATCCTGCCCAACGCAGGCACGATGTGGCGGTCGATGTAGCCTTGGTAGGTATCGACCGTCCGGGGCTTGTTACGTGGCTTGGAGTATTCGTCGATGAACTGCTCGCACAGTTCCTTGACCGCAGGAGCCATGCGGGCGGCCAGCTTGGCGGCACTGGGGTCGTTGCCCTTGCGCACGTCGGCCAGCCAGTCCTGCGCGATCGAACGGGCCTGCTCGACGGTCAATTCGCCGAACTGGCCGATCTTCGGTTTGCGGCGCTCGCCCCAGTTCGTGCGGTACTGGAGCATGAAGACTTTGCGGCCGTGGCCGGTGACTTTGCAGAGGAAGCCGGGGACAATAGTGTCCCGCAGCTCGTAGTCTTTGCCAGTGTTTTCGGCCGCATCGACAGCGGATTTGGTGAGCTTGGTCTTGGCCATGACGCCTCCTAGTTCGGATCGAACGCAGGAACCAGCCAGGAGCCACGGCATCGGAAAGTCTGCCGCAATCGATCTGGTCAGGACGTAAGGCTAGACGAGACTAGCCTCTTGGAAAACCAAGCACAGCAAGGCTCTGCGGGTTCCAGCGTAGTCCCATCCTATTCTCGGGAATCAATCTCAAAATCCGCTTGTGGTGACACAGTGGAGGTTCGAGTCCTCTCACCGGTACCAAGTGAGGGTTTTGGCAAGTACCAGCTGGAATTATGAAAGCCCCGAAGCCCGCATGACAGCGGGCTTTTTCATGCCTGAAGCCAGGGGAGGAGCGACTCACCGGGAAGCAGGACACGGCGATATTTCAGGATGCTTCGGACGCAAGCGGTGGAGCCAGCCGGCGCCTGAGCCCACTTGGGAGTCGATTGCCGGGATGGCCCGCGCCTTTGCTATTTGCCTGTGTGGGGCGCATGCGTCTCGGCGCCGAGTTCATCCGCCGGCAAGCATGCAGAGATGGCAAGCCAGAAGCCCGCTCAATTATTCCTGGCGCCCTGATCGACCCATGTCGCGATCAGTTCCACATCCCGTGAAGGCAGCTCACGCGCATCGACTCCCGGCAAAACGATATTGTCGTGTCGGGTCAAGTCGATCGTGTAATTCTTCGGCATGTTGATCGTCTTGTCAGCCTGATGCCTCAGCAACCTGACCAGGGTGCTGCCGACGCTGCTTCCCGGGTGGACAACGGGGCCGTACTTGGTGCCCTTCATGACGTCCTCGTATGTCGCCACGCTGAAGCCACTCTGCTCGAAACCGGCACCTCCCGGGCTGTGGCAGATGGAACAGTTTTCCTGGAATATCGGGTTTATGTCCCGACTGTAGCTGACCGAGCGCTGGCCGCAGCCGGCGACAAGCGCAGCAGCCAGTGGCACCGCGTAGATGAATTTTTCGAAAGACATGGTCGCCTCCTGACGTGTCACCAAGGAAATCGAAAATCCCCGCGCCACGAACAGCACGGGAATCCATATCCGGAAAGTAGCCATCCATGGCGCACCGGGCGTCCGCCATTGCTCGGGGCGACCGACCTTCTGACAACCCCGCAGGGTTTCTCGCCGGATCGAACCACTACGGCCCACCATCCCACCCGCTACCGACAGGAAGCACGTGGTGCTATACCGCTCGCTTTCTCATGGATCGCCTGCACGCGCGTCCATTTGCATCAACAGGTCCACTCGTGCAGCTACGGCTTTTTCTCCGCAGCGGGAAGAAAAATGATCTGGTAGAGCGAAACGAATATCTGGATGCCCCAGGCACTTCCCAATATCAAACCGGAAACAACCACGGTGTAGGCAAAAACCGGATCCCACTTGGTCAGATACCAGGTGGCAATGTCTATGACCATCGCAAAGAAAGGCGCGACGATGACGACATTCTTGAACCAGGCCGGCAGCGTGGAAAAACAGAAGACGAAGCCCAGCACGAAAGTTACCAGGCCAATGCCAAACAGGTGGATATGGGACAATTTCACCAAGGTCTCGATCGACATGCCATGGTCGACCGTAGCCACCGGAATGATGCCTTCGTAGGTCGTGTAATCCCTGAGGTTCTTGCCGGATTTGGCACTGTGGCAACTTGCACAGTCCTTCATGATGATCGGATAGATCGTCTCGTCGTATTCGTCTTCGGTCGAGCCGGATTTCAGCCAGGCGACCACCCGGTCCATTTCATCGGAGCTGATCTTGTCCCGCATCTGGCCTCGCAGCATCAGCTCCAGCCGGGTACCGCTCCGATTACCGTAATACGTGATGGCGATATCCTGCACGGAAATCCCGGGCTTGCCGTTGAGACCCGCGTGGGTCATGTACAGATAGCCCAGTGCCATGCAGTAACCCAGGCCAAGAACGCAGATCACCAGTCCATACAGCGTGCGCTCGCTGCTCGAACATTCCCGAAAGCTTCGTCCCTTCACTACCGGCTGGTCCTGCGGAATGCGCCCGAACATCCGTCGTATCCAGAATACGGACACCACGATGCCGGCAGCACCAAGGATGAAGTGCATGATGGATACATCTTTAGTCGTCGAACTCAGCGTGTCGGGGGCAAGAATTATCCATACCGTGAGCAGGAAGAATGCCCATGCGGGCCAGAGGGCCCGGCGCCAGATCAATGCGATGATGGCAACCGTCGTCATGAAAACGCCAGTGATGACGTAGGTCCAGAAGATGCCGCGATTCATCGTCGCCAGGGGACCGCTTATATACCAGGGCGCGAATATCGTCAGCGCGCCGATGACCAGCGCGGAAATTCTGGCCGCCAGCCTTTTTTGTCCGGGCAGATTGTTATTATTCATCGCCAACTTCCTGGAATAGTTCTAAAAATGGATGGCCTTTCACAACCTTGCTGGATATCGCTGCAAACGCTGCTGGCGATCGATATCCGATGCCGCGCCCTGAACATGCCTTCGGGCATGCCTGAACCGGCCATGGTTCGAAAAGCTCCCGGTTAAGACGATGACATCTGTCACATGAAGCTGTAGCGATAGGCCACGAACACCACGTTCTCGGTGTAACTCGGGCTCAGCTGATTGGTCGGCATCGTTGTGGTGCCGGTGGAACCCAGCTGGTAGTAGTTGTAGTAATAGTCGTTCGAGTTCAGCTTCTGGAAGAAATAGCCGACCGTGACCGAGCTGCGCCTGTCGATGTGGTAATTGGCGGTCAACGACGCCAGCAGCAATTCGCTCGTGACATTCGGTGTGGAACCGCAGTTATAGCCACTGTTTCCGGGCGTCGTCGCACATGTCACACCAGGGATGGACGCGGTGGTGTAGCTCTGCGTGTTGTAATGCGTCCTGTCCAGTGAATACGACACATCGGCCTTGAGATCGAGCTTTCCATGCATCAAGCCGCTGCGCTTCAGATTGGCACCGAAGGCCGAGCCCCTGTCGATCAGGTTGTTCGACCATCCGGTGAGTCCGGCAGTGCCCACTGCATTGCGCCCGGAAGCACTGACCATGTCGCGTGACCGATACTGCCAGTTGGCATAGACCGACGCCGAGGTCTTCTCCGAAATCTGGTAGGCCGCGTCCAGATTGACACTGGACGATTTGCCCTGCTGCACACCCATGACCGAATCGTAGTATTCGTCTTTCGTGCCGCGCACATCCATGCTCAGGTTCAACTTGTCTGTCGCCTGAAAATTGACGCCGGCCTTTACCAGTTGTTCGCGGCGCGACCCGTCAAAGAAGGCCTGGTAGTTGTAGTTCTCGAAGCCTTCGCTGTTGGCTTGCAATGGGCTGTAGAACGCCGGATTCACGGTGGAGCTGCGATCGGAATAGACGTACCCCGCATTGAAATCCAGCGCATCACTGGCATTCGCGCGGTAGTTGACCACGAACTTGTTTTCCTCCGCCTTGGGCACCGCGACGCAGTCGAGTACCGAGACGGCCTGGTAGTAGCCGGTGTTCGTCGCGGAGACGTCCGCCCCCACAGGAAGGCCGGTTGCGGGATCGATGGGCAGAACGCTATTGCACCAGCGCTTGGTCTGCTTGTATTCGTAGCCGAAGTGCAGCCGCTGGGCACTGGTGATCCGGTAGTCTCCGCCGAGCGCCCCCTCCGTGATCTTGTAACTCAGCGGGATGCTGACCGACGTTTCGGGACCCGCGCCAAGATCGAAGAAGCTGTAGGTGTACGCCGGCGTCTGGTTGTCATGCTCGTTGTAGTTGATGCCCGCCGACAGACTGAGATCCTTGGTCGTCTGGTTGGTGAGCTTCAGGTCGGCATGCGTGATGATGACCTTGCCATGCAGCGAGTTGACCGGCAGACCACCAGGTTGCATCTGGTCCTGGTTGACGTACCCCATGTTCTGCGTGTTGCGGCCGTACGAGTAACCACCGACCAGATGGGTCGTCGGCGTCAGATTGTAGCCGCCGCTGAAATTGACCTGGTTGAAGTCATTGCTCGGAGGCGTGCTGAGTGCGTCAACCGGGAACGGTACGCCCAGCAGGGAACCATTCGGCGCCTTGCCGCTGTTGTAGGGGTTGGAAAAACTGACGCTCGAATAGTTGTCGACGAAACGTGAGCCGTAGTAGCCCGCGGTGAAGAACGCCTTGGCCCCGGCCCAGTTCAGCGCCAGATTGAAATTGTCCGTCGTGTAGTCCGTCGGATTCATCAACATCTGGATGGCTTCTCGCCCTGTGCTGTAACCGGCCAGCGTGGCCCCGGCAGCATTGTTGTTGCCATCGCTGCCGGACGAGATCAGCTTCGCTCCGGACTGTTCGACGTGGTTCCAGTCCAGCTGGACGTTCCACTGTTGGTCGATGTTGTAGCCAAAGGTGACGCCCGTGTTGTAACGGTTGGTGTGAACGTTGACCTTGTGGAAGTACCCGACCTGGGTCGGTGTAAGAGTCTGCGTCCCGTAAGGGAGCGCGGTCGATGGGCGGGCGGTGCTGACCGTACCGAACCCCTCCGGGAGCGTAAAGACGTTGCCTCCCATCGATCCCTGCATCGGTGTCCAGAAGTCGGCGATGTCGTGATGCTGCTGGGTGAAGTTGAGGCCGAACATCCAGTGTCCCTGGTCCCGGATCGAGGCATCGACCGCCCGGATGTCCGTTCCCAGATTCGTGCCGTCAATCGACCAGCGGCGCGTGCCCAGGCCCTGCCCGTAAGCATCGCCACCCTGCACGCTCAGAGCGCCAATCCCGAAGATCCCGGACTTGCCCAGCCCGTTGTATTGACCGAAGCCGTAGGAATCATTGGGTACATTGCCCAGACCCAACTCAACGTAATTGGTGGGCTTGGTCAGGATCGAAACGTCATCATCACTCTGGGCGAAGGCGACCAGCGGCAATACCGAGAGGATCGCCAGCACCAGTGATTTGACGGAAAGCACTCCATTTACGGTTTTCATATCGCGTCCCTAATGGTTAACGATGCAGGAAGGCGCCAGCGGGGCTGTTCGAGCCATGGACCATCACGTGGCAATTCAGGCAGGCGCGCCCGGCACCGCTTGAGCTCGGGTTCGGTGCGCGACCGCCGCTGGGAGCAAAACCCGACATGGTCGACTGCAAGCCCCCGACATTCGCGCCAAAGGCCGACTGACTGTTGTGCGGACCGTCGTGGCAGTCGGCGCACAGGAAAGGCGGACGCGACTTCAGCAGGGGTGAAATGTTCGAGCCATGCGGTGTATGGCAATTCGTGCAATCTTCAGCCACCGGCTGGTGCTCCCACAGGAACGGCCCACGCTTTTCGGCGTGACATGTCGTGCAGGTCTCGTTCACCGTAGCCCTCTTCAGCAGGGACGGTCCGGTGGATCCGTGCGGGTTGTGGCAGTCCGAGCAGGCTACCTGGCCTTCGCCAACGGGGTGGTGCGATATCTTCAGCAGGTCGGCCTTGCGGTCCTTGTGGCAGGTTTCGCAGACGGCGGCCTGGGTTTCCTTTTCGCGCACCGGGTCGACGGCGTTGTGAACCTTGTGGCAGTCGTTGCAGGCAAGACCGTTGGTCTGATGGGCACTGCCATCCCAATGGGTACGCTGCGTACCCTTGTGGCAGGTCAGGCACACGCCGGCACGGTCGCTGGCATCCGACATCGGGTAGTCATGCTTGTTGAACATCACATCCGGCGGCGGAATCCCCTTGCCGCTCTTGTCTCCGGCCAGATGCTGCTCGCTCGCACCGTGGCACGACTGGCAGGTCGGTGTCCGCGCATCGCCCTTGACGCCATGCGGCGTCTGGTAGATCGAAAGAATCGGCGTCGATTCATTCTCGTCATGACACCGGGTGCACTTGGCATCATCGGCCAGCGCACGCTTGGCTGTTTCAGCGGTTGATTGATGCACTACCGCCTTGCTCGAACCCAGATCGGGTAGCTGGATGGGAGGGTTGCCCGCCAATGCCGGAACGGTCCAGCTCGCCAGGATGAGGGTGGCCCCCAGGACGAATTTCTTTATGAGATGCATTTATCAGGTCCCTTCCTGTTTTATCGATGGGGTAACCAAGCTCGGCTGGAGACGCCTACAGCGAAAGGATCCAGTCCACCAGATTCTTGATTTGCGCCGTATCGTTTGCCGGATCCGTCTTGATGATCTCGTGGTGCACCTGGCTGCCATCGGCGAGCTTCACCATCTCGCCCGAGGTCAGGTGGTGGATCAGCTTTGCCTCGGCATCCGGATTGCCCTTGTATTTGGCCGCCACCTTGTTCCAGGCAGGGCCGTCCTTGTCGCGCGAGATGGCGTGACACTTGAAACAATTGTTGGTCCTGGCCAGCGTCTTTGCCGCATCCGCATCGGCGGCGTGAGAGGTGGGAGCAAACGCAAGGACGGCGATACCGGTGATGATGCTTGCCAGCGCGGAGCGAGAGATATTCGTCATTTCTGTTTCACCTTAGTTGGATGATTTTCCCAAGTGCTGACCTGTGGCATCGCTTGAGGCACACCAAAGGCACGAGCAAATTATGGTTGTGGCCCATGAGGCCAACCATCGGAGGGAGGCTGAAAATCGCCATAGGATTTGTCCTATGGCGGATAGGAAAGACGACCGCTGCATAATCCGAGCAGGTGATGGGGCCGCACCTGGCCAGCGGTCGACATGCATCAGCAAGGCAAGGGTTCCGCTCGCCCGCGGATCGGCCAGCGAGTCCGACGGACTGGTCAGCCTGGGTGCCCGGTGAACGTCTCCTCCGGGACCGTCGCACCGACGCCATCCGGACATGGCGCGTTCGGCGGCGGCCCCGACTTCGGGACCCGACGGAAACCCGTCCGGATACCCTGCGCGCCTTCTGGACATCATGCCGCCTACGTAGAATTGATCAGAGCATCCCTTGTGGTTGACCTGCGTCAAATGGCGCCGCGGCCGCCCGGGTAACCTGTGCGACAACACCGCGACTGGCCCAGGCCCCGGACGGGGAGCTGGGGGAGTACGAAGGACAGGGTGCGATGCCGCCAATCTTCGCGATCGCTCGTGTTCACGAGTAGCCTGCATCGAGGATCCCATTGCTTAGCTCGAACAAGATGATCCGCCCGATCGTTTGCCAAGCCTGCCATCGTCCGTACGCCATTCCCTTCGCGCGAGCCGAGCTTCTTCGAGAACCCGAGCATGTCCAGAAAATTCCGCCCGGCCCGATCGATCTATCTGCTGGCTGCACTCACGATCGTCGCCATAGCCATGCTGGTGACCTCCTTTCTGCTCAATCTGCGTGCTCGCGACCTGATACGTGCGCATCAGGAGAACAACAGCCTCGCGCGCCTGCTCATGGAGCAGACCGAGCAGTCGTTCCGCAACGCCGACCTCGCCCTGCGGGGCGTCCAGGACCGGTTGCAGACCCCCTACGGAATCCAGTTGGGTCTGGATGGCCCGCTGGTTCGGCTGTTGCTCAACACCCGCATCGCCGGATCGCCGCAAGTGGCCGAGCTGTTCGTCGCCGACGCAAACGGCCTTGTTGCCAATTCATCCGGCCCCGAGACGACACAGCACAGAGCGGTGTCGGACGAGGAATATTTCAAGCTTCTTTCCCAGGGCCGGGAAACCGGGCTTTTCATCAGCCGCCCCGCGAAGAGCCAGGTCAAGGGCAGCTGGCAACTCTATCTCGCCCGCCGCATCGATGATCCGGACGGCAGTTTTCGCGGCATCGTGGTCGCCGCCATCGACCTCAATCACTTCGAACGGTTCTATGGCTACATGGAACAGGACTTCCTGCGGCCGATCGGGCTCTACATGAACGATCGCACGTTGATTGCCAGCCTGCCCCATCGTGAAGAGGACATCGGCAAGCCGGCATCCGAATTACAAGGTGTGCGCTATGAGCCGACGAATGACGACTTGCGGCAATTCAGCCACAGAAACACGGACGACAGCCGAAGGGTATTCGCCCTCGGTTACGTCAAGGGCTTCCCCTTCCTGGTGAGCGTCACCAGCAATGACGCGGAAACGTTGTCGGCCTGGCGGGAGAGCGCCATGACGGTCGTGGCCGGCACCTTGCTGGTGTCGTTCTTCATCCTCGTTGCGGCGGCCCTGCTGGCGATCGAACTGCGGCGGGAGGCCTTGCTCAATTCCGCCCTGCAAGAGGCGGACGATCGCTATCGACTCACCATCGACTCGGTCATGGATGCGATCGTCTCGGTGGATGAATCGCAAAACATTGTCATGTTCAACACGGCGGCGGAACACATGTTCGGGGTGTCTGCCGCCGACATCATCGGCAAGCCGATGGCCAGCCTGATGCCGTTGCCGCGGCGCGACGCACACACCGGGCATGTACGCTCGTTCACGAACTCGAGCGTGCCCTCGCGGGGGATGGGAGAGCAGATGGATATCCTCGGGCTCCGCGCCGACGGCAGCGAGTTTCCGCTGGAATCGGCCATCTCGCAGACGATGATCAACGGCAAGCCACAGTTCACCGCTGTCCTGCGCGACGTCACCGAACGCCATCGCAAGGATGCCGATCTTCGCAGGGTCAACTCCGAGCTGCGCCAGCTGTCGATCTCGCTGCAATCGGTGCGCGAGGAAGAGCGCACGCGCATTTCCCGTGAATTGCACGACGAGCTGGGCCAGCAGCTGACCGGACTCAAGCTGGAATTGACCTGGCTCAGCGCGCGACTGCGGGAAGGCCGCCAGCCGGAGCCCGGCATGCTGGATGCCATGCGCGAGATGCTGGACGGCACGATCCTCTCCGTTCGTCGCATCTCGACCGAACTGAGGCCGCGCATCCTGGACGATCTCGACCTGGCGGAGGCCGTGTGCTGGCAAGTGGAGGAACTCACCAAGCGGAGCAACCTGCAGGCCGTGTGCAACCTGCCGGCCGCGGAGCTCGTCAGGGAAGACGCCCTGGCGACGGCGCTATTCAGGATCGTGCAGGAAGCGCTGACGAATGTAGCGCGCCATGCCAACGCGGATCATCTGGAAGTAAGCTTCGTCCGGGACGGTGACGAGCTGGTCCTGAGCGTGCGCGATTCGGGCAACGGTTTTGTGCACGACGAAAACGGCAGGGGCATCGGACTGGTCAGCATGCGCGAACGCGCCACAGCCGTCGATGGCAAGTTCACGATCATGAGTGCCCCCGGGCATGGCACCACGATCGAAGTGCGGGTTCCCTTCAGAATTCCGATGCCCGTTGGAGACGAGACATGACCAAGGTCCAGGTACTCGTTGCCGATGACCACGGGGTAATCCGCAACGGTCTGAAGAAAATCCTCGACGACACCCCGGACCTGGAGTTCGCGGGCGAAGCCTGCGATGGCAAGTCCGTGCTCGAGAAGGTTCGCGAGCGCAGCTGGGACATGCTCATCCTCGACCTGTCGATGCCGGGACGCAACGGACTGGAGCTGATCAAGCTGATCAAGGAAACGCGACCGCAGTTGCCCATGCTCATCTTCAGCATGCATCAGGAAGAACAGTACGCGGTGCGCGCACTGCGCGCGGGCGCCTCCGGCTACCTCACCAAGGAATTCGATGGCGACCTCCTGCTGGCGGCCATACGCAAGGTGGCCTCGGGCGGCGTCTATGTCAGCGCCAAGGTCGCCGAACTGCTCGCCAGCGATGTTTCCAGACCGCAGCAAGCTCCGTTGCATACGCTTCTGTCCAATCGCGAATACGAGGTTTTCAGCCGGCTCGTCCGCGGCGTCAGCCTGACCGCGATCGCCTACGAATTCTCGTTGAGCATCAAGACGGTAAGCACGCACAAGTCGCATCTGTTCGAAAAAATGGGGTTGATCAACCAGTCCGATCTGGTGCGCTACGCCATCAATCATGGGTTGCTCGACGCGGAACCGGACAATCTCCGGATGCAGCATTCCTCAACCATCTAGGGATGGGGCGACAGCCGACCGGATCACCCGACGTCGATCAGGCCTGATTGCACAACTGTCGGCCGCGGCTCCCTACCGCATGCACACCGCATGCACGGCCGCCCGCCGTATTGGCCAGTTCTACAGCTCGCGCACCACGCGGAAGCCCACGCGGCCGCTGCGCAGGTCGCCGTCGGCGCCCTGGCGATAGGCCGAGCTCACCTGCTCCGGTGAGCTGCCCCAGGAGCCACCTCGCACCACGTGGGAACGGCAGCCGGGGTTGATCCAGGCGCTGCCGTCGTTCGGCGCACGGACGTAGTTGTCGTGCCAGCAATCCTGCACCCACTCGGACACGTTGCCGTTGATGTCGTACAGGCCGAACGGATTGGCGGCGAAGCTCATCACCGGCGCCGGCCCCCAGTAACCGTCGCGATAGCCGCGGAAGGCATGGCTCCAGCGCCGGCCGCTGTGCGAGCGGTCGCCGGAACCGGTCAGGTTTTCCACCGGCCGGTTCGGCATGTCGTCGCCCCACCAGTAGCGGGTGCTGGTACCGCCGCGCAGCGCATATTCGAATTCGGCCTCGCTGGGCAGCCGGTAGGCCTTGCCGGTGCGCTGGCCGAGCCAGTCGGCGTAGGCCTTGGCGTCATTCCATGAGATGTTCACCACCGGCAGCTTGTCGTCGGCCTTGTGACCGGCGTAATCGTCCTGCCAGCTCGCGCCGGAGTCGTCGCGCAACGCACCGCTGCGCTCGTCATAAACGCTGGCGCCGCCCAGCTTGATCGAGTCGGGCACGTAACCGCTGGCGCGCACGAATTCGCGAAACTCGCCCACGGTCACCGAACTACGCGCCATCGCGAAACCCTTGCTGATGGTGACCGTGTGTTGCGGCGTCTCGGCATCGGTGTGGTTTTCCTCGTCGGCCGGTGCGCCCATCTGGAAACTGCCTGTGGGAATCACCACCATCGCCGGGGTCTTGCCCGGCAGGTCGACATAGCGATCGGTGAATACCTGGCCGGGCTTGTAGCTCGCGTACAGCCGTGCGTTCGTGAGCTGTTCGTCGAAGGCCGCCAGCGCCGCCAGACTCGGGTCGATCGCCCGCGCCTGCACCGCCAGCTTTGTCGCCAAACCGACGTTGCCCGCATCCAGGGCCGAGTGTGCCTGTGCCAGCACGCCGTTGGCACGCTGCTCGCGCATGTCGTCGACGCGCTTGTGCACGTCGATCATCTGCTGCGAACCGGGGCGGATCGCCTGCGCCTCGGCCAGCTCCCGCTCCGCGCCGGCAAAGTCGTTCTGGGCCACCGCCGCCAGCGCGCGATCGAGCACCGCCCGCTGCACCTGGAAGATGCCCTGCTCGGCCACCGCATTCTGCGGGTCCAGCTTCTGCACCTCGCGATACAGGTCCAGTGCGCTGCCGCCGGCAGGCCGGTCGGCCCTGCCCTGCTGCAGCAGGCCGGCGGCCTCCGCCAGCATCGGCCGCACCTTCTCCAGGACCTTCAGGCTCGCTTCCAGCTGCGTCACTTCCGCCTCGGCATTCGGCAGCGTGCGCAGCGCGCCAAGCAGGTCCTGCGCCGCGTCGACATCGCCCACCGCGATGTCCTGGTCGACCTCCGCCACCAGCCGTGCGCGCACGTCGAACAGACCCTGCACCGCGCGACGGCTGTCCGGCTTGTCCTTCAGCGCCTGCTGGAACAACGCGGCGGCACTGCTCCCGTCACCGACCAGCTGGCCGGCATGCAGCGCCTTGGTCGCGCGATCCAGCAAGGCCTTCACCTCGGGCGGGTCGGCACTCAGCTGCTGCGGCAGCTCCGCGTTCTTGCTGTTGCGCGCCACGATCACGGCCGTGGGCGCCAGCGTCAGTGGCGGTCCGGCGTTGAGCTCGCTGATCGCCGACAGCCGTTCCGGTTGCAGGCCGCTGCCCGAGGTGGCGGCGCCCAGTGACATCGAACGGCGCGGTGCCCGGGTCGGGTCGACATGGAACAACCGCGGAAAGAAGTGATACATCAGCGCGAACCCCAGCACGATCACCCCGAGCGCTCCACCGAGAGTGCGCTGACGGCGCAAGGTTGCATTGTTCGGCATGGATGGGCGTCCTTGGTGCGGCCTGTTATCGTGCGCTGCTCACCATAGGCACAAACCGCCGACAGGGCAATCCGCGCCCGCGCCTTTCCAAGGAGTACCGATGTCACCGCCCGAAATCGCTGCCGCCGACTGGATCGACCACCCCGATGCACTGCAGGCGTGGCTGGCCGCGATACCCGCCGGTGCGGCCGTCGGCCTGGATACCGAGTTCATGCGCCGCAATACGTTCTACCCGCAACTGGCGCTGCTGCAGCTGGGCTGGAATGGG
Source organism: uncultured Gammaproteobacteria bacterium (assembly GCA_963707225.1). GTDB lineage: Bacteria > Pseudomonadota > Gammaproteobacteria > Xanthomonadales > Rhodanobacteraceae > Rhodanobacter. The sequence goes on from CAVPQF010000067.1 coordinate 197,857, forward strand.
CGTCACGCCCTGATCGATCCGCTCGCATTCGACATTGGCGCCGCGCTGCAGCCGCTGCTCGGCGCAGGCCCGGCGGTCACCATCATGCACAGCGCCGGCGAGGACCTGGAAACCCTCGCACCGCTGCTGCCGGACGGACCGCACATCCTGTTCGATACCCAGATCGCCGCCGCCTTCGCCGGCATGGGCCTGGGCTTGAGCTACCGCGCGCTGGTCGCCGAACTGGCCGGGGTAGACCTGGACAAGGGCGAGACCCGCTCGGACTGGTTGCAACGCCCGCTCACCGACTCGCAGCGCAGCTACGCCGCGCTGGATGTCGTGTACCTGAAAGCCATCCACGAACAGTTGGCCGAACGCCTGCGGCTGCGCGATCGCAGCGCGTGGCACGCCGAGGATTGCGCACGCCTGAAACAGCGCGCCAGCCATCGGGACGGCGACCCGCAGCCGCAACGCGCCCTGCGTGGCGCCGCCGACTGGCCGACGGCGCCACAGGCCCTGTTGCGTCGCCTGCTGCTGTGGCGCGACCGCAGCGCGCGCCGCCTCGACGTGCCGCGGCCGTGGCTGCTCGACGACGCCCTGGCGCTGAGCCTGGCGCAGCAGCCGCCGTCCAGCCTCGGCGATCTCGAACAGCGCAGCCGCGGCCAGCGCGCACTGCGCGCCGCCCAGCGCAGCGAGCTGTTCGAACTGCTGACTCCCACGATCAGCGTGGAAGAGATCGCCGCCACCGCGCGCATCCCCGGCCATCCGCAAGGCGAGGCGAAGAAGGCCCTCGGCGACATGAAACAGCTGATCGACAACCTCGCCGGCGAACTCGACCTGCCACCCGGCCTGCTGTGCCCGCGCAAGGTGCTGGAGGAATACGTGGTCACCGCCGAATGGCCCGAGTTCCTCGAAGGCTGGCGCCGTGACGTGCTGCACGACCAGCTCAGCTCCCTGCTGCCGGGTTGAACCGGGCACGCCAGGTCTTGGCGAACCCCCATGCACGCTGTTACCATTTGCCGCTTCCGTGGGGCGGTAGCTCAGCTGGGAGAGCGCCACGTTCGCATCGTGGAGGTCGTGGGTTCGATCCCCATCCGCTCCACCACGGATTTCATGATTGACGAAAAGCCGGCCTTGCGCCGGCTTTTTCGTGTGCGTTCGCCAGGCAGCGCGGAAGAAACATGTCGCTATCCCCGGCTGGGGAGATGCCGGGTTATTCGTGGCACCAGCTGGCGCATGGCGAGCGACAAGGCGCACACGGCCCGCAACCATGCCCAACATGCCGGAGCGCCACCGACTGATGCAGTCCTGGGCTGACTACCCTGGCCCTACTCGGCGACACCGGCTTGCTGCCGATCAAGCGCAAAGCTGGATGCACTGTCCATCACCTCCACTTGCACTCGATATTGTGTAAAGCTACGCTATACACATGATTCGATCCTTCCGGCACAAGGGCATTGAAACCTTCTTCCGTACCGGCAAGGCATCGGGCATACAGGCCAGGCACGGCAAGCGCCTCCGGCTGCAACTGGGCCGGTTGAACACGGCCAGCGGCCCGCAAGACATGAACGCGCCCGGCTGGCGGCTGCACCCGCTGAAAGGCAGGCTCGTCGACCACTGGGCCGTCTGGGTGGACAGTCACTGGCGGTTGACCTTCGCCTTCGAGAACGGCGACGCCGTACTGGTCGATTACCAGGACTATCACTGAGGACAACACCATGACCACCATGCACAACCCCCCGCACCCCGGCGAAGTGCTGCGCGAGTGGCTGGACGGCATCACCGTCACCGATGCCGCCGCACGGCTGGGGGTGACCCGGGTCGCGCTGTCGCGCGTACTGAACGGCGCGGCCGGCATCAGTCCCGACATGGATCTGCGCCTGTCCAAGGCGCTGAACACCACGCCGGGAAGCTGGTATGCCATGCAGAGCAACTACGACATGTGGCAGGCGCAGCGGCGTTTCCGCGCCAAGGTGCAGCCCATCACGCCGGCCGCCGCGGCCGGTTGATCATGGGAAAGCCATCGGCCGGCGACACGACTTAAACACGCTGCCGGCCTCCCACAATCGAAGCCGAAAGAGTGAAGCGCAATGCGACCGCGCTGCGCGCCCCCGGAACCATGACAGCGTCATCACCGAGTCGAAGCTGGCTGATGGCAGAACGGCCAGGGCGCAGGTGACCTAATGCACGTGATAGCGATAGAGCAAGAGACGCAGGGCTTCAAAGCGGAGCTTACCCCCCGCACAAGTTGCGCTTGAGCTTGTTTCGCTCGTACGACTGGCTGGCATCGGATCCACCACCCTGCCCTATGCGCGCACCGGCGCGCACCTGATCACACAACGCATCCCGGTCCATGGTTTGTTGCTGCACGGGCTTCTCGGAATCCATCCACCCTGTACCCGACACTGGCTGACCGGTGTCGATCATGTGGCCATCAACGTGCACGAATTGGCTGGCTTGGTAAGTGGCGGGGCAAGGCGTCCGCTGTATCCAGGTGCGGCGCCCAGCCGTGCACTGGTAGCCCGTGGGCTTCACCGGTGCCGCCGACGAGTTGCTGTACGCCGCGCCGACCAGTGGTGCTTGATGCAACTCACGCTGCTGCACTGGTTGTTGCCGCACATCATCCGGCGGCGGAGTTCCTGGCCGTGCCAAAGAGGCATCGTAGGTGCTGTGTTGAAGCTGGCTCGTCGGCTTGGGGCACGGGGTGTTCTGGTAGGTGTTGACCCCGTTCGCGCCCTTGCAAACGTAGATGTCCCCCGCGTGCACTACGCCTGACACAGCGAGGAAAGCGATGACCCAAGCCCAATGAATCACTCGCATGTGAACCTCCCCCTGAGGCATCCATGGCATCTTTCGCCAGAGCATAGCCGAACAGACTTGCGACCGTTCACCGAACCCCAGCGCCCTGCCGCAAGGAGTGCCCTGCCAAATCCGAACATCCCCAGAGGTATTCCCCAACATTAACCACGAACATTCAACGAACGTTCCACGATTAGTTCCTGGACGAGTACGCGCGCGCGGGTTATGCGACCAATACGCGCGCGTGTGCATAGGAAACCGCGGTTGCCTCAGTGCGCGCTGCCAGCCCCCGCCCCGCACAGCTTCTCCATCAGCTCCACCTGCACGTTGCGGACCGGCTCGCCGTCGACGGTGGGTGGGTGCAGGTACTCGCCGTCGGGTTGCAGCAGCGAGGCGCTGGCGTTGTCGGTGAGGTAGAGCTCCAGCGCATGGCGCACGCGGTGCTGCAGCTTCTTGCCCTCGATCGGGAAGGCGGCCTCGACGCGGCGATCCAGGTTGCGTTCCATCAGGTCGGCGCTGGACAGGTACAGCTGCGGCTCACCGTCGTTGGCGAACCAGTAGGCACGGCTGTGTTCGAGGAAGCGGCCGATGATCGAACGCACGCGGATGTTTTCGGAGACGCCTGCCACGCCGGGGCGCAGGCAGCAGACGCCGCGCACGATCAGGTCCACCTGCACGCCGCCGATGCTGGCCTTGTACAGCGCACGGATGATCTTCGGCTCGGTCAGCGCGTTGACCTTGAAGATGATGCGCGCCGGCTTGCCGGCGGCGGCGTGCGTGGTTTCCCGCGCGATCAGTTCCAGCAGGGTCTTCTTCAGCGTGAACGGCGCGTGCAGCAATTTCTTCATGTGCAGCACCTTGCCCATGCCGGTGAGCTGGCTGAACAATTTGTGCACGTCCTCGCACAGCGCCTCGTCGGAGGTGAGCAGGCTGTAGTCGGTGTACAGGCGGGCGTTGCCGGTGTGGTAGTTGCCGGTGCCAAGGTGGGCGTAGCGCACCAGCTCGCTGCCCTCGCGGCGCTGGATCAGCATCAGCTTGGCGTGTGTCTTGATGCCGACCACGCCGTAGATCACCATCGCGCCGGCCTGCTGCAGGCGCGAGGCAAGCGTAAGGTTGGATTCCTCGTCGAAGCGTGCGCGCAACTCGACCACCGCGGTCACTTCCTTGCCGGCGCGGGCGGCATCGACCAGTGCATCGACGATTTCCGAGTTCGCATTGGTGCGGTACAGCGTCTGCTTGATCGCCAGCACCTGCGGGTCCTTCGCCGCCTGGCGCAGCAGGTCGACCACCGGCGCGAACGACTCGTACGGGTGCAGCAACAGCACGTCCTGCTTGCCGATCACCTCGAACAGGTCTTCGGCGTGCTGCAGCGCTTTCGGCAGCACCGGCGTGAACGGCAGGTATTGCAGTTGCGGATAGCTCACGTTGTTGGCGATGCGGAACAGCCGCGCCAGATTCACCGGGCCGTTCACCTCGTACAGTTCCGATTCGGTGAGGCCGAACTGCCTGAGCAGGTGGTCGGTCAGGTCCTTCGGGCAGTTGTCCGCCACTTCCAGCCGTACCGCGTCGCCGAAGCGGCGCGAATAGAGTTCGCCGCGCAATGCCAGCGCCAGGTCCTCGACGTCCTCCGGATCGAGCGTGAGATCGGCGTTGCGGGTCAGCCGGAACTGGTAGCAGCCAAGCACCTGCATGCCGGGGAACAGCTCCTCCGCGTGCGCGTGGAGGATCGAGGACAACAGCACGTAGTTGTCGCCGCCTTCGCAGATTTCCAGCGGCAAACGGATCAGCCGCGGCAGCACGCGTGGCGCCGGCACGATCGCCAGGCCGGAGTCGCGGCCGAACGCATCCATGCCGTCCAGCCGCACGATGAAGTTGAGGCTCTTGTTGACCAGCAGCGGAAACGGATGGGTCGGGTCGAGCCCGATCGGGGTGACCAGCGGCGCCACTTCCTCGCGGAAATAACGCCGCACCCACAGTTTCTGCTTGTGCGTCCACTGCGTGCGCCGCACGATGCGGATACCGTGAGTGACCAGTTCCGGCAGGATGCGCTCGTTGAGGATCGCGTACTGCCGTGCGATCTGCCGGTGCGCGATCTCGCTGATCTCGGCCAGCGCACGCTTGGGCGGGATGCCGTCCGGGCCGATCATCTCGTGGTCCAGCGCGATCTGGCCCTTCAGCCCGGCCACCCGGATCTCGAAGAACTCGTCCATGTTCGCGGAGAAGATCAGCAGGAACTTCAGCCGCTCCAGCAGCGGCGTGCGTTCGTCCAGCGCCTGGTCCAGCACGCGGATGTTGAACTGCAGCTGCGACAGCTCGCGATGGATGTACAACCGGCTGTCGCTGAGGTCCGGTCCTGGCGTCGACGGCGCTGCATCGTTGGCGGCGGGTGCGGCGGCGTCGGTCGGCAAGGTGTCGCGAATCAGGCGGCGGTTCATCGGTACATCGGGTCCGGCAAAGGTGGATGCAGCGTTCCTGCATGGTAACCCGCCACGGACAAGGCGGGGTGGGCACGGCGGGGTGGGCACGGCGCAGGCAGGTCAGGCCGCACCCAGCCTGCGGTATTTTCCTGACCACAGGATGACACTTGCGCTCGCGGCCGGACGGCCGGCACATGCAGGCCCACGGTCGTTTGCCTTATGGTTGACGCTCCCCGTCGGCCCTGCCGCCGAGCTCGCCCTGTCGATCGAACGCCTCATGCAGACCCGCGTCGAAAGCGCCCCGCTGTCCCTTGCCGCCATTCCGACATCCATCGGAACACCCGCCACGGAACGCACCCAGTTCGCGGTGCTCGGCGGGATCAGCTTCGCGCACATGCTCAACGACATGATCCAGTCGCTGATCCTGGCGATCTACCCGATCCTGAAACACGATTTTCATCTCAGCTTTGCGCAGGTCGGCCTGATCACGCTGACCTACCAACCGTCGGC
>CAVPQF010000068.1:0-21240 GCA_963707225.1 uncultured Gammaproteobacteria bacterium
TTACTCCGCCAGCGACCGTGCAGGCAATCATATATCCGACATTTATTTGGACACCAGCGCCATAACTAGTCCTAGCGCCCATTGAGTTCAAATAGTTCGTCATCTGTATTCCAGCTCCTGAACCATTTGTACCGGTATAATAATATTTACCTACGCCACCAGAATTGGTGGCCTCTGATAAGTTCTGTGGGATATAGTTACCTGCGGCATCCCGGGCGCTTCCAGGCTGGTATTTCCATGTTTGAGTTGCAAAATCAAAGTATGCGATAAATGAAGATTTGTCATCCAAGGATATATTTACCTGAAGTGTTACTGGGGTTTTAACACCACTAATTGCGGCAAAATTAGCAATATTGGTCAAGCTGGTACGAGCGTTGACTGAAATCTGAGAGAACGGATCATTAAGCGTAACCATTAAGCAGGCCGGGATTAATAGCCTTTTGAATGGCTTGGTCTTGCAGCATTTTACTGCTAATTATGTCAAATGCTGAGACTGAATGTCCCGAGGATGCGCTTGGGCTAAGCGTCCCAGCTTGACTGATGCTAGCTTGCATACTCTGTCTCGATGCCGATGCAACCAGTGCCGCATTGAGATCAAGAGAAACGCCTATGCCTTGGGTAATATTAACCGTTCCCGCTTGGTCATAAAGAGCTTGAACAAGGCTGTACATGTGCTGCTCATTTGCAGTCAGAGGAACAAGCGTCACTGTCCCATTCGGATTGACCACCAACGACTGAACCATAGGCTTCGTGGGAACGGACATTGGAATGGTAATGCCCTGCACCAAATAATGAGTCAGTTGACGCCTAGAGAGATCCCAGAAATAGTGGTTTCCATTTCCAAGGTCACGTGCCTGAGCTAGAAGTTTTCCGCTAGCACAATCATTGCAGATGACTTGATCCATATCTTCAGCTTGCACCTGATTGGCACCTAACAACAAGACAGACAATACAAAAGCCACTTTAATCATATTGTTCATGCTTATCTCTCCTTGTTAAGGCTTGGATTTCCCTGCAACCACACGATGAATTTGTCGCGCTGGCTGTATAACACGCGTGTTTTTTATATGCAAGAATACGCTTCGCAATTTGCGTTCCTGAGTCGAACCTCAGCCAGCTATCGCGTGATTTGAGACGTCCAGGAGCGATGGTACGTCCACTTTCGATGCGGAGGTGGGTCATGAACCTCGGCGCCGGGCGCAAGACGCCGTGTGCTCCAGTCCTTGAGCGAGGCATTGTCGAAACTGCGCACCGGTTCGATGACCGCGAAGGTGGGATGCTCCAACGTCTCGTCGGTGGACACGGCCACGACGAACGCCTGCTTGTTCTCCGACCCCCGTCCGGGTTTGCCGCCGTTGAGCTCCCCGCCCAGGTAGGCATCGTCGATTTGCACGAAACCCCTGAGTTGGCGCGGCGCTTCGCGCTCGGTCATGACCTGCATGATCTTGTGCTTGAGTTTCCAGGCGGTGTCGTAGCACACCCCAAGGTGACGCTTGAGCGCCAGCGCAGACAGGTTGGTCTTGCTGGCCGTCAACAGATGCATGGCGAGAAACCATGTGGTGAGCGGAAGCCGGCTGCCTTCGAACACCGTCCCGCTGGTCAACGTCGTCTGGTGGCGGCAGGCACGGCACTGGTAGTACACCCGTCCCGCTCGATGAAACCGCGAGCGTGGTCGCTTACCGCATCGGGGGCAGCGAAAACCGTGTGGCCAATGCGACCGGTACAGCGCTCGGTAGCACTTGGCCTCGGTCCCGTACTGCTGGATGAACTGCGTCATCGACAGCCCCGGTTGAAATTGCACGTAGTTCATCGCCATGGTCGCTCTCCGCTCGGAACACGCTCCCACGCTGTACCGATCGGGTCTCAAATCACGCGATGCCCAGCTGAGCGAAGTCGCGAATCAGGTGTCAGCGAGGTGGCCATTAGTCACGAACGCATCTATCAGCATGTCGCAGCCGACCGCCAATGCGGTGGAGAGCTGCGGCTCCATCTGCGCTCACGCAAGCAACGCCAGCGCCATCGTTGCGGCACGCCACGACTACGCCAGCGCTTTCACGGGCGGCGCATTGCCGAGCGACCGGCCTTCGTGGAAAGCCACAAGCGGGTGGCGACTGGGAAGGCGGCACCATCGTGGCAAGGGGCTCGCAGGGGTTCTGACGGTGGTCGACCGCAAGTCCGGCCTGCTGCTGCGGATGCGTCGACGCCCAACGGCGAGGCAAACACGGTCATGCGCGCCGTCATTCACGCCTTGCGCCTGCTGCAGACCCGCGTGCACACACTGACGTGGGACAACGGCAGCGAATTCGCCGAGCACGCCTTGATCGATATCGCCCCCACGGCGAAGAGCTACTTCGCCGAACCCTACTCATCCTGGCAGCGCGGCACCAACAAAAACACCAATGAATTGGTGCGACAGTACCTGCCCAAAGGGTGCGATCTCAGCGCGTATACCAATGAAGAAATTCAAGTGATTGAAGACAAACTCAACCGACGACCTCGAAAACGTTTAGGCTTCCATATGCCATAGCAAGTTTTCGATGCCTCCTTCAACCGTGGTGCACTTCGTAGTTGAATCCGCCGTCAGGTGTTGTAATTCAGAGTTGAATTCACCGGCGGATCAATCGCACTTAAGCTGCGGCGACCGTATAGCCCTTCAGTCGCTGGGCGAATTCCTGCAGCGCGCGGATGCCGCTTTCCTCGGCTTCGTGGATCCATTGCTGCAGACCCTTCAGTGCCTGCTCGGCACCGCGCTGCTCCATCAGCGCCACCAGGCGGTTGCGGAAGTCGACCACGGTGGCCAGCGTCGGACGCTTGGCCAGCACCGCCTGCATGCGATCACGACCCTCGCTGTCCAGCCAGCGACCGCCATCGGCCATGGCCAGGCGGATGCGCCTGGGCATCGACTTGATGCTCTCGCCGGCATGCTGTGCCTCGTCGCTGATGGTCGGCAGGATCACGCCGCGGTAGTAGTCGGTCATCGCCTGGAAGCGGTGGGTGAGCACGGCCTTCAGCGTCTCGGCGTCCGGCAGGCGCACGTTGGGGCGCACATCGAGCGACGGCGCCACCCGCAGCACCTTGGCCAGGCCAACCGCGCGCAGACTGCAGATCGCCGCCCAGCCGATGTCGAACTCCCACTTGCGCAGCGCGAACTTGGCCGAGCTCGGGAACGCGTGATGATTGTTGTGCAGCTCTTCACCGCCGATCCAGAAACCCCACGGGATCAGGTTGCGCGCGGTGTCGGCGCTCTCGAAATTGCGGTACCCGGCCCAGTGGCCGATGCCGTTGACGAAGCCGGCGGCCCAGAACGGGATCCAGATCATCTGCACCGCCCACAGCGCCGCGCCGATCACGCCGAACAGCGCGATGCTGATCAGCAGCATCAGGGTCGGGCCCCAGTACGGATGCGCGCCATAGACCTTGTGCTCGACCCAGTCGTCCGGCGTGCCGCGACCGTACTGTTCCATGTCCTGCTTCGACTCGCAGGCGTCGCGGTACAGCGAGACGCCGTCCCAGAACACCTTCTTGATGCCGTAGATCATCGGGCTGTGCGGATCTTCCTCGGTCTCGACCTTGGCGTGGTGCTTGCGATGCACCGCCACCCACTCGCGGGTGACCATGCCGGTGGTGAGCCAGCCCCAGAAACGGAAGAAGTGCGCCAGCACCGGGTGGAAATCCACGCCGCGATGGGTCTGGCTGCGATGCAGGTACAACGTCACCGTGAAGATGGTGAGCTGGGTCATGACCAGCAGATACACCAGCATCTGGCCCCAGCTTGCGCCGGTGAGACCATCGTTGAGGAAATTGAGTACCGCGTTCAGCATGGATAGCACCGGGTGAGGGATAAGTCAGTGTAAATCAGGGGTTTCCGTACCCGCCAGCATGGTGTTGACCACGAATCATAGCAGTCGGTCAAGGGTGGGGCGCTAAGGTGACGTTATTCGCGTCCGCCGCCTGCGCCTGTTGTTTAACCATGGGGGCGCCGTGACAATCACGCAATGACTTCGAATGCCCCCGATTCACCCAGGACCGTCCTGCAACTGGACCGGCTCAGCCGCCGCCGCGCCGGCCGCGCCGCGGTACAGGACCTGAGCCTGAGCCTGCAAAGCGGCCAGGTGATGGGCTTGCTGGGCGTGAACGGCGCCGGCAAGTCGACCACCTTGTCGATGATCGCCGGCGCGCTGCGCCCCGACAGCGGCGGCATCGAGCTGAACGGCGAGGATTTCCTGGAACACCCGGAACTGGCCCGCACGCAGATCGGCTGGCTGCCGGAACGCGCGCCGGTGTGGGCCGAGCTCAGCGTCGAGGAGCATCTCGATGCGCACGGCCGCCTGCGCGGACTGCACGGCGCCGCGTTGCGCACGGCGCGCACCGCCATCGTCGCGCGGCTGGAATTGCAGCCGCTGGCCCGGCGCCTGGCCGGCGTGCTGTCGCAAGGCCAGCGCCAGCGGCTGGGCCTGGCCTGCGCGCTGCTGCATCGCCCCGCCCTGCTGGTGCTGGACGAACCGGCCAACGCGCTCGACCCGGTGCAGGTCGCCGCGCTGCGCAAGCTGATCCGCGAACAGGCCGCCGGCGGCACCGCGGTGATCCTGTCCACCCACCTGCTCGCCGAGGTGACCGCGGTCTGCGATCGCGTGGCGATCCTGCACGAGGGCACGTTGCGTCACGACGGCGCGGTGCGCGCCGACGACCATGCCGCGCTGGAGAAAACCTTTTTCGGGATCGCGATGAACGGCAACACCGAATCGGCGCGCGCCGCATGAGCCGCGCTTTCATGGGCACCGTCGCCGTGACGCGACTGGAATGGCGCCGGCTGCTGGTGCGTCCGCTGGCCTGGGTGCTGGCGGCGCTGACCCTGGCCTGGCTGGCGTGGAACTTCACCCTGCTGCTGGGCGGTTTCCTGGCCGGGCAGATCCAGCGCGCCGCCTTGCCGGACGGCCCCGGCTTCACCGACCTGGTCGGCGTGCCGCTGCTGGGCCAGCTCGCCCAGCTGGCGTTCCTGGTGGTGCCGCTGCTGTGCATGTCGGTGATCGCCGGCGAACGCCGCAACGGCACCCTGCCGCTGCTGTTCGCCGCCGGCGTGCCGGCCTCGCGCATCGTGCTGGGCAAGTACCTGGCCGTGCTGGGCTGGCTGCTGCTGTGGCTGGCGCTGACCCTGGCGATGCCGCTGGCGCTGATGCATGCCACGCACTTCGACTGGGGCAAGCTCGCCGCCGCCACGCTGGGCCTGGCACTGATGCTGGCCGCACTGGCCGCGATCGGTGTGGCCTGTTCCAGCTTCGCTTCGCACCCGGCGCTCGCCGCTGCCGCGGCGCTGGTGATCGCGCTGGCGCTGTGGAGCGTCAACCTGGGCGCGCAGATGGCCGGCATCAATGGCGGCGCGATCAACTGGCTGGCGATGAGCACGCACCTGCAGCCATTGCTGCGCGGACTGGTCTCCAGCGTCGACATCATCTGGTTCGCGCTGCTGATCGTGCTGGCGCTGGCCCTGGCCACGCGCCGGCTGGCGGCCGACAAGGAGCGCAACTGATGGGCGCGCTGTTCAGACGTCTGGACGGCTGGTTGTTCGCGCTGCTTCTGGTACTCGCGGCCGCGGCGATCGGCTACCTCAGCACGCGCTACACGCACCAGGCCGACTGGACCGCGAACGGCCGCACCAGCCTGTCGGCGGAAAGCCGCGCGGTGCTGGCAAGGTTCGACGGCCCGGTGGACATCGTCAGCTACGCGAACCCGCAGGGCGACCTGCGCCAGACCGTGGCCGGTTTCCTGCAGCGCTACCAGGCGGTGAAGAGCGACCTCACGCTGCGCTTTGTCGACCCGCAACTGGACCCGGCGAAGATGCGCGAGCTGGGCATCACCGTCGACGGCGCGCTGATCCTGCACTACAAGGATCGCGAGCAACGGCTGGACGAGTTGTCCGAACGCAGCCTCACCAATGCGCTGGAACGCCTGTTGCGCGGCAGCGACCGCATCGTGGCGTTCGTCACCGGCGACGGCGAACGCCGCGCCGACGGCCAGGCGAACGCCGACCTCGGCACGTTCATGGCGCAGCTCGAAGCGCGCGGCATGCGCGCGGTGCCACTGAACTTCGCGCAAGTGACCGCGGTGCCCGAGCACACCGACCTGGTGGTGCTGGCCAGCCCCAGCCTGGCGCTGCCAGCGGGCGCGGTGCAGGCGCTGGTCGCCTTCGTGCAGAACGGCGGCAACCTGCTGTGGCTGACCGAACCGGCGAACGACGACCTCGGCCTCAAGCCGCTGGCCGATGCGCTCGGCGTGCGCGTGTTGCCCGGCGTGCTGGTCGACGGCTCCGGCACCGCGCTGGGCCTGCACGACCCGCGGCTGATCGCGCTGGGCGACTACCCGCCGCAGGCGATCACCCGCGGCTTCACGCTGACCACGCTGGTTCCGCAGGTGTCCGCGCTGGCCAAGGTGGCGCAAGGCGACTGGGCAGTCGCGCCATTCCTGCGCTCCGGCGCGCAGAGCTGGACCGAGTTCCAGCCGATCGACAACAGCAAGCCCACGGACATCCGCTTCGACGCCGACGCCGGCGAGTTGAAGGGGCCGCTGGACTTCGGCTTCGCGCTGAGCCGGCTGTCGCCCAGCCCGGACAAGAGCGAACAGCGCGCGGTGGTGATCGGCGATGGCGACTTCCTGTCCAACACCTTCCTCGGCAACGGCGGCAACCGCGCGCTGGGCGAGCGCGTGTTCGACTGGCTGCTCGGCGACGACAAGCTGGTCGAGCTGCCGCCGCGCGGTGCGCCGGACCGGCTGCTGGACATTTCGCAAACCGAACTGAACGCGCTGGGCTTCGGCTTCCTGGTCGCACTGCCGCTACTGCTGCTGCTGATCGGCGGCCTGATCGTGTGGCGCCGGCGGCGCCGCTGAGCGATGAAACGCCATACCCGCCAACGCCTGGTCCTGCTGCTTGCCGTGTTGGCCTTGTTGTCACTGGCCGGTTGGCAATGGCTGCGTGACGCGCGCAACGATACCGGCAACCTCACCGCGCTCGACCCGGCCGGCATCAGCCGCATCGCGCTGAGCTTGCCCGGCACGCCGACCCTGCACTACGAAAAGCGCGACGGCCACTGGTGGCGTACCGACGGCGCGCCGACACGCGCCATCGACGCCCGCCTCGGCGACCTGGCCGATACCGCCGCGGCGCACGTGCTCAGCTGGCGACCGGCCCGTGATTTCGATCCCGCGAAAATCGGCCTGGCGCCACCGAAGGCCGTGCTCGATCTGGACGGCCAGACGCTGGAGTTCGGCGAAAGTTCGGTCACCGGGCCGCAGCATTACGTGCGCGTGGGCCGGCGCATCGCGCTGGTATCGTCGCGCTACGTGCCGCGCTCGCCGGCGACGGCGACCACCGAGCTGCACTGAATCGCGGGACAACAACTTGCCCGAACTGCCCGAAGTCGAAACCACCCGCCGCGGCATCGCGCCGTACCTGGTCGGCCGCCGCGTCACCGGCGTGATCCTGCGCCGGCCCGACCTGCGCTGGCCGATCCCGCCGGAGATCAGCGAGCTGCTGCCCGGCCAGCGCATCGACGCGGTGGAGCGTCGCGCGAAGTACCTGCTGCTGCGCACCGCCGCCGGCAGCGCACTGCTGCATCTGGGCATGTCCGGCGTGCTGCGCGTGCTGCCGCCGGACGCACCAGTGGGCAGGCACGACCACGTCGACATCGCACTGGAACGCGCCGGCACGCAGGCGCCGCGCATCCTGCGCTTCACCGACCCGCGCCGCTTCGGCTGCCTGCTGTGGCAGCCACCGGGCGAGACGCACGAGCTGCTGGCGAAGCTGGGCCCGGAGCCGCTCACCGATGCGTTCGACGGCGACCTGCTGTGGCAGCTATCGCGCGGCCGCACGGCGGCGGTGAAGCTGTTCCTGATGGACAGCGCGATCGTCGTCGGCGTGGGCAACATCTACGCCAGCGAGGCGCTGTTCGCCGCCGGCGTCGATCCGCGCCGCGCCGCGGGGGCGGTCTCGCGTGCGCGCTACGCCCGGCTCGCGCTGGAAGTGAAACGCATCCTGGCGTGGGCGATCGAACGCGGCGGCACCACCCTGCGCGACTTCCTCAACCCCGACGGCGCACCGGGCTACTTCTTCCGTGAACTGCATGTCTACGGCCGCGCCGGCGAACCCTGCCGCCTCTGCGACACGCCGATCCGGCAGGCCGTGCTGGGGCAACGCTCGACGTTCTGGTGTCCGCACTGCCAGCGCTAAGCCAGTGGGACCGGCGTATTGCAACACTTCCGCACCAAGAAGCCCCAAGAAAGCTCCATTGACAGCGGTTCGGCAAAGAGATAGACAGCAGGAGCATTTCGTAATTCTTTGCGGAACGCTCAACTCAGCTGAGGAGAATCCCAGTGAAAAACTTGATTCAGTGCGTAATTGCCGCCAGTTTCACATCAGTGCTGGCTCTTCCGAGTGCTGTTGCATCGCAGGCTCTTGCTACGCAGGCTTTGTCCGCAAAGAACGGCCACAGGTCCTTGACGGAATGCACCATAGTAGACCTCAATGGTGCAAAGGTGCTTTGTTGCAACAACATATGTCAAATAATGTGAAAAGTTAGATGTGTTCCGGTCGAGACCCAGATTATCTAGTTGGCGCATGCCAACGCACAGTTCCTGATGCCGAAAACCCATCATGGCGGCGAATATTCCCATTCGTTCGGTGTCGCCGCCAACTCCCCGTCAAGAGTAGCAATGCGTCTCCGACGCAATGCATGCAAAAGCTGGCCCGCAGCTGCTTGCAGCAGGCAAAAAGCCCATCCCCGTGCCTGCCACTGACACAGGACACTTTTACCATGTGCCTTCCACCCAAGATGCTCGCTGTTCTCCTCCTCGGCACAACTGTTGCCGTGTTGTCCGTCCCGGTAGTCGCGCAGTCGTCCGATGAAAGCCTGCAGGTTGCCTTGCTCAACAACAGTCGAGTCGTGGCAGCGCACCCCGACCTGTTTTATCGTGATCTGGGAGTACAGGCCTATAAGGCAGGCGACAAGCAGGCCGCCGTGGGCTGGTTGCTAAAGGCAGCAAGCTATGCCGACAAACCAGCGCAGGCGATGCTTGCGACGATGTACTGGAATGGTGATGGCATCCCGATGGATCGTCCCCATGGCTATGCCTGGATGGACCTGGCCGCCGATCGAGGCTACAAGGATTTGCTCGTCCAGCGCGAGAAATACTGGGCGCAGCTCGGCGCAGCCGAGCGCCAGCGTGCGGTCACGGAGGGGCGAGGGATCTATGACAAATACAACGACGAGCAAGGCTTGCGTCGGCTCGACCGCGTGCTGCAACGAAAGGCCAACCAGGCCACGGGAAGCCGCACCGGATTCGGCGGCAACAACCTGACGGTCCGGTTGCGTGATGGAGCCGCGGGATCTTCGTTGACACCCGCACAAGAGGGGGCACCCATCGTTTTGGGTGGTACTCCAGTGCGTGGAAGCGACTACTACTCACCGACGTTGTGGTCGGCCACGCCCTACGCCAAGTTGAAGGATCGCGTTTGGGAATATGCGAACGCTGAAATGGGTACGGTCGAGGTGGGCCCATTGCAGAGCTTACCCGCACCCTCGGCTTCAGGCGGCAAGTAAAACGTCACTCCGGCCAGCGGAACTCGACGTGGGTGTTGTTGAAGTCGGGATCGTCGAGACTGCCGGCCGGTTGCGCCACCAGGCCGTCGGGCAGGCCGTCGACCTCGAGCTGCTGGCCGGCGCTGAAGTGCGCGCCCAGCGACAGCAGTTCGACCAGCCGCTCGCACAGCACGCCGGCGCGGTCGAGGTCGCGATCGGGCACGTGGCGCAGG
This sequence comes from uncultured Gammaproteobacteria bacterium, assembly GCA_963707225.1. Lineage (GTDB taxonomy): Bacteria > Pseudomonadota > Gammaproteobacteria > Xanthomonadales > Rhodanobacteraceae > Rhodanobacter. The sequence goes on from CAVPQF010000068.1 coordinate 9,803, forward strand.
CTGAGGTCCGGACGGCCGAACTTGCGCATGCCGCGGGTGTGGATCCACGAGCGGTCGGCGGCCTCCTCGCCGCTGCGCAGGATCAGCACGTGATGGCGCGGCGGCGCGCCGTCCTTGACCAGGTAGTGGCGACGCCAGTGTGCGGCATCGAACAGGGTGAGGATCTGCGGGTCGAGGATCGCCGTGCCGCCCACGTCGAGCATGCCGGCCAGCACGCCAAGCGTGTCGCGCAGGTAGTCGAGGCTGGCGCCGTCCTTGAGCACGCCGCGCACCACCAGCACTTCCGGCGCGATGCGCGCCTGCTCGTACGCATCCGGCGTGTCTTCCCTGATGAGGCCGCCCAGTGCGCCATTCAGCGGATAGCCTTCCCACTGGCGCAGCACCGCGTTCTGGAAGCGCTGGATCTCGACGCCCGCGGGCAGGCCCGGGCTGCCGTAGCGCGGCGACGGGATCAGCAATTCCGGCTCGAACTTGCCGAACACGTAGAACTGCAGCACGGCCTCTTCTTCGCCAGGCTGCCAGTAAGGCCGCGGCCAGCTGGCGGCGGGGGTGACTTCGCTCATGCAGATTCCTTGGTGGTCCGGTTCATTCGCGCTCGCCCAGCGGCAGCACGGTCTGCTGCAGCTCGATGCGACCGTTGCCCGCGCTGATCTTCTTGAATTCCGCGCGGCTCACCGAGACATAGCGTTCGTTGCCGCCGATCTCAACCTGCGGACCGTCGGTGACGGCGCGGCCGTGCTCATCCACGCGCACCACCATGGTGGCCTTGCGCCCGGTGTGGCAGATCGTCTTGATCTCCTGCAGCTCGTCGGCCCAGGCCAGCAGGTAGCGGCTGCCCTCGAACAGCTCGCCGCGGAAATCGGTGCGCAGGCCGAACGCCAGCACCGGAATGCCGAGCTGGTCGACCACGTCGCTGAGCTGCCACACCTGCGACTTGGTGAGGAACTGCGCCTCGTCGACGAACACGCAGTGCAGCGGGCCGTGCGCTGCGATGTCGGCCTCCACCAACGCAAACAGATCCTCGTCGCCGGCGAAGCGCCGCGCGTTCGCCTTCAGCCCGATGCGCGAAGCCACCACACCCTGGCCGAAACGGCTGTCCAGCGCCGGCGTGAGGATCAGCGTGCGCATGCCGCGCTCGTGGTAGTTGTACGCGCTCTGCAGCAGCGTGGTGGTCTTGCCGGCGTTCATCGCCGAGTAATAGAAATAGAGTTTGGCCATGGTGGCGCGTTCGGTTGAAGACCGTGCATGGTAGCGCGACCGGCGATTGATGACGGCCTGCCTGAAGATCAAGAGCACCCCACCCCAGCCCTCCCTTGCGAGCAGGGGAGGGAGTACGCGTCAGGCCTTGTCCAGCGGCGTGTTGCCGCCGGTGAACTGCGTGCGCGCCTGGGCCAGGCGGTACTTGCGTTCGGCGCGGCTGTGGCGCCAGTCGCGCAGGAAGCAGATGGCGTAGACCAGCTTGAACAGCTGCAGTCGCCACAGCACCTTCGGCGTGTCGAACAGGTCGCCGGCGAGCATCGAGATCACGCCCTGCTCCAGCTGCCAGGTGTTGCGCGGCTGGCGGAACATCTGCTGCATCACCGGTCCGTTGAAGCGGTAGATGAAGAACGAGAAACGCGCCATGCCGGCGCGCTGGCGTTTCTCCAGCTTGCGCAGCAGGGCCGGCTCGCGTTGCGGTTCACGCAGCGCGCGATCCACCACGTCCGCGGCCTGCTCCGCGCCGCTCATCGCCAGGTACACGCCGGAGGAAAACACCGGATCGAGGAAGGCGAACGCATCGCCCACCAGCACCCAGCCCGGCCCGCCCATGCGGCTGGAGTCGTAGGAATAGTTGCCGGTGACGCGCACCTCGTCCTCGATCAGTTCGGCGTGCTGCACGCGCGCCCACAGCGCCGGGCTCAGCTTCAGCGTGTCGAACAGGAACTCGACCGTGCGGCCCTTGCGCTGCTTGAGGTAATCCGGCCGGCACACCGCCCCCACGCTCATCACCCCGTCCGGCAGCGGGATCATCCACATCCAGCCGTGCGCGAAGCTGTAGATGCTGATGTTGCCGGCGTCCTCGCCTTCGCGCCGCGCGGCACCGCGGAAGTGACCGAAGATCGCCGCGCTCTGGTGCTGGTCGTTGCGCCGGCGCAGCTTGCGCTTCGTCGCCAGCAGCGCATCGCGGCCGCTGGCGTCGACCACGTAGCGCGCCTGGAGCGCGTAGCCGCGGCCGTCGTCGGTGCGCACGTCCAGCCAGCTCTCGCGCGGGCCGCGCTGCTCGACGCGCACTACCTCGTGCCCTTCGCGCGCGTCGGCGCCGGATTCGCGCGCGTGCTGATACAGCATCCGGTCGAAGTCCTGCCGCCACACCTGGTACGCATGCGGCGGGCTCTGCCCGATCGCGCGGGCGAACGCGTAGGTGTTGTAGCCGCGCGCGTTGTCGGCCTCGAAATCCGCGCCGGGCTTGAACACGCCCAGCGCACGCACCTTGTCCAGCACGCCGAGCCGCTCGAACACCGGCAGGTTCATCGGCAGCAGCGATTCGCCGATATGGAAGCGCGGGTGGTGCGCCTTCTCCAGCGCGATCACCTTGTAGCCGCGGCGCGCCAGCAGTGCCGCCGCGGTGCTGCCGCCGGGGCCGCCGCCGATCACCGCCACGTCGCACTGCTCGACTTCCTGCTCCGCCATGCCGCTCCCCGCTGACTGTCGTGCGGCCGATTATGGCCGAAGCCGGCCGGGGCGCCAGTGGTGCTCTGTTACCATCGACCCCCGCCTCGTCCTGTCTCCCGATCCATGCTCAATCCGCAACAACTGGCCGCCGTCGAACACTGCGACAGCCCGCTGCTGGTGCTCGCCGGTGCCGGTTCCGGCAAGACCAGCGTGATCACCCAGAAGATCGCGTACCTGATCCAGCGCCGCAAGCTGGCGCCGTCGAAGATTGCCGCGATCACCTTCACCAACAAGGCTGCGCGCGAAATGCGCGAGCGCGTGGCGAAGCTGGTCAGCAGCGAGGACGCGGCCGCGCTCACGGTGAGCACGTTCCACGCGCTGGGGCTGAAATTCCTGCAGATCGAACATGCCCGCGCCGGCCTGCGCCGCGGCTTCTCGGTGCTGGATGCGGACGACAGCGGCGGCATCGTCAAGGAGCTGGCGCCCAAGGGCGTGAAGAACGATGTGCTGTTCGGCATCCGCAACCTCCTGAGCCGCGCCAAGAACGGCGGGCTGTCGCCGGAGGAGGCGCTGGCCGCCGCGCGCAGCCCGCGCGAACTCGAAGCGGCGACCATCTACGACCTGTACCAGCAGCGTCTCGCCGCGTTCAACGCGGTGGATTTCGACGACCTGATCCGGCTGCCGTTGCGCATCCTGGAAAGCGACGCCGAATGCCGCGACGCCTGGCGCGAACGCCTGCGCTACCTGCTGGTGGACGAGTACCAGGACACCAACGACGCGCAGTACCGCCTGCTGAAGGTGCTGACCGGCGAGCGCGGCGGGATCACCTGCGTGGGCGACGACGACCAGTCGATCTACGCCTGGCGCGGCGCCAATCCGGAGAACATCGACCAGCTCGGCCGCGACTGGCCGAACCTGCGCGTGATCAAGCTGGAACAGAACTACCGTTGCGGCAAGCGCATCCTGCGCGCGGCGAACGCGCTGATCGCGCACAACCCGCACCTGCACGAAAAGAAGCTGTGGAGCGAGCACCCCGAAGGCGCGCCGATCCGCGTGCTCGAATGCAAGGAAGCCGAGCACGAAGCCGAGCGCGTCGCCGCGATCGCCACCACGCTGGCCGAGAAGCACAGGGCGCGCTGGGACGACATGGCGATCCTGTACCGCGGCAATTTCCAGGCGCGTCCGCTGGAGAAGGCGCTGCGCCTGGCGCGCATTCCGTATCACCTCACCGGTGCCTTGAGCTTCCTCGACCGCGCCGAGGTGAAGGACGTGCTGTGCTACCTGCGCCTGCTGACCAACCCCAGCGACGACGCCGCGTTCCTGCGCGTGGTCAACGTGCCGAAGCGCGAGATCGGCGCGACCACGCTGGAGAAGCTGGGCCAGATCGCGCAGTCGCGCCACTCGTCCCTGCTCGACGCCACGCGCAGCGACGGCGTGCTGCGCCAGCTCACCCCGCGCCCGGCTGCCGCGCTGGCTTCGTTCGCGAACCTGCTGGACGAACTGCGCAGCGCCTCGCTGCACGAAAGCGCCGCCGACCTGGTCGAGCTGATCCTGAAGCGCACCGGCTACGCCGCGCAGATCGCTGCCGGCACGCCCGACGCCAGCGTGCGCGAGCGCAAACTGGGAAACCTCAAGGAACTCGCCGACTGGTTCCGCGCGATGCAGAAGGGTGGCAACAACGCCGGCGACCTCGCTTCGCAGCTGGCCCTGCTCAGCCACGCCGACCGCGACGAACCGGGGAATGCCGTGCGCATGATGACCCTGCACGCGGCCAAGGGCCTGGAGTTCCGCTTCGTCTTCATCGTCGGCTGCGAAGACGGCACGCTGCCGCACGAGGGCGCGCTGGACGAGGGCCGCGTCGACGAGGAGCGCCGGCTGATGTACGTCGGCATCACCCGCGCCAAGGAGTTGCTGACGCTGTCATGGTCGGCGCAGACCAAGCGCTACGGCGACGTCCACCGCAACCAGCCCAGCCGCTTCCTGCACGAGCTGCCGCAGGCCGACCTGCACTGGCAGGGCAAGGACCCGGAGGCGGACAAGGAAGTGACACGCGAAACCGCCGAATCGCACATGGCGCGGATCAAGGCGATGCTGGCGGCCCAGTGAATGGTTGCGCCCGTCACTTCCAGCCGTTGATGAAGAACGTGATGACGATGGCGTTGGTGAAGTCGATCAGGAACGCGCCCACGATGGGCGCCACCAGGAAGGCGCGCGGCGCCGGGCCGAAGCGCTCGGTCAGCGAACTCATCACCGCCATGGCGTTGGCCGTCGTGCCCAGCATGAAGCCGACGAAGCCGCCGGCCATGACGGCGGCTTCGTAGTCGCGTCCCATCAGGCGCAACAACGGCCAGCAGCAGAACGCCACAACCACGATCGACTGCACGCCCAGGTTGACCAGCAGGGGCAAGGCGAATCCGGCGAGATCCCACAGGTGCAGGTTCATCAGGGCGACGACGAGAAACAGCGAGAGCGAGGCGTTGCCGATGATGTCGATGCTGCGCAACGACAGGCCGAACCAGCCGAGGTGGTCGTCGACGTTGCGGATCAGCGCGCCCACGAGCATGGCGCCGATGTAGCTGGGCAGGGTCAGGCCGAGCGCGCCCAGGCCGCCGCTGATCCAGGCGCCGATACCCATGGCCAGCAGGATCAGCACGAAGCTCCTGAGCCCCGCATGGGCCTGCTCGTCGGCGCTGACGGCGTTTGCCGCGGCAGCGACCGGTGCCGGTGGCCTCGCCGACGCGCCGTCGGCCACGCCCGGCGACTGTGGTGTGCGCAGCCTGAGGCGCTCGATCAGCGTCGTCGCCAGCGGTGCGCCGATCACCGAGCCGCAGATGATGCCGGCCATCGCATTGGCCAGCGCCACGCTCGGTGCGCCTTGCACGCCGGCCTGGGTGAACAGCGGCGCGAATGCCAGGCCGGTGGCAGGGCCGCCGGCGAGGGTGACCGATCCGGTGATCACGCCGAACAGCGGCGGCAGTCCGAACGCCGTGGCCAGCCCGATGCCCACCAGGTTCTGCAGCACGGCGAGGCCGGTGGCGAGGCCGAGGAACAGCACGATCTGGCGACCGCCGACCCTGAGCAGGGACGTGCTCGCGTTGAAGCCGATGGCGGTGAAGAACGCGATCATCAGCGGCTGTTGAAACGCCGTATCGAAGCGCACCGGGGTAACGTTCCACTGGCGGCAGGCGAGCAGCGCCAGTGCCACCAGCAGCCCGCCGATCACCGGTGCCGGGATGCTGAAGCGCGACAGCAGCGGCAGCCGCGCGCGGATCGCATACCCGGCGATGAGGAACAGGCCGCCGCAGGCCACGGTCTGGATCGGGTCGAGGGTCAGCATGCGCGCATCCTCGCAACCGCGGCGATGCGCCGGGCGACGCCAGCCCGCGGGACCGCACGTGCGCGGGCGATGATCATCTTCATCCGCCCCGGAAGGCCGGCAGCAGGAAGCCTCCCTGAATGCGGCCGGAAAAAACCGCGCAAGGCGTCGTCCGCGTCCGCCGGCAGCGGCTGCTCCAGCAAGTCGACGCCCGCGCGTTCCAGCATCGGCTGCATGTCGCGCAGCAGGTCGATGTTCCAGCTTTCGTTGGGGTCGACGATGAGATGGGCCTGCGATTCGAGATCCCACATCGCCGCGTCCAGCGCATTGCGCGCGGCGCCCGGCAGCAGCCGCGCCTGCAGCTCGTCCCGGCCCATGCCGGCGACGAGTCCGGCGCGCAACGCCTCCATCGCGTCGATCACCGACGCCATCGATTCGCCGTAGCGCGCATAGGGAACCGATTCGCCACGCCCGATGCAGCCCGCCTGGCCCAGCTCGACCGTCACCACGTCGGCGGCGTACTTGACCCCGCGCGCGAAGCGGAAGGGTGCCACCAGCGGGTAGCTGCGCTGCGTGATGCTCAGTTCGCGAAGCATGCGAGCAGGTTGTCCACGATGGCTTCGACACCCATGCTGACCGGGTCCTGGCAGGGCAGCTGCAGCAGGTCGCTGATCCGCCGGCATGCCGCCAGCGCTTCCGGCGCCGGCATGCCGGAAGTGTTCAGCGCGACGCCGACCGCCTTGACGGCCGGGTTGGTCAGGCGCGCGGCGGCGAGGTTGGCGTCCAGACAGTGCTGCAGCTCGGGCAGCGGGTAGCCGGGCAGGCCGCGCATGTGGCGCCGCGTCGGTTCGTGGCACAACACCAGCGCGTCGGGCTGCGCGCCATGCAGCAGGCCGAGCGACACGCCGGCGTAGGACGGATGGAACAGCGAGCCCTGGCCCTCGATCAGGTCCCAGCCGCCGTCGCCGCGGGCCGGCGAAATCCATTCGACGGCGCCCGAGATGAAATCGGCGACCACCGCATCGACCGGCACGCCCGCGCCGGCGATGAAGATGCCGGTCTGGCCGGTGGCGCGGAAATCGGCCTTGAGGCCGCGCTGCCGCATCGCGCGTTCCAGCGCGAGCGTGCTGTACATCTTGCCGACCGAACAGTCGGTGCCCACCGTAAGCAGCCGTCGGCCGGCGCGCGGGCGGCCGTTGCCGACCGGTATGCCCGGCGCGGGGTCGCGGGCATCGAACAGCACGCGGCCGTTGCGCCGTGCGGCCGCCGCGATGTCCGCGTTCGCGCGCAGCTTCTGGTGCAGGCCGGCGACCACGTTGAGGCCGGCGTCGAGCGCCGCGATGGCGTCGGCAACGATCTCTGGCGCCATCACGCCACCGGCGTTCGCGGTGCCGATCATCATCGTATTCGCACCGCTGGCCCTGGCCTCGGCCATGCTGATGTCGGGCAGACCCAGCGTCAGCATGCAGTCGGGGTGGCGGTACTGGCCAACGCACCATTCCGGGCGCCACCAGGCCACGCCTCTGGCCGTCTTGATGGCCAGATCGTCGGCCGGGTTGCCCAGGTACAGCAGATAGGGCGGGCCCCAGTTGGCAGGCTGGGTCGCATCGCCATGGTTTGGCATGAAAGGCTTGCTCCACTTGACGGCCACGCCGGCGCACGACTCAATGGATGGTTTCGACCTTGCCCAGGCCATTCGGATTGCGCGGATCGCTGGCGGCCGTCTTGAGGTTGGTCGTCTTGTCCCAGACCACCACGTTCATGTTGCCCCACGATTCGCTGTCGTTGATCTCGTAGCCCATCGCCTTCAGCTTGGCGAGTACGTCGGCAGGGACGTCGCTGTCTTTTTCGAAGTCGATGCGGTCGGGCAGGAACTGGTGATGGATGCGCTTTTGTGCGGTGATCTGGCCGGCGTCCTTGCCATCGATGAAGGCAAGGATCGCCTCGAACACCTGGGTGATGATGGTGGAACCGCCGGGCGAGCCGATCACCGCCAGGCGGTCCTTGCCGACCACGATGCTGGGCGTCATCGACGACAGCATCCGCTTGCCGCCGACCGGCGCGTTGGCGGGGCCGCCGATCAGGCCGAACGCGTTGGGCCGGCCGGACACCAGGGCGAAATCGTCCATCTCGTTGTTGAGCAGGATGCCGGTCTTGCCGGCGACGAAGCTGGAGCCCAGGGTGGTGTTCACCGTGGCGGTCATCGAGACCATGTTGCCGTCCTTGTCGATGATCGAGTAATGCGTGGTGTGCATGCCCGGATCCTTCGCATGCACCGACGGCAGCCATGCCGACTTGGTCGCCTGGTCCGGCAGGATGCTCTGGCGCAACCCGTCGGCGTAGTAAGGCGAGAGCAGCATGTCCAGCGGCATCTTCACGAAGTCGGGATCGCCCAGGTATTCGTTGTGGTCGCGGAACGCGCGACGCATCGCCTCGACGAGGTAGTGGATGCGATGGGCCTCATCCATGCTCTTGAGATCGATCGGCGCAAGGATGTTCAGCATTTCGGCGAGCGCCACGCCGCCGGAAGACGGCGGCGGTGCGGTGACGATCTTGTAGCCGCCGTAGGTCAGCTCGATCGGCTGGCGCTCTTTCGCCCGATAGTTGGCCAGGTCGGTCAGCGTCCAGGTGCCGCCGGCGGCACGCACCGACTTCACCAGTTCCTTCGCCACCGCGCCCTTGTAGAAGCCGTCCGCGCCTTTTTCGCCCAGCGCCTTCAGCGTGCGTGCCTGGTTCGGGTCGCGGAAGATGTCGCCTTCCACCGGTGCCTTGCCGCCCGGCATGAACTTGGCCGACGAGGCCGGGTAGCGGCGCAGCACCGCGGCCTTGTGGCCGATCGAGCGCACCAGCGCACCGCTGGGGTGGAAGCCCTGCTCGGCCAGGCGGATCGCCGGACTCAGCGACTCGGCCAGCGGCAGCTTGCCGTACTTGGCCGCCATGTACGCCACGCCCGCGGGAAAGCCCGGGACGCCGGCGGCCAGCGGGCCATTCAGCGAGGTATCGCGATTGGGCGTGCCGTCCGCTTCCAGGTAGTCCTTCCCGCTGACCGCCTGCGGCGCCATCTCGCGCGCGTCGATGAAGGTGTCCTTGCCGGTGGCTGCATCGTGGATCACGGCGAGGAAGCCGCCGCCCATGCCCGAAGCCTCCGGCTGCACCACCGACAGCGACGTGCCCACGGCGATCGCCGCGTCCACCGCGTTGCCGCCGCGCGCAAGGACCTCGAAACCGGCTTCGGTAGCCAGCGCGTTGGCGCTGGCGATCGCCGCGGTCTTCGTCGCCGTCGTGTCCTGCGCGTGGGCCAGCACGCCGAAGCTGCCGACCACCAGCGCCAGCAGCACGCCATGCCAGCGCGGCCTGCCGTGTGCCGGCGGATGGCAGGTGGTCACGGCATCGCCGTGCGGCGTGTTTCGTTCGGTCATTGGGTCACCCTCCACGATGGAATCCGAGCATAGTCACGGGCGGCCTCGCGCCACCAATGAAAAGACGATGGCATGGCTGGCGGTTGTGGCACGTGGCTTCCTGCGACGCGGGCGGCACCGGCCAGGCCACGGCCGACGAAAACCCCGCCATGGAACGGGGCTTTCGTCGTGCCGGCGCAAGCGCGCTCACCAGTGGTACTGCACCTTGCCGTACACGTAGGCGCCCTGGAAGCCGAACGGCGAGCTGGACGAATACGGGAAGGCACCGTTCTGGTCGTCACTCTGCGGCACCTTCTTCGGATAGGTGTTGAGCACGTTGTCGCCGCCCATGGTGAAGGTCCAGCGATCGCGGTTGTAGCTCATCGCCAGATCGAGCAGCCATTTGTGCGGGTAGACGATGTCGTTCAGATAGCTGGTCGAGCCGTACGTCGTGATGCGGCCGTAGCGGGTCAGCGTGCCGTTTAAGGCCCAGTGGCCGAGGCTGTAGGTCTCGTTGAGGATCAGCTTGCTGCGCGGCGCAGTGTCGGCAAGCAGGCCCTTGATCGCGCTGCGGTTGAGGCGCTGGAAGATCACGCCCAGCGAGTCCAGCACGGGCGGGTTCGGCTTGACGTCGGTGACCTTGTTCTTGTGGTAGCCGTAGCTGAGTGTCGAAAGCAGGTTGCCGTTGTCGCCGAAATCGCTGCGGTAGCTGGTCACCACATCGGCGCCTTGCGTGCGCACGGTGCCGGCGTTGGTGAAGTACGACAGACCGCTGTACTGCAGGTTGGTGACGCCGTTGGCGGCCAGGTAGTCGATGACCGCCGGCGTCGACAGCGAGAGCGAGCTGGACAGCGCGATACGGTTGGTGACGGTGATCTGGTAGGCGTCGAACGACATGTTGAGTTCGTTGGTGGGATTCCACACCACGCCCGCGGTGAAGTTGCGCGACTTCTCCGCCTTCAGCGGCTCGCTGCCGAGCAGCCGCGCCAGCGGGTTGTCCACCGGCACCAGGCCACGCAGGTAGATGCCCGGCGGCAGGCCCAGCGAATTGCCGGTGCCGTAGGCGGCCGAGGTGGTTTCCGAGTAGTGCTGCTGGCCCAGCCCCGGTGCGCGGAAGCCGGTCGAGGCGCTGCCGCGCAGGGCGAACGAATCGGTGAAGTCGAAGCGGCCGGACAAGGCGGCGGAGGTGGTGGTGCCGAAGTCCGAATAGTCTTCGTGCCGCACGGCGGCGGAGAAGCCGAAGCGCTCGGTCAGGTTGCCTTCCAGTTGCAGGTACCCGGCGACGTCGTGCCGGTCCACCGAGATGGCGTCCTGCGGACCCCAGCCGGCAAAGCCCTGTGCGCCGCCGCGCACGCCGGACGTGCCGACGTAGTACGAACCGAAGTCGCCCGCCGTCACGTCGTAGCTCTGGCGCAGCCATTGCGTGCCGAAGGACAGCGTCAGCGGATTGGGCAGCCAGCCGAACGAGACCTCCCTGGAGATATCGATGTCGAAGGTCTGCTGCTTGGCGGTCATAGGATACCCCGTCGATCGGGATCGCTTTTAACAAATTCCACGATGTTCATGTCCAGGTCGTCGATCAGCACATCGGAGGGTATATTATGCTTGGTGCCGGTCCTGGCATGATGGTATTGCTTCAGGCATGGGAAGTGCCGGCAGAGCCATCTTCTGGTGGCCTCCTCGGAATTGGGCCGTCTGGCCGTTACTACGAGAAGATCATGCTCGGCAAGCTGCTTTACTGCCTGTTGCGAGCCCTCGATCAGCGGCACTCTCATAACGTATTCGGGGTCGGCCAACAACCGGGTACCGGCCACTGTTCGTGGGGTTGCTGGTCGGTACCGTGCTGCTGCTGGGCGCGCTGACCTATGTGCCGGCGCTGGCGCTGGGGCCGGCGGTCGAGCATTTGATGCTGTGGGCCGGACACTGAGGTGAACAATATGGCGACGAGAGAACTTCCCTGTTTGATCCGGACTTGGTCAATCCTGCCTGTTCGACGCGTTCCGCAAGCTCGCGGTGCGAACGCAGCTCAGGAACCCGGTGATGTTCGTGGTCTATGTCGGTGCCATCTTCAC
>CAVPQF010000069.1:0-18774 GCA_963707225.1 uncultured Gammaproteobacteria bacterium
TCACTGTGTCGTGATGCCCTTGCCGGGTTAAAGTTATCGAAGGGATTCAATGAGAAGTGGGCGGGGTTCTTCATCTCCGCCCACGCGTTCGACCGATCCTTCAAACGCGTTGCGCTTCGTAGTTGAATCCGCCGTATCCGGAGCATTCGGATTGCTGAAGCGGATGAAGCGCCACGTTTGGTGACGGCCTACCCCTATGACGCCTAAAGCTTGCACAGACCGAGGTTTCCGGCGCGAATGGGCAGACAAAGAAAAACCCGCCACGAAGGCGGGTTTTGAGTGCCTCACTGGATCCCGGCCTTCGCCGGGATGACGTTCTGACAGAGCCACTCGCGCAAGGCGCGAGTGCGTCAGAACGTCACTTGATCTTGCCTTCCTTGTAGATCACGTGCTTGCGCACGACCGGATCGTACTTCTTGAACTCGAACTTTTCCGGCGTGTTCTTCTTGTTCTTCTGCGTGGTGTAGAAGTGGCCGGTGCCGGCCGAGGAGATCATGCGGATCTTGTCTTGCGATTTGTTAGCCATGGCTCAATCCTCAGACCTTGTCGCCGCGGGCGCGCATCTCGGCAATCACGGCCTCGATGCCATTCTTGTCGATCGTGCGCAGGGCATTGTTGGAAACGCGCAGCTTGATCCAGCGATTCTCGCTGGGCACCCAGAAACGACGCTCATGCAGGTTCGGCAACCAGCGGCGACGGGTACGGTTGTTGGCGTGCGAGACGTTGTTGCCGCTCTGCACACCCTTACCGGTGACTTGACATACACGGGCCATGACGACCTCCGTAATTCTTGATTGACACCCGTTGGCCAGGGTGAGATCGGCCCAGCGGCGCCATGCGCCACGCGATGCTGGAGTTGTCGCAACGCATGATCGTGAGGTCCGTACCGCGTGGCGGACCGCCCGGAAGCACCGGGTCGACAGAGGCGAGCCGCGTATTCTCGCAGAAAAACAAGGCCATGCGCAATCTTCCCGGGTTCCGCGGGCGTCCCGCGGCGTGCGCGCCGCGGGGATGTATGGAACAATCGGTCTCTTTTATATACACGACCCAGACCCGAGGAACTCCCGATGGCACAAGAGATCACCAACGACCAGGCCAACGGCCAGGCCAGTCAGCCGCAGCTGGTGATGCAGAAGATCTACGTGAAGGATGTGTCCTTCGAGGCGCCGAATGCGCCGCAGATCTTCCAGGAGATCGACGAGAAGGACCAGCCGCAGGTACAGCTGAACCTGGGCCAGAAGGCCACCGACCTCGGCAACGACCTGTACGAAGTGGTGCTCAGCCTCACCCTGACCTGCACGATCGGCCAGCGCACCGCCTACCTGGCGGAAGTGGAGCAGGCCGGCCTGTTCGGCATCGCCGGCTTCAACGAGATGGATCACGCCGGCATCATCGGCAGCTACTGCCCGAACCTGCTGTTCCCGTATGCCCGCCAGGTGATCTCCTCGCTGGTGCTGGAAGGCGGCTTCCCGCCGTTCCTTCTGCAGCCGATCAACTTCGACGCACTGTTCGCCGAGCAGCAGCGCCGCGCGATGGGCGGCGACGCCGCCCCGGCCACGCTCAACAGCTGAGCCGTGTCCATGGCTGAAAACCCGAAGCTGACCGTCCTCGGGGCCGGCTCCTGGGGCACGGCGCTGGCGGCGTTGAGCGCACGCAACGGCGTGCCGACCACGTTGTGGGGGCGCGACCGCGAAGCGCTGGCGGCGCTGGCGGCGAACCGCTGCAACCAGCGCTACCTGCCCGACATCGAGCTGCCTGCGGAGCTGGCCTACGAAAGCGACCTGGCCCGCGCCGTGCACGGCGCGGGCATCGTGCTGATCGTGGTGCCCAGCCACGCGTTCGCCGCGATGCTGGCCGAGCTGGCGCCGCTGCTCGACGCGGGTACCACGATCGCCTGGGCGACCAAGGGTTTCGAGCCGGGCACCGGCCGCTTCCTGCACGAACTGGTGGCCGAACGGTTGCCCGGCCGTCCCGCGGCGGTGGTCACCGGGCCGTCGTTCGCCAGGGAAGTCGCCGCCGGCCTGCCCAGCGCGGTCACCGTGCACTCGGACGACGCGGCGTTCGCGCAGCAGCTGGCCAGTCTGCTGCACGCGCCGAACCTGCGCGCGTATTCCGGCGGCGACGTGCTCGGCGCCGAACTCGGCGGCGCGATGAAGAACGTGCTGGCGGTCGCCACCGGCATCGCCGACGGCATGCAGCTGGGCCTGAACGCCCGCGCCGGCCTGATCACCCGCGGCATGAACGAGATGCTGCGCCTGGGCATGGCGCTGGGCGCGCGGCCGGAAACGCTGATCGGCCTGTCCGGCCTCGGCGACCTGGTACTCACCTGCACCGGCGACCTTTCGCGCAACCGCCGGCTTGGCATCGCGCTGGGCCAGGGCGTGGCGATCGACGAGGCGGTGCGCCGGATCGGCCAGGTGGTGGAAAGCATCCTCACCGCCGACGAGGTGGCACGGCTGGCCGACAAGCATGGCCTGGACCTGCCGATCAGTGCCGGTGTGCGCGCCGTGCTGCACGGCGAGGTCACCCCTGTGGAAGGACTCAAGGCGCTGATGGCGCGCGAGCAGAAGCCGGAATATCCACAAGGTCTGTTCGGTGGCAATTAAAATCAGCGGATTTACTTCAGGCGCGTTCTGATTGACTCCGTTGCAAGCGGCACGATTACTAGGGTACGTTTTTGCTCACATTTTCGACCTTCTTTACGTTCAGAACATAAGGTCTGAGTTGATTGTCGCTGACGACGAATATTCCGGAAACCGTAGCAAAACCACGCATTTTCCAATGCGTAATTTTTCGGTGGAAGTTGCGAATGTCTGAATGTTCATAGACATCATCTCCAACATTCAGCTCGATGGCTTTTCCCGGACATTTCCCGTCACTAATGTTGGTGTTCTCCATGCCAATGTAGACGGAGCCACGGACAGACACCATCTTCTGCGCATATGCACCGGGATTATTCAACATGCTGCATATGCTGACCGTTTCGATGTGCTGGTTTTGAGCCGCACAAGCGGGAAATGCAAGTACTGCTCCTCCCCAGCATATCCTCGTAGCCCAAGCGCATGGCGACTTCATTGGTTGGCACCGTTGCCATACACAACCCAGTCGGCGTTGAAATTGGCTGCGTTGTCACGAAGGCCGTTAATGATGGGGATTTCTTTCCATCCACTTTTCCATAGTCCGTAGGGAGAGGTCTTATCGAAGGCCTCGTTAACGTACGATTGCGTAGTGAAAGCGCGGTATTCTCTGGCGCGCCATTGTTCATTGTTATAAAGGCGGCCAAAAAACTGTCCATCAATGCCGTGCTGACCCTCATGGGCGACGGCAGCTGCAGTCTCTACACGGGGTGTCGTACCATCGTTCCATCCGGTGTCATGGATATTGCTAAGATTGAACGTGATGTTGGTTTCCTTGCCCTTGGTTTCGGTGATGGCATTGTTGTTGTTCGCGTTACCAAAGCCCACGTTCACACCGTTCTTGTCGCCTTCTTTTCCATAGAACTTCACTATTGCACTGAGAGATTTCTGTCCTGTGCTTCCTTGAGCATATTGCCCGGCTGCCTTCTGGACATCACCAAGTGCCTGCTTAATCGTGCCACACTGGTTTTGTGAGCCAGTACAGATGTAATCGCCACTCGGATCGGTATGCATGATTGGGTTATTGCCAACGTATGCATAGCGATTGATATAGGCCAAATTACCTGGTTGAGGTGGTACAGCATCCCTGCTGAGGAACCGCCCCATTACGGGATCGTAGTAACGATGCTGCATGTAGACCAGATTGGATTCAGGGTCGTGGACGTGACCGGTGTATCCGGGGCCGTTGGGCACTGTGCCCACGCTCGGCACCGATACTCCATACGGCGTGTACTCGTAGCGCTCCACGATGTTGCCCTGCGCGTCCGCCTTGGCCAGTACGGTGCCTTGTGGGTCGGTGTAGTAGTAGTGCTTAGTGCTGGTCTGGGCACGAACCGAGCCAGTCAGCGTGAGCAAGAAGACAGTCAGAAACAATCCGGTGGGCATCTTTCGCATGGTGATTTCCCTTGATTGGCGGCCAAAGCTGCCGTCTCATGGACTTTGTGATGAATACGGGCCGCTTCCCCCAAGCTGAGCATGCCGATCTCGACCAGCTTGCTGTGGGCGACGTTACAAGGGTTTGTCAGGCGTCGCAAACAATTTGCGAATGAGCCAGGAGTTGCGATCTCAGTACTCTGATCCGCATAGTTTTGAACCTCTCAAGGCGCACTTGGACACGCCACGCATTGATGCATGACCCCCTCGCGGGCCTGCTAAGCTCAGTGTTTTGGTTGTCGCCACGGATCGCATGCGCATGCAGCAACCGGACGAGAAACAGCAAGCCGCCAGCGCGCCCCCCGGCGAGGACGAAGCCCTGCCGCAGGCATGGCGACGGCTGCTGGCTGCGCCGAAGCCGGCCGTGGCCGACGATCGCGGCGTGCTCGGTTTCTTTCTGGAAGTGATGCCGGAAGAAGGCACCGCGGCCCGCTTGGACGTGGCGCCGGTGCTGCTGGCGGTGGTCGAGCATGGCCGCTACGCGCGGCCGGCGCCGCTGGACAGCCGGCATCTGGCGCAGTCGTCGCTGCAGCCGCACGAGCAGCGCCTGGCCGCGACCATGCTGGGATTGCCGCAGAGCGTGCGCAAGGGCCGCAGCTATGCGCGCCTCGGCGGCCACGTCGGCGACACCTTGCTGGCCGAGGTCCTGGACACCGCGCCGTGCTTCCTCGGCGGCCTGGCCGGCCTGCGGCTGTCGCGCGGCAAGTCGCACCAGCTCAACTGGCACTGGCAGATGGAGCCGGACGGCAGCCAGCGCCTGCTGCCGGTGCTGCCGCACAGCCAGCGCCTGCTGCGCATCGACGGGCTGTGGTACCTGGATGCCGAGCGCGCCACCGTGGGCCGTTTCGATGCCGCGACCGAGGAAACCCGCTGGCTGGAACTGCCGCCGCTGAAACACGAGCACGGCCGCCGCCTGCGCAACCGCCTGGCGGGCAGCCGGCTGGCCACGCGGGTGCCGTTGCCGATGGTGTTCGGCGAGGTGCGCCGCTCGGAACTGGCGCCGAAGCCGGTGTTGACCCTGCATGCGCTGACCCGGCACGCCCGGCTGGCCGCCGGCACGCCGCCGCTCGGCTACGCGCGGCTGGCCTTCGACTACGCCGGCGAACGTTTGCCCGGTCGCGGCGGCGAGCCGCTGGTGCGGCGCGTGCGCAACGGCCAGCTGGTCGAGATCATCCGCCGCCGCGCCGAGGAACTCAGCGCGATGGAGCAGCTCGAACGCGCCGGACTCACCCCGGGCGTGGATACCGAAGGCCTGCCGTGGGACGTGGCGGAAACCCTGCCCGACGACGCCTGGCTGTTTCCCGGCACCGGTTACGCCGGCGCGCTGGAGGTCAACACGCCGGCGCGCTGGCTGGCGTTGCGGCCCAAGCTCGAGGCGGAAAACTTCCAGGTCGAGTACGCGCCGAGCTTTCCGTTCGAAGTGCTGGAAGGCCCGGTGCACTGGTACGGCCAGGCCGTGGAGGATGCCGACGACCATGCGTTCGACCTGGAAATCGGCATCGAGCTGGATGGCCAGCGGCACAACCTGCTGCCCGCGGTGGCGCAGGCGCTGGCCGAGCACCAGTTGAACCTCAGCCCGGCGCCGAACGAGCCGGAAGACGCGGTGTGGTACGCGCCGGTCGATGCGCGCCGCCGCGTGCCGGTGCGCCTGAAGGAACTGCGCGGGCTGCTGGCGCCGCTGGCCGAATACCTGGAGAAGCCGCGCAAGAAGCTGCATCTGCCGCGCGTGCAGGCCGGTCGGCTCGAAGAACTCGTCGCGGCGATGCCCGGCGGCAGCACGCTGGAGGCGGCCGAACCGCTGCTCGGCTTCGCCGCGCGCCTGCGCGACGCAGCCGAACGTGCCAGCGACGCGGTGCCCGCCGGGCTCACCGTTGAATTGCGGCCGTACCAGCGCGAAGGCCTGCGCTGGCTGAACGCGCTGGCCGAAGCCGGCGTTGGCGGCGTGCTGGCCGACGACATGGGCCTGGGCAAGACGCTGCAGCTGATCACCCACCTGCTGTCGCTGAAGCAGGGCGGCGCACTGACCCAGCCCGCACTGATCGTGGTGCCGACCAGCCTGATTCCGAACTGGCAATCGGAGATCGCGCGTTTCGCGCCGATGCTGCATGTGCTGACCCTGCACGGGCCGCAGCGCGCCGAGGAATTCGCCCAGCTCGGCGCGCAGGACATCGTGCTGACCAGCTACGCGCTGCTGCCGCGCGACGTGGTCACCCTGAGAAAGCAGCCGTTCGCGCTGATCGTGCTGGACGAGGCGCAGCAAGTGAAGAACCCGCGCACGCAGGCGCGCCGCGCGCTGCTCAGCCTGCGCACGGCGCGCTACGTCTGCCTCACCGGCACACCGCTGGAAAACCATCTGGGCGAGCTGTGGTCGCAGATCGACCTGGCCGTGCCCGGCCTGCTCGGCGACGAGGGCGCGTTCCGCCGCTACTACCGCGTGCCGATCGAGAAGCAGCACGACGAGGAATGCCAGCAGCGGCTGAACCTGCGCCTGGCGCCGTTCATCCTGCGCCGGACCAAGGCGCAGGTGGCGAAGGAACTGCCGCCGAAGACCGAGATCACCCGCCGCGTGGTGCTGGAAGGGCGCCAGCGCGAACTCTACGAAGGCCTGCGCCTGTCGCTGGCGGAGGAATTGCGCGAGGTGATCGCGCAGCGCGGCATCGCGCATTCCGGCATCGTGGTGCTCGACGCGCTGCTGAAATTGCGCCAGGTCTGCTGCGACCCGCGGCTGGTGAAACTGGAAGCCGCGCGCGGCGTGCACGAATCGGCCAAGTTCGAGCTGCTGATGGACATGCTGCCGGCGCTGCTCGACGAGGGGCGCAAGGTGCTGCTGTTCTCGCAGTTCACCGGCATGCTGAAGCTGATCGCGGCCGAGCTGGATCGCCGGCGCATCCGCTACGTCACGCTCACCGGCGACACCCGCGACCGCGCCGAGCCGGTGCAGCGCTTCCAGAGCGGCGAGGTGCCGCTGTTCCTGCTGTCGCTGAAGGCCGGCGGCGTCGGACTCAACCTCACCGCGGCCGACACCGTGATCCACTACGACCCGTGGTGGAATCCCGCCGCCGAGGCGCAGGCCAGCGACCGCGCGCACCGCATCGGCCAGGACAAGCCGGTATTCGTGTTCCGCCTGATCACCTCCGGCACGGTGGAAGAGCGCATCGAGGAACTGAAGGCACGCAAGGCCGAACTCGCCGCGGCGGTGCTGGAAGGCGGAGGCAGCCGCGAGAAGCTCAGCTTCGACGAAGGCGACCTGGACGCGCTGCTGGCGCCGGGCTGATTTCCGCCGACGTGACTGCGACGCGCGGATGCGCGTCGGCGCTTCGGCGATCAGCGCGTATCGTCCTCGCGCCGTGACTGCCGCAGCAAGCTCCACGCCATGCCGGCCACGGCCAGCGCGCCGCCGATCAGCACCAGCCACAGCAACAGGCGGGTCCAGTCGAACAGTGCCTTGGGCGCGAGCAGGGCCGCGGCGCCACCGGCGTCGCTGACCGCGCCCAGCGTGGCCAGCGGCGGTTGCCAGTCGGCGCCGGCATCGCGCGGACGCAGGCGCTCCAGCGCGGCCGCCAGTGGATAGTCGCCGCGGCGTGCGGCATGGCTGCCGGCGAGCAGGCTGTACGGGCCGCTGCCTTCGGCCAGGAACACGAACACATCCGGCCGCCATGCCACCTGCAGCGACGGCGGCTGGGACAGCGGCGTGTCGGTGTGCAGGCGCAGGTGTTGCACGCGCGTCGTCGCGAATGGGGTGGCCGGGTCTTCATCCGTGCCTGTGCCGATGCGCACCGCGGTGATCGTGGCCAGCATCCGTCCGTTGCCTTCGTCGTGGTCGAGCAGGCTGAATCGCGCCACCGTGTTGTCGCCGCCGAGGACGACCCGCACCGCCTCCGCCGGCAAGGCGGCGGGCAGGGCGTAGTCGTAATCGGCGCCACTGGTGGCGACGGGCGCCGCCGGCGTGGCCGGCAAGGTCAGCCAGCGGCGTGCGGCCATGCGTTCGGCGAGCGGGTCGGCATAGCTGCCGCGAAGTTCCACCTGCGGCGTCTGCGCGCTGTCCCATGGCGCGACATCGTTCTGGCGAAGGCTCAGCCGGTAGTAGCGCGCAGGGGCGGCGTCGCTCAGCGCGATCATGTGCTGTTCCACCGCGTCGCCGCCGCGTTTCACGCTGACGATTTCGGTGTCCTGGCTGCGCTCGCTCCATGCCTGCAGATCGTTGCTGGCCTGCACCGAGAGATGGAAGCGCGAGTCGACCGGCAGGGCGACCGGGTCGATCTCGATGCGATCCAGGCTCACCCGGCGCCGGGCATCGACCAGCCATTGGCGTGGCCGGATCGGTGCCGATGGCATGTCCGGCTGCTCGATCACGATGTCGCCGTTGCTGTTGCGTTGCACGCGCACGCCGCTGCCGTTGCCCGTACTGCCGGACGGCAGCGGCAGCAGGGTTGCGCGCAGCGCAAACGGATGCGACCGCGGCGGCGCCGCGGGCAGGGGCGCAAACGGCACCTCCTGCCCCTGCGCATTGACCACCACCAGATCGCGCAGGTTGGCTGCGGGCGTGGACGCGGCGTACACCGCCGGCGTCAGCTCGATCCGCCAGGCCGCGCTGCTGCCCGCGGTATGCAGCGTGTAGCGATAGGCGTAGTCGGCTGGCATGCCGGCATCTGCGGTGAGCGGCAGCAGCAGGCACAGCAGCCATGCGCGCCGCTTCGGCAACCAGGCATCAGGACGCATCGGCGGCCTCCCCGGTGGACGTCGATGGCAGACGCGGCGGCGCCGGTGCCAGATAGCCGATGACCGTGCACAACAGACCGTAGGCAATGAACGAGGCAATCCCGAACAGGTTGCCCAGATGACTGCGATCGATCAGCAGCAACTTGGCCAGCACCACGCCCATGGTCACCGCGCCGGCCAGCCAGGCCAGCCGCTGGCCGCGCCGCGAACCCCACACCCAGGCCAGCAGGCCGAACACGCTCCAGACCACGGTGAGCGACATCTGCGCCAGGCTCGAATCGAACAGGGCGTCGTTCCATGGGACGTGGCCGAGCTGGTGCACGGCGCGCAGCGTGGCACTGGTGACCACGGCCATGCCGAGGACGCCCAGCACCATCGGCCGGCCCCGGCGCAGTGCCGTCGCCGTCGTGCCATCGCCCAGCCAGCGTGCGACCAGCAAGGTGATGATGATCAGCAGCAACTCCAGCGGATTGAGCAGTGGCAGGTACGTCATCGGCGCGGTGTCACCGGCCATGAACAAGCCGGCCAGCCAGTACAGGCCCAGCACGAACAGCGCCGAGCCCAGCAAGGGCGGGCGCAGCTTCGGCAGCAGTTCGACCAGCGGCGGCGCGATCCAGTGCGGCCGGGCCAGCGCCAGCGCCGCCAGCGCGCACAGCGGCAGCAGGACCAGCAGCAGCATCCAGGCAGCGGATATCCCCGGCGTGCCCTGCAGCAGCACCTTGATCGTGGCGCTGGCCACCAGGGTCCAGCGCCACAGCCAGCCGAGCTGGGTCAGCATGGCCGGCCGCGGCCAGCCGCGCAGACACTGCAGCGTGCGCCAGCCCAGTGCTGCAGCCGACAGGGTCGCCAGCAGGTTCCAGCCCCACAATGGCGGATGCCCATCCAGCAGCTGCCGCAGCACCAGCGGCAGGATCGCGGCGAGCAGAATCGGCGCCGTCCACGCCACCACGGTACCCAGCTCGAAGCGCGGTCGTCGCCGCGCCGCTTCGGCGGCGGCCCAACCGGTAAGCGCGAGCAGGCCCGTCGCTGCCGCGGCTTCATCCGAGGTCCCGACATGGCGGCCGATTTCGTTCCAGCTGGCGCCGAGCCACCAGCACAGCCCCCACCCGTACAGCAGCACCGCGGTCCAGCGCTGCAGCACCGCGTCCGTGCCCAGCCGCGCGTAGAACGACGCGCTGGCGAACGCCGCGGCTACCAGGATCAGGGTGCCGATGAAGTCGCGATCGAGCCACGCCGTGGCAAGCATCGGCGTGCTGTCGCTGCGCCCGATCACCAGCGCCAGCGCGGCCGCCAGCTGCAAGGCCACGCCGCTCCGGCGCGCCAGCCGGCGCTGCTGTCGCAAGCCCAGCCAGATCAGGCCGGCGCCTTCCAGCGCAAAGATGCTGCCGGTCAGGCTGGCGCTGAGTGCCAGCGGCACCGCCAGGGTGGCGAACGCGATCGCCAGCACGGCCCAGGCATCACGCAGGATCCCGAAATTGTCGCGCCCGCGGATGCTCCAGGCCACCGCCACGTAGACGACCGCCGCCGCCAGCGCGGAAAACGCCAGCGGCTGGCCACGCCATTGCAGCAGGGCCGCCTGCAGCAACAGGCTGATCAGCGGGTTGCCGAACAGCAGGCAGCCGTCGATCAGCTTGCGTTGATCCGGCTTGCGTTGATCCGGCGCGGCGCGGTGCAGGTACAGCAGCGGAATCACCAGATAGAACAGGAAATTCAGGATCAGAAACGGTTCGGTGCTGGCGAACAGTTCCGGCCGGTACTGCAGTACGCCCCAGGCGCTGCCGATGCCGAACGTGGCCACGAAACCGAGCAGGTTGAGCACGCGCCACGAACGCTTCCACGCGATGCCGAGAATGGCCAGGTTGAGCACGGCGTAGTAACTGAACAGCGCGACGTGACTGCCGTGGCCGGTGGAGGTGAGGATCGGCGCGAGGAAACCGGCGAGCAGGCCGAGCACCGCCAGCGCCAGCGCTTCCTGCAACACCGCCAGCAAGCCGACGCCGGCGACCAGCACCACCAGCAGCGCGAACGCCGCCAGCGGCGGCAGCAACGCGTACAGGCGGAACGCGGCGAACACGGTGATCAGCAACACGCCGATCGCGCCGCCCTGCAGCGACAGCGCAAACACCCGCCGCGCGTCACGCTGACGCCAGCCCACCAGCAGCGCGATGATCGCCGCCAGCGCCACCAGGCTCAGGCGCAGGCCGATCGGCACGCGCAGCATCCCGGCGTCCGAGGCGTATTTCAACAGGGCCGCCACGCCGGCGAACAACACCAGCATGCCGATCTTCACCGGTACGTTGCCTTCGGTGAACCAGCTCTTGATGCGCGCTATCGCCACCGTCGCCAGGTCCGGCTGGGCGGGTTTGTCCGGGCGCGCCGGTGTGGCGGCGCGCGGTCGCGGCGCGGCGCCTGGAATGGGCTGCGTCAGCGGTGGCGGCACCGCTGGCCTCGGCGCATCGGAATGCGCGGCGTCATAGCGGGTTTCCTGCAGCTTCGTTGCCGGCGTGGCAGCCGAGGGTTGTCCGGAAGGCCGCGCCGGCGTCGGCGCCGTGACGGGTTGCACCCGCACCCGGTCGAGCAGCGCGCGGGTCTCGTCCAGTTCGCTGCGCAGGTTTTTCTGGCGCGCCCAGAGCAGGCCCAGCAGCACGCCGGTCAGCATGCCGTACAGGTGGCTGCCGGAACCCGAGTCGTCGATCATGCCGACGACCATGAACAACACCAGCCCCGCCAGTGCCCAACCGATATACATGAACTCCCCCCGAGCCACGCCGCCTCACGTCAGGGCCGGCCCGAACAGTCTGGCATGGAACGTCAATCGGTCGGTAGGCAGGATGGTTGCCGCAAGTGGACAATTTTTTACGGGAGTTCAGGACGACGGCGGCAGGCGCGTGCGCAGCAGCGCGTCCACCGACTGCTGCCATTCCGGCGAACCGGGTTTCGACTGCGGCGCCTCCTGGCCCAGCCTGTTCTGCACCGCCCGGTTCCATTCGTCCGAGCCGCGATCCGGGCCGTGGCCGTCGTCGCTGATGTGCAGCGACCGATCGACCCACGCATACCATTCGGGGGAACCGAGCGCGGCGTTTGCCGGCGCAGACTGGCTGGAGCCGGATTGTGGCGGTGCCGGCGAGGGCGAGCACGCGGCGAGCAGCAGGGCGAGCGGCAGCAGGCTGGCGACGAGGCGGCGCATGGAAGGCTCCGTGGGCGGTTGGTCACGAGCCTACTGCGGGTACGCGCACCGATGATTAATTTTTCATGATGCACGGCCGCGTGGTTCAGCGAGGGTGGTCAGCGGCTCAGTCGCGCGCGGCCACTTCGTCAATGTGCCACAGCAGGTCGGCCGGGTCGTCGTACACGCGGAACGCGCCGGACTGCTGCAGCTCGGCGTGGCCGTAGCCGCCCGAGAGCAGGCCCACGCCGAGTGCGCGGGCGCGTTGCGCGGCGAGCATGTCCCACACGCTGTCGCCGATCACCAGCGATTGCCGGATGTCCACGCCCAGCCGTGCGGCGGCGGCGAGGAACAGGTCCGGGTCGGGCTTGGCGTGGCGCACCTGGTCGCGTGTCACCACCGGCACCTTCGACGGGTCGACGCCGAGCGCCTCCAGGTTGTGCGCGGCGGTTTCCATCCGCCCGCTGGTGGCGATCGCCCACGGGATTTTCTGCCCGTCGAGATGGGCCAGCAGTTCGCGCGCACCGGGCAGCGGCCGCACCGAGCCCTGCGCGTGCTGCCGGTTGAACGCCTCGGCATGCCATTGGCGCAGGCGGTCGAGGCGGTCCGCGGTGATCTCCAGCCCGGTCTCGCGCAGCAGGATGTTGGTGAACAGCCCGCCGCTCATGCCGATCTTGCGATGGATGCGCCACACCGACAGTTCCACGCCTTCCCGGTCCAGCGCCTCCTTCCACGCCAGCACGTGCTGGTACACGCTGTCGATCAGGGTGCCGTCGAGGTCGAACAGGAAGGCGGTGTCGTGGCGGGGCATGGGGTTCTCCGTGGAGGCTGCGTCAACGCAGCAGGTCGATCTTGCGCAAGCCGCGCCGGATCGCGTCGAGGTTGCCGCCGGGCGGCCAGCCGACCACGGTATCGACGACGGCGCCATGATCGAGGAAGTAGAACACCGGGGTCTCGACGCGCTCGACCATCGGCAGCGCGGCGTTGTCGTAGGCGATGCCGAGCCGCAACGCGGGATGAGTCTCGTTCCATTCGCGCACGGCGTCGAACGCGGTGATCTCGCCGGGCGGCGCCACCCATTGCCCGTACTCGCGGAACAGGTCGCGCAGCAGCGGATCGGCCTCGATGTCGCGCGCAGCGTTCGCGGAGAAATGGCAGCCGGTCGAGGCCAGCACGATCACCTGCGCCGGGGCGCGGATATTGAAGCGGAAACGCACCAGTTCGCGCTTGCGCATGCCGGGCGTGACCACCCACAGGCTGGGCTGGCCGTTGCGGATGCGGCTGAAGGAACGCATCACCGGCGGCGGGCTGCGTTCGACCGCGGGGTAGGCGGCGAGCAGGGCGCGGGCCTCGTCGTCGTGGTGGGTTGCAAGCAGCGCATCGTAGAGGTCGCCGACGTGCGGGCGATCGACGCGGTGGCGGCGTTCCAGTTCGGCGAAGTCGCGGCGCATGTCGGCCACGTAGTCCGGCTGGTTGGTGATGCCGAAGGCCAGAGTCGCCGCGCGGAACTGGAACTCAAGGTCACGGTCGCCGAGCGCGCGCCGTCGTGCATCGGACTGCGCAGGGACGAATTCCGCAGCGTAGATGCGCGAAATGGCTTGTCCCTGTGCTGTGTTCCCCTCGGCGTGCCCGGTGGCGGCCAGCAGGCGATCGTAGGCGGGTTCCAGTGCACTTGCCGGGGCGTCCGTGGCCGGGCGCGGCGTGGTGAGCGCATCCAGGTCGACGGCGTAGTTTTGCGCGCCGAACAGGCGCAGCAGGGTATAGGCCTGCTCGCGGGTGAGCTCGTAGCGCAGATCGGCGAGGCTCATGCCGCCCAGGCCGTGCTCGCGGTACACCAGGCTGTCGAGGAAGCGTCGCCGTGCGCCGGGCGTGAGCCAGTTCAGTGGCGAGTTCGCCGGCGGCGTGTCGCGCTGGTAGGCGTCCAGCCCGGCGCGCGAGGCGATCGGCTTGGCCGGAATGGCCAGCGCCGCGTTGCGGGTGACGCCGGCATCCGGCGAGGGCGCTGCCGGCGCGGCGAACGGCAGCGCCGGCGCCAGCAGGAAGAGCAGGCGGGTGATGGCGGTGTACGGCGTACGCATTTCTCGCATTTCCATCGAAAGGATACGCGTCGACCCGCGGCGTCGCAGCGGGCTAGCGCGATGGCAGCAACGACCGCCCCGATTCCACGATCGCCAGCGCCGCCGCGCCGAGCAGGCCGGGCTCGGGATTCATGATCGCCTGGGTCGGCACCTTTTCCATGATGTCGCGGAAGCGGCCCTTGGCTTCGAAGCGTTCGCGGAAGCGGCCGCGTTCCAGCCACGGCAGCAGGACCGGAATCAGGCCGCCGGTGAGGTACACGCCGTTCCAGGCGCCGAGCGTGAGCACGAGGTCGCCGGCGACGCTGCCGAAGATGCCGGCGAAGGTTTCCACGGTGCGGGTGCACAGCGGGCAGCTGCCCTCCTTGGCGCGGGCGGTGATGTGCTCTGGCTTGAGGTCGTCGGCTTGCGCGCCGACGATATGGCAGATCGCGTCGTAGAGGTTCACCAGGCCCTGGCCGCAGATCAGCCGCTCGTTGGAGACGCGGCCGTACTTGTGGTTGAGGTAGTCGAGGATGGCGATGTCTTCCGGCGAGTGGGCGGCGAAGCCGGCGTGGCCGCCCTCGGTCTGCAGCACGCTGCAGTGGCCGCCGCGCACCAGCAGGCCGCCGACGCCGAGGCCGGTGCCGGGGCCGACGATGGCAAAGGTCTGCTCGGCCTCGGCGCCGATGACCGGCCGCGCCAGCTTGCCGACATCGACCAGGTCGTCGCCCTGCAGCAAGGTCACCGCCATGCTTTGCGCCGCGAAATCGTTCACCAGATGCACGTATTCCAGGTCGAGTGCGGCGGCGGTCTGGTGCGCCGAGATCGCCCACGGATTGTTGGTGACCTTGACCGTCTCGCCGTCGACGATGCGGCCGGCGGCGGCCACGATGGCGCGGCGCACTTCCAGGCCGGTGTCGGCGAGATACTGCTTCGCGGTGGCGACCAGCGAGTCGTGCTCGGCCACGCGGTAGCGCCGGATGCTGTCGGTGAGCAGGGGCTTGTCGCGCGCAGGATCGGCCACTCCGAAGCGGACGTTGGTGCCGCCGAGATCGACGAGCAAGGTGGAGGCGCTGCTGGACTGGCTCATGTAACTTCCTGACGGCGTGAAGCGCCAAGCCTGCCGACGTAACGGCGGTTAGTCCAGTGTTTTACTGACCGTACGGCGCAGAATGGGCCGCGACCTCCGCCGGTGGCCTGTGGCCGAATCATGGCAAAGTGTCCGGCAGCGGCGGGTGCGGCACGCCGCGGCGTAAAATGCCCCGATACCGCCCCACGAGATTCCGCCATGAGCTTCCCCGCCACCCGCATGCGCCGCATGCGCCGCGATGCCTTCTCCCGCGCCCTGATGCGCGAGCATACCTTGCTGCCGAGCGACCTGATCATGGTCGCGTTCGTGATCGAGGGCGAAGGCCGGCGCGAACCGGTGCCGTCGATGCCCGGCGTGGATCGCTTGTCGATCGACGAACTGCTGAAGCTGGCCGCCGAATGCGTGCGCCTGGGCATTCCGGCGCTGGCGCTGTTCCCGTCGCCGGGTGCTGGCGTGAAATCGCTCGCCGCCGCCGAGGCCTGGAATCCCGACAACCTGATGCATCGCGCCACCCGCGCGTTGAAGGCGAAGTACCCGGAGCTGGGCCTGATCGGCGACGTGGCACTGGACCCGTACACCACGCACGGCCAGGACGGCCTGATCGACGAAACCGGCTACGTGATGAACGAGCCCACCGTCGCGGCACTGATCAGGATGTCGCTGGCGCAAGCGGAAGCCGGCATGGATTTCGTGGCGCCGTCGGACATGATGGACGGCCGTATCGGCGCCATCCGCGAGGCGCTGGAGGAAGCCGGCCACATCCACACGCGCATCCTCGCCTATTCGGCGAAATACGCCTCCGCGTTCTACGGCCCGTTCCGCGACGCGGTCGGTTCCTCGGCCAACCTCGGCAAGGGCAACAAGCACACCTACCAGATGGACGTGGCCAACAGCAACGAGGCTATGCACGAGGTCGAGCTCGACCTCGCCGAAGGCGCCGACGCAGTAATGGTGAAACCCGGCCTGCCCTACCTCGACATCGTGCGCCGCGTGAAAGACACCTTCGGCGTACCCACCTTCGTGTATCAGGTCAGCGGCGAATACGCGATGCTCAAGGCCGCCTCCCAGAACGGCTGGCTCGACGAAAAGGCGGTGGTACTGGAGTCGCTTACCGCGTTCAAGCGCGCCGGTGCCGATGCCATCCTCACCTATTACGCGGTAGATGCAGCGCGCTGGTTGCGGGGGGAATAGATGTACGCGTGAAGTTCAGACCCCCAATGCAGGCACCTTGTTCACGGTTACTGACAGCTGATATTCGTAAAGCTCGACGTCGTTGATGTTTGCGCAGGCGAGGCGCAAGTCTTCAGACATGCTCCGACAAACGATGATGCCTCGTACCCGTTGGCTTGGCTCCGCCACGTTTAAGCGGATCCAGTTCACATAACGAAGCAATTGTCCCACGACGCGGTCATAACCCTTCGAAACTTTCAGCTCAAGTACCACTAGCGCGCCTTCCTTGTCGACGGCCAGAATGTCGATTCGTCGGCCGCCACCGGCTTCAAACTCGATGCCCTTGATACCGTCGGCCTCATGCAGCCGCAGGCCAGTTTCTATGCATCCAAGGTTCTCCGCCAGGTAACGCTGAAGATCTCGCTCAAGCAGGAATTCCGTAGATCCGGGGGGTGCCCCGGCGTCGTCGTCATCTTCCTCTGCTGCGGTAATTTCCTGCTCCCTGGCAACGTCGCCTTCGATGAACTCGTGGATTGGTGCAGGATCTTTTCCGGGTTCGTACAGCCGGAATTGACCTGAATCAACTTTGAAAAGCAGATCGTCGCTGGCGTTGGTCGAGGTGTGATGCAGACGACTGCGGTCGTTCGTGGAAGCCTGAACCAGATGGGCACGAATGCTGCCTGCTTGCAGTTTCGGATAGTGCTTCTGGAACCAGTCAATGACGCGCGACGTTGTAAACACTTGGCCGGGCCGCAGCCCCATGTCTGCAAGCATGTCCTTCAGCAGTACTCGCGTAGATTTCTCGTAAATGGTTCTTGCCATGGCTTGTTGTCTCGACTTTCTGCGGAGTCGTGGCGAGTGTACTTTGCGAAAGAAGATGCCAATATCGGGCTGAGGTTCAGTTTCTGCGGTAGCCCAACGTGCGTCGCAGAGGCAAGAGCTTTCGTGCGCCTACGGCGCCCGAGTTACTTTCTCTTTGCGTGGCCAAAGAGAAAGATAACCAAAGAGAAAGGCCACCCCGCTTGGCGCTTGCCGCCCATCCATGGGCGGCAAGTTCGTGAGCCGGGGTCGGGCTTTTCGACCGGACTCCTGTCCGGGCGAAAAGGAGTCGACCTCCCTGTCGACTCCCGCTATGCGGCCTGTCGATCCCGACTCACCGCCGCACAGGGGCCCCGGGTAGAGCAGCGGGCCATCCTGGCCCGCACTCGGTGAAAAGCTGAAAGCGCAGAAGCGACAGCAAGAGCAAAGTATCGCTCTGCTGTTGCTCTGCTTTTGATCTGGTTCTTTTGAAAAGTACGCGCAGGATGCGCGTTGCTTTACCCGGGGCCCCTCTGAAGCGGCGGACGGGTGGAGGAAAAGCCCGCAGGGTGGCCGGCAAGGATGCCGGCCAGTTTGGCGTCAGGGCAGGATGCCCTGTCGACAACCCCCGTAACCCGCCCGCGGACTTTCCGGGCATGGATGCCCGGAAAGCGCGGAAGCGGGGTGCCCCTCTCTTTGGTTACTTTCTCTCGGGCAAGCGAGAGAAAGTGACTCGCCCTCCGCAGGAGGACGAAAGCTCTTGCTCAATGATCAAGACTCACACGCGGGTCCGGATGACGCCCGCGCGATACCATTGCCATCTCAGACCGCCATCCCGAGCTCCCATCCATGACCCCCACGCGCCTGGAAATCACCCGCCCCGACGACTGGCACCTGCACCTGCGCGACGGCGATGCGCTGGCCTCGGTGATCGGCCACACCGCGCAGCGTTTTGCGCGCGCCATCGTGATGCCGAACCTGAGGCCGCCGGTGACGACGGTCGCCCAGGCCGAGGACTATCGCCGACGGATTCTCGCGAGCCTGCCGGCGGGCGCGCGCTTCCAGCCGCTGATGACGCTGTACCTCACCGAGAACACGCAAGTCGAGGAAGTCGCGCGTGCCAGGGCCAGCGACAGCGTGTTTGCGGTGAAGTATTACCCGGCTGGCGCCACTACCAATTCCGACTCGGGCGTGCGCGAACTGTCGCGGGTGTATCACGTGCTTGAAGCCATGGAGAAGCATGAACTTCCCTTGCTGCTGCATGGCGAGGTCACCGATCCGGATATCGACATCTTCGATCGCGAACGCGTGTTCATCGAACGCCATCTGCTGCCACTGCAGGCCAGGTTCCCGGCCTTGCGCATGGTGCTGGAGCACATCACCACTCGCGATGCAGTCGACTTTGTCAGCCGCGCTCCGGCCAACATGGCAGCCACGATCACTGCGCATCACCTGCTGCTAAACCGCAACGCGCTGTTCGAGGGCGGCATCCGTCCGCACAACTACTGCGCGCCGATCCTCAAGCGCGAAACACATCGCGCTGCCCTGCTGCAGGCCGCCACCAGCGGTGATCCGCACTTCTTCCTCGGCACGGACAGTGCACCGCATCCGCGCGAAGCGAAGGAAGCGGCCTGCGGATGTGCGGGGCTCTATACGGCGCATGCGGCGCTGGAGCTGTATGCGGAGGCATTCGATCAGGCGGGT
>CAVPQF010000070.1:0-16668 GCA_963707225.1 uncultured Gammaproteobacteria bacterium
CCAGGCTTACTACTCGATGATGCTTTTCCTGTTCCTGATGAACGGTGGTACTGCGCAATTGGTGCTGCAACAACTGGCCGGCATCGGCGGCGGTGCGTACGGGTTCACTGACGATGGACCGCTGGCTGCTGGTCCACGGCCGACCACCGGGCGCCTCCTGGAGAACACGAAGATGACCTACGGCTGGTCGCTGATGCTGGTGGTGGTGTTCTGCGTGCTGTACTTCCGCTACCTGGACGCCAAGTCCGAAGGCCGACTGCATTCCGGTATCGATCCGCTGTGGATGACGGACGAGCACAGACGCGCTAGCGTGAAATCATGACATACAGAGGGCAGCAGCAACGCGACCCGGGAAACGGCGCAGCCGGTCCCAAGCTCAAGCTGACCGACGACCAGTGGCGCGAGAAGCTCAACCCCGCCGAGTTCGCGGTGCTGCGCTGCGCCGGCACCGAACGGCCCTTCACCGGTGAGTATACCGACACCAAGACCGCCGGCGTCTACGCTTGCCGGGCCTGCGGGACCGAGCTGTTCCGCAGCACCGAGAAGTTCGAATCCCATTGCGGCTGGCCGCTTTCTACCTCGCCATGACCGCACCGGATGCCTGGCGGGCAATTTCGCCCGTCTCCAGTGTGACTTCGTGATTACCGTACTGGAATGACTTGGTTACTTTTGCCACGTGCTTAATTCCTGCTCTGATTGAGAAGTGCGCCCACGGATGGGCGCCTCTTGATCTTTGCGTTCACGGACGAACGCACGCGAGTTACCGACGCAGGCCGAGGCGTTCGATCAGGGTCTGGTAACGCGCAAGATCGCGATCCTTCAGGTAGCTGAGCAGGCGCTTGCGCTGGTTGACCAGCTTCAGCAGGCCACGGCGGGAATGGTGATCCTGCTTGTGTTCCTTGAAGTGGCCGGTGAGGTGGTCGATGCGGGCGGACAGGAGTGCCACCTGGACTTCGGTCGAACCGGTGTCGTTCGGCACGCGACCGAAATCAGCGATGATCTTGCCGGTTTGTTCTGCGGTAAGAGACATGAGGTATACGTTTCCTTGAAAGGCGATGCGAAGCTTGCGCTTGCATCATCGTGATGACGCAAGCGCAAGCTTCGCCTAGTTGAGTGAAAGCTTTGAAATAACTTGTCTATTCTACTGATGGGAGCGGTGTTTCAACAAGAGCGGAACGGTATTCCGGGCAAATCGCTCAGTCCGGCGGCAGGTTGAAGCCGCGCAGGATGCGCGCGCGCCCTTCGGCATCCGGTTCCAGCAGCGCCAGCAACGCGCCATCGCTGGCATAGGCCGCGCAGCGCCCTGCCTCCCGCAAACCCGGCAAGTCGATCTGCTGGCCGCGTGAAATGGCCATGCTTTGCGTCTCATCGAGCCGCAATACCGGAAGGTCGGACAACCCGGCCGCTACCGGCAACAGCCACGCCAGCAAGGCCTCGTCACCCTGCTCCGCCGCTTGCCGCAGCTGTTCCAGGGTCACCATCTGCGGCTCGCGGAATGGCTCCACCCAGATCCGGCGCAGCGCGGTCAGGTGGGCGCCGCAACCGAGATCCTCGCCCAGATCCACCGCCAGCGAACGGACGTAGGTGCCGGAGCCGCATTCCACCAGCAACTGCAGCGTGTCGCCGGCGCGCGCCAGCAGTTCGAGCCGATACACCTCCACCTCGCGCGGCGGCACCTCGACGGTTTCGCCACGGCGCGCCTTGGCATACAACCGCTCGCCGCCCTGTTTCAGCGCGGAATACATCGGCGGCACCTGCAGGATGCGGCCGCGCAATCTGGCCAGCGCCGCCTCGATCGCGGCCTCATCGAACTCCGGCACCGGACGTTGCCGAACGACCACGCCTTCGCTATCGGCGGTATCCGTGATGATGCCGAGCCGGCATTCGGCCAGGTAAGCCTTGCGCGCGCCAAGCAGGCTGCCGGCCAGCTTGGTCGCCTCGCCGAAACACAACGGCAGCAGGCCGGTGGCCAGCGGATCGAGCGCCCCGGTATGGCCGCCCTTGGATGCGCGCAGCAACTGGCGCACGGCCTGCAGTGCCTGGTTGGAACTCAGGCCGGGCGGCTTGTCGAGCAGCACGATGCCGTGCAGGTCACGGAACTGGATGCGCGGCGGACGATTCATCGGCTCGGTGGCGCCCAAGGCTTGCGGTTCAATCCTGCTTGTCGCCGTCCGGCGGCGTCAGGTCGCGCGACTGCTGGCGCAGCAGCGATTCGATGCGCTCGCCCTTGTCGACCGAGTCGTCGTACTTGAACTTCAATTCCGGCACCCGGCGCATGCGCATGCCGCTGTGTGCCAGCGCATGGCGGATCTCGTGGCTCATCTCGTTGAGCGCCTTCACTGCCGGCAACCCCTGCTCGGGCAGCATGGCGGTCACCCATACGGTAGCCCAGTCCAGATCGCGGGTGATTTCCACGTCCGACACGCTGACCGACGGCAGCCCGTGATCACGCACGGCCGCATGCACCAGCAAGCCAAGCTCGCGGCGCAGCTCGGCACCAATGCGGTCGGTACGTTTGAAATCACGGGAGGGCATGGGACAGGGAACCGGAAAAGAGAAAGGGAACGGGGAACGGGGAACGGGGAACGGGGAACGGGGATGGGGGCTTCGCAGCTCTTGTTCCCTGTTCCCCGTTCCCCGTTCCCGCCGTTGGCGTTACAGCGTACGCGCCACTTCGGTGCGTTCGAAGCATTCGATCTGGTCGCCCGGCTTCACGTCGTTGTACTGCTTGACCGCGATGCCGCACTCCATGCCGTTGCGCACTTCGTCGACCAGCTCCTTGAAGCGACGCAGCGATTCGAGCTCGCCTTCGAAGATCACCACGTGGTCGCGCAGCACGCGAATCGGCTTGCTGCGCTTGACCACGCCTTCGGTGACCATGCAACCGGCCACGGCGCCGAACTTCGAGCTGCGGAACACGTCGCGCACTTCGGCGGTGCCGATGATGTCCTCGCGCACTTCCATGCCGAGCAGGCCGGTGGCCGCCTGGGTGACCTGATCGATCACGTCGTAGATGATCGAGAAGTAGCGCACGTCCAGGCCGTTGGTCTCGATCACCTTGCGCGCCGAGGCATCGGCGCGCACGTTGAAGCCGATGATCAGCGCCTTCGAGGCCGCCGCCAGGGTGGCGTCGGATTCGTTGATGCCGCCGACGCCGGACGAGACCACGTTGACACGGACGCGCTCGTTGCCGATCTGGGTCAGCGACTCGCGCAGCGCCTCGACCGAACCCTGCACGTCGCCCTTGACCAGGATGTTGAGCGTCTGCTGCTCCACGCCCTGGCCCATCTTGGCGATGATGTCCTCGAGCCGGTTGCTCTTGCTGACCATGCGCGTTTCGCGGCGCTTGAGTTCACGCTCCTGGGCAACCTCACGGGCCAGGCGCTCGTCCTCGACGCAGACGAAGTCGTCGCCGGTTTCCGGCACGCCGGACAGGCCAAGCACCTGCACCGGAATCGACGGGCCGGCTTCGGTGACCTGCTTGCCGGTTTCGTCGATCAGTGCGCGCATGCGGCCGTACTCGACGCCGCAGACCACGAAGTCGCCCTTGCGCAGCGTGCCCTGCTGCACCAGCACGGTAGCCACCGGGCCGCGACCACGATCCAGGCTGGATTCGATCACCACGCCGGAGGCGCGGCCATCGGCCACCGCCTTCAGCTCCATCACCTCGGCCTGTACCGAGATTGCATCGAGCAGATCCTCGACACCAGCACCGGTCTTGGCCGATACCGGGATGAACTGGACGTCGCCACCCCAGTCTTCCGGCACCACTTCGTACTGCACCAGGCCCTGCTTGACGTTGTCCGGGTTGGCGCCGTCCTTGTCCATCTTGTTGACGGCCACGATCAGCGGCACCTTGGCGGCGCGTGCGTGCTTCACCGCTTCCACCGTCTGCGGCATCACGCCGTCATCGGCCGCCACCACCAGGATCACGATGTCGGTCGACTGTGCGCCACGGGCGCGCATCGAGGTGAAGGCGGCATGGCCGGGAGTGTCCAGGAACGTGATCACGCCCTTGGAGGTTTCCACGTGATACGCGCCGATGTGCTGGGTGATGCCGCCGGCTTCGCCGGAAGCGACCTTGGTGCGGCGGATGTAGTCGAGCAACGAGGTCTTGCCGTGGTCGACATGGCCCATGATCGTCACCACTGGCGGGCGCGTGACCTTCTCGCCTTCCAGTTCGACGTTCTGGGTATGTGCCGCCAGCGTCTCCTCGGCATTGTTCTGGGTGTCGGCAACCGGCGTGTGGCCGAGCTCCTCGACCACCAGTACCGCGGTATCGTGATCGACGGTCTGGTTGATGGTGGCCATCACGCCCATCTTGAACAACGCCTTGACCACTTCGGAGCCCTTGACCGCCATCTTCTGGGCCAGCTCGGCGACGACGTTGGTGTCGCCCACGACCACTTCGCGCACCACCGGCGCGGTGGGCCGCGAGAAACCGTGCGGACCGGTCGGTGCGCTGCTGCCGCCGCGCGACAGCTCGCGACCGCCGCTGCGACCCGGCTTGCTGCGCTTGCTGCTGGAGGAGCGACGGGCGCGGTCGGCCTCGCTCAGGTGCATCTGGCCGCCGGCGAAACGCTTGCCGGCGCTGTCGCGTTCTTCCTTGCCGCCGACGTTGTCGTTGCGCTCGCGGGAATGCTTGAGCTTGCCGCGGCTGGCGTCGCCAGCCGCCGCCGGGGCGGCCGGGGCGCCGGCCACCGCAGCACGGGCAGCCGGAGCGGCTGCCGGAGCAGGGGCAGGAGCCGGTGCCGGCTTGACCAGCTTTTCACGTTTGCGCGGCTCATGGATGCGCGGCAGGATCATGCCCAGGTCGCGCTGATCCATGCGCTGCACGGTTCCCGCCTCGTCATCGCTGGCAGCACCGGACGCCGCTTCGCCCGCCGATTCCGGCGTCGCCTCGACGTGCTCGGCCGCGGCCGGTTCGGCAGGGCTGGACACCTCGACCTCGCGCTGCTCCTTTTCGGCCTTCTGCTGCTGCTCGTCCAGGGCGCGCTGCTGCGCTTCCGCCTGGCGGCGCTGCTCGGTTTCGATCCGCTCGCGCTCTTCCTGCTCGCGCTGCTGCTGCGATTCCTGCAGCTTGCGCACGGCATCCTCGCGCTCGGGCTCGGCGCTGGCCTCCTCGGCGATCACGCTGCGCTTGACGTAGGTGCGCTTGGCGCGCACCTCGACATTGACCGTCTTGGCCGTGCCTGCGGCACCGCGGCCACCCGGCGCAGCCACCTTCAGCTCGCCGACCGTGCGGCGCTTCAGGGTGATCTGGCGCGGTGCGCTGTCCTCGACCTCGGCGGCGGCTTCGCTCTTGCCGTGCGTGCGGCGCAGGAAGCCCAGCAGCTTCACCTTCTCGGTGCTGCTGATGACCTGTTCCTGGTCGGAGAATTTCATGCCCGCTTCGCCAAGCTGCGTCAGCAGCTTGTCGACCGGCAGGCCCAGTACCTGGGCGAGTTGTTTGATTGTGACGTCCGACATCGTGTTCTTTGCTCCGCCGTTCCCGCGCTTATCATCTTGTGCGGCGTTGTCTGCGCCGCCATCTCCATCCGTGGTGAAAGGCTTCCCGGAAGCCTTTCTCGGCACACCCTTCCAGGGTGCCGCCGTCCGCGGTTAGCCGCCTTTCTCCAGTCGCGCGATCATCGGTGCACGCGCGGCCATGATCAGTGCTGCGGCACGTTCTTCGTCCATGCCCTCGATATCGATCAGGTCGTCCACTGCCAGGTCGGCCAGGTCATCGACCGTGGCCACCCCGCGCGCGGCCAACACATAGGCCGTCGCCTCGTCCATGCCGTCCAGCGCCAGCAGCTCTTCGGAAGGCTGATGGTCGTCGACGCCCTCCTCCACCGCCAGTGCCTCGGTCAGCAGCGCGTCGCGGGCGCGGGCGCGCAGTTCCTCGACGATGTCCTCGTCGAAGCCCTCCACCGCCAGCAGCTCGGCGCTGGGCACGTAGGCGATCTCCTCGATGCTGGAGAAGCCTTCCTGCACGAGGATAACGGCAATCTCCTGATCCACCTCCAGCTTGTCCATGAACAGCTGGCGCGCGGCCTCCTGCTCGGACTCGCTCTTGGCGGTAACCTGGTCCTGCGTCATCACGTTGAGCTGCCAGCCGGTCAGCTTGCTGGCAAGGCGCACGTTCTGGCCGCCCCGGCCGATCGCCTGGGACAGCTTGTCCTCGGCCACCGCGATGTCCATCGAGTGCTTTTCCTCGTCCATGATGATGGACTGCACTTCCGCCGGCGCCATCGCGTTGATGACGTACTGCGCCTGGTTCTCGTGCCACAGGATGATGTCGACGCGCTCGCCGTTGAGGTCGTTGGAGACCGCCTGCACGCGCGAACCGCGCATGCCGATGCAGGCGCCGATGGGATCGGTGCGGCTGTCATGCGCCAGCACGGCGATCTTGGCGCGATCGCCCGGATCGCGGGCGCAGCCCTTGATCTCGACCAGGCCCTGGCCGACTTCCGGCACTTCCAGCTTGAACAGCTCGATCATGAATTCCGGCGCGGCGCGCGACACGAACAGCTGCGGGCCGCGGGCCTCGGAGCGCACTTCATACAGGTAGCCGCGCACGCGGTCACCGACGCGGGCCGATTCGCGCGGAATCGTCTTGTCGCGTGGAATGAACGCCTCGGCGTTGCTGCCCAGGTCGAGGTAGATGTTGCCGCGCTCGACGCGCTTGACGATACCGGTGACCAGTTCGCCCACGCGGTCGGAGAACGCGTCGACCACCTGCTGGCGCTCGGCTTCGCGCACGCGCTGCACGATCACCTGCTTGGCGGCCTGCGCGGCGATGCGGCCGAATTCGGCGTTCTCGATCTGCTGCTCGATGTACTCGCCCACCTGGGCGTCGGCGCGCTCGTCCAGCGCGTCCATCAGGCGCAGCTGATAGGACGGCGATTCCATCTCGCCGTCGTCGGCGATGATTTCCCAGCGACGGAACGTCTCGTACTCGCCGGTGTTGTGGTCGATCGACACGCGGATGTCGGGCTCCTCGTCCGGATAGCGCTTCTTCGCGGCCGAGGCCAGCGCGGCCTCCATCGCCTCGAAAATCACTTCCAGCGGCACGCCCTTTTCATTGGCAACCGCGTCGACGACCAGCAAAAGCTCTTTGCTCATTGTTGCAACTCCGTAGGCATCCCGTCCGGATGCCGATGGTTGAATTATTGCGTTCATCCCGGAACACAAAAATATTGGAAACGCGGCCATGGGTGGCCGCACTGATTACTTCTTGCCGGGCGTCTTGCCGCCGCGCTTGGGCTGCGGCGCGTAACCGAGCGCCACCCAGTCCGGCACCACACGCGCACTTTCCACCAGCGCGTGATCAAATTCGAATGTCTTGCCTTCGGCTTCCAGCACGATGCGCCCGTCTTCCGCCGAAACCAGCTTGCCGCGCAGGCGACGGCGACCTTCCAGCGGCGCCTTCAGCAGCAATTTCACTTCCTGCCCGCTGGCCCGCGCAAACTGTGCGGCGGTGAACAGCGGTCGGTCCAGGCCTGGCGAGGAAACTTCCAGCACGTAATGGCCGGGGATCGGATCCTCCACGTCCAGCAGGGCGGACAGTTCGCGGCTGGCGGCTTCGCAATCCTCGATGCCGACCTCGCGACGTTCGCCGTCGCCCGTTTCCTTGTCCAGCAAATCCAGGTAGACGCGCAGGGTACTCTGCCCGTGCGACGGGGTGAACTCCACGCCGAGGCATTCGAGGCCCAGATCGACCAGTACCTCGCTGAAGCGTTGTGCCAGTGCCTGTGTATCCATGGGTAGCCTTCCCAGATCACTCTTTCCGAACAGCAGAAACAAAAAATGGGCTCCAACGGCCCATTTCCCTATCTCGCCGATGTTCCTCCTCCTCACGCAGCTCCTTCCGGCGCGCGCAGCCGCCAACGGCAGCCCGGCACGACGCATCCTTGCGCCCAACAAAAAAGCCTCACGAGGAGGCTTTCTTGCATCAAGAAAGATCTGGTAGCGGGGGCAGGATTCGAACCTGCGACCTTCGGGTTATGAGCCCGACGAGCTGCCAGACTGCTCCACCCCGCATCAGAGTCCGAAGAGTTTACCGAGGTGGCCGGTTTCTTGCAAGCCTCAATCGAAGGCATTCGGCGCCGGGCAGCAACTCACAGCCCGAACGCGCGCCGGCACCAGCCCAGCAGCGGGCCCCAGTACAGGCCCAGCGCCAGCAGCGACAGCGCATTCAGCGAAAGCACCACGCGCAGCGGCCGGTCCGATTGCACCTGCAGCACGCTGCCTTCGACCGGCTTGTCGAAATACATCACCTTGACCACGTACAGGTAGTAGTACAGGCCGATGATGGCGAACACGATGCCGACGATGGCCAGCCACAGCATGTCCGCGTGGATCGCCGCCTCCAGCACCAGCACCTTGGCCCAGAAGCCGAACAGCGGCGGCACGCCGGCCAGCGAGAACATCGCCAGCAGCATCAGGAACGCCATCCACGGCGACTTCTGGTTGAGCCCCTTCAGGTCGGCGATTTCCTCGCACTCGAAACCCGCCCGGGTCAGCGCCAGCATCACGCCGAACGCGGCCACGCCCATCAGCGCGTAGCAGATCGCGTAGAACATCGCGGCGGCATAGCCTTCCGGACCGGCGGCGGAAAGGCCGAGCAGCAGGTAGCCCATGTGCGAGATGGTCGAATACGCCAGCATGCGCTTGAGGTTGGTCTGCACGATCGCGACCAGGTTGCCGATCGCCAGCGAAGCCACCGCCAGCACGGCCAGCATCAGCTGCCAGTGCTGCGACAGGTCGCCCATGCCGGCATCGAGCAGGCGGTAGGCCATGCCGAACGCGGCGAGCTTGGAACCCGAGGCGATGAAAGTCGTGACCGGGGTCGGTGCGCCCTGGTAGACGTCGGGAATCCACATGTGGAACGGTGCGGCACCCAGCTTGAAGCCGATGCCCACGATCATGAAGATCAGCCCGAACAGCAGCAGGGTCGGCGCCGTGGTGTAGCTCATCACGTTGTGCAGGTGCGCCAGGTCCAGGGACGGCGTGCCGCCCATGCCGGAGGCGCCGTAGACCATCGACATGCCGTACAGCAGCATGCCCGAGGCCAGCGCGCCCAGCACGAAGTACTTGATCGCCGCCTCCGGCGGCAGCTTCGCATCGCGATTCAGCGCCACCAGCGCATACGACGACAGCGACAGCAGCTCCAGCCCCAGATATACGGTCACCAGGTTGCCGGCCGAGACCAGCAGCATGATGCCGATCACCGCGAAGATCATCAGCGTGTAGAATTCGCCGCCGAGCAGCTTGCGGTCGATCAGGTACGGGCGCGCATAGACGAACACCATGGCGGTGGTGCCCAGCGCGAAGACCTTGAGGATCTCGGCCACGTCGTCGCGCACGAACATGCCGCCGAACGCGGTCACCGTCTGCGGCGGCTGGCCGGCGATCACCAGGTAGACCGCCACCAGCAGCACGGCGATCGAGATCCAGTGCAGCAGCGGACGCTGCGCGGGCTTCATGAAGGCGTCCAGCAGCAACAGCAGGCACGCCGCCGCCACCAGGTAGAACTCCGGCAGCAGGATCAGGATGTCATTCAGGGTTGGCATGTTCGGTCCCGATCAAATCTTGTGAATGGCGAGCTGCTGCACCAACTGCGCCACCGAGCCGTCCATCAGGTGGACCAGCGGCTGCGGCCAGATGCCCAGCGCCAGCACCGCAGCGGCGAAGGCGCCCAGCACGAACGTTTCGCGCGCGTTGATTTCCTTCATCTCGGCCACGTGCGGGTTGGTGATCTCGCCCCACAGCACGCGCTTCACCAGCCACAGCGTGTAGCCCGCGCCGATGATCAGGGTGAAGGCGGCGAACAGCGCGATCCAAGGATTGGCGCTGAAGCTGGACAGGATCACCATGAACTCGCCCACGAAACCGCTGGTGCCCGGCAGGCCGCAGTTGGCCATCGCGAACAGCACGTAGAAGAAGCCGAACCACGGCATCACGTTGATGACGCCGCCGTAGTCCTTGATCAGGCGCGTGTGCGTGCGGTCGTACATCACGCCGATGCAGGTGAACATCGCGCCGGAAACGAAGCCATGCGAGATCATCTGGATCATCGCGCCCTGCATGCCGAGCAGCGCCATGTCGGTATGGCCCTGCTCGCGCACCAGCATGAAGGCGATGAAGATGCCCAGCGTGACGAAGCCCATGTGGGCCACCGACGAATACGCCACCAGCTTTTTCATGTCCTCCTGCACCAGCGCGACGTAGCCGATGTAGACGATCGCGATCAGGCTCAGCACGATGACCAGCCAGGCGAAATGCGCGCCCGCGTCCGGCACGATCGGCAGGATGAAACGCAGCATCCCGTAGGTGCCGACCTTCAGCATCACCGCCGCCAGCACCACCGAACCGCCGGTAGGTGCCTCGACGTGGGCGTCCGGCAACCAGGTGTGCACCGGCACCATCGGCACCTTGATCGCGAACGCGATCAGGAACGCGAAGAACACCCAGCTCTGCTCCTTCATCGTCAGCGGCAGCGCGGCCAGCGTGGCGATGTCGAACGTACCCGCCTTCTGGTACAGGTACAGCAGCGCGATCAGCATGAAGACCGAGCCGAAGAACGTGTAGATGAAGAACTTCAGCGTCGCGTATACGCGGCGCGGACCGCCCCAGACGCCGATCAGGATGAACATCGGGATCAGGATCGCCTCGAACAGCGCGTAGAACAGCAGCGCGTCGGTAGCGCAGAACACGCCGATCAGCAGGCCTTCCAGCATGAGCATCGCGGCCATGTACTGGTGCGGCTTGTCCTGGATGACTTCCCACGCGCCGGCGATCACCAGGATGCCGACGAAGGTGGTCATCACGATCAGCGCCACCGAGATGCCGTCGACCGCCAATCCGTAATGGACACCCCACGAGGCGATCCACAGGTGGCTTTCGGCCAGCTGCATCGCGGCGCCGCCGGGGTTGTACTGCACCAGCAGGAACAGGCTGGCCACGAAGGCGAGCACCGCCACCAGCAGCGACAGCCAGCGCGCCAGATTGGGTCGGGCCGAGCCGGCAAGCAACACCGGTATGGCCCCGACGACGGGTAGCCAGATCAGCAGGCTGAGCAAGTGATTGAACATGGATCTGTTTCCCTTATGGCCCGACCGGCCCGGAACCGATGAGCCAGTACCCGCCAAGCAGCAGGATCAAGCCGAGAATCATCGCGAAGGCGTAGTGATAGAGGTAACCCGACTGCAGGCGACGCATCAGCGCGGCGATGCGATGGATCACATTCACCGAGCCGTTGACCATCGCACCATCGATCACCCCGCGCTCGCCCACTTTCCAGAATCCGCGACCCAGCAGCACGCTGCCGCGGGCGAACAGCGCGAAGTACACGTCGTCAACCCAGTACTTGCGGTCGAGCACGGTCCACAGCGGCTTCAGCGCGGACTTGATCCTGCCCGCCAGTGCCGGGTTGAACAGGTAGATATAGGTGCTGATCACGAACGCGGCGAACATCAGCCAGAACGGCGGCTGGGAGAACCCGTGCAACGCCATCGCCATCGCGCCGTGGAAGTGCTGCCCCAGTTCGGCCAGCACGTTGTTCGCCTCTTCCACGTGGATCGCGCTGCCGAACCAATTGCCGTACAGCATCGGCCCGATCGTGAAGAAGCCGACCAGCAGCGACGGGATCGCCAGCAGCACCAGCGGCACCGTCACCACCCACGGCGACTCCTTCGGCGCATGCGCCAGCACGCCCGGCTCATGATGACCGTGATCGTCATGCCCGTCATGGCCGTCACGGCCGTGGCCATGCGGCTCGACCACGGTGAAGCGCTCCTTGCCGTGGAAGGTCAGGTACATCTGGCGGAACGTGTAGAGCCCCGTCACCAGCACGCCGGCCATCACGCAGAAGTAGGCGTAGTGCGCGCCCCAGCGATGCGACTCACCGACCGCCTCGATGATCGCATCCTTCGAATAGAAGCCGGAAGTGAACGGCACCGCCACCAACGCAATCGAGCCGGCCCACATGGTCAGCCAGGTGACCGGCATGTACTTGCGCAGGCCACCCATGTAGCGCATGTCCTGCTCGTGGTGCATGGCGATGATCACCGAGCCGGCGCCGAGGAACAGCAGCGCCTTGAAGAACGCGTGGGTCATCAGGTGGAACACCGCGCCCGAGTACATCGACACGCCCAGTGCCACCGTCATGTAGCCCAGCTGCGACAGCGTGGAATACGCGATCACCCGCTTGATGTCGTTTTGGACTATGCCGATCAACCCGGTGAACAGCGCCGTGGTCGCACCGATCACCAGCACGAAGCTGAGCGCGGTGGAGGACATCTCGAACAGCGGCGACATGCGCGCCACCATGAAGATGCCGGCGGTGACCATCGTCGCGGCATGGATCAGCGCGGAGATCGGGGTCGGGCCTTCCATCGAGTCGGGCAGCCACACGTGCAACGGCACCTGCGCCGACTTGCCCATCGCGCCGATGAACAGGCAGATGCAGATTACCGTGGCCGCATCCCACTGCGTGTTCGCGGTGATCTGCAGGGTCTTGCCGAGCAGCGTGGGCGCCGTGCTGAACGCGGTGGCATAGTCCAGCGTGCCGAGGAAATACAGCACCGCCGCGATGCCGAGCAGGAAACCGAAGTCGCCCACGCGGTTGACCAGGAACGCCTTCAGGTTGGCGAAGATCGCGGTCGGCCGCTTGTACCAGAAGCCGATCAGCAGGTACGACACCAGGCCCACCGCTTCCCAGCCGAAGAACAGCTGCATGAAGTTGTTGCTCATGACCAGCATGAACATCGAGAAGGTGAACAGCGAGATGTAGCTGAAGAAGCGCGTGTAGCCGTCGTCGTCGGCCATGTAGCCGATGGTGTAGACATGCACCAGCAGCGACACGAAGCTCACCACCACCAGCATCATCGCGGTCAGCCGGTCGACCATGAAGCCGACGCTGGCGTTGAACGGGCCGATCTGGAACCAGGTGTAGATGTTCTGGTTGTACTCGGCCACACCGCCCACGGTGAGCTGGTACAGCACGTAGAACGACAGCGCGCACGATACCGCCACGCCGAGGATGGTGACGCTGTGCGAACCGGCGCGCCCCAGGAACTTGCCCAGGAAGCCGGCCAGCACGCAGCC
Source organism: uncultured Gammaproteobacteria bacterium (assembly GCA_963707225.1). Taxonomy (GTDB): domain Bacteria; phylum Pseudomonadota; class Gammaproteobacteria; order Xanthomonadales; family Rhodanobacteraceae; genus Rhodanobacter. The sequence continues at coordinate 13,093 of CAVPQF010000070.1, forward strand.
GACCAGCGGCGCCAGTGCGATCGTCAGCAGGATGGAAGTCGAAAGCTGCATCGGGTCAACCCTTCATGCTGTCGATGTCGGCGATATTGATCGTGCTGCGCGTACGGAACAGCAGCACCAGGATCGCCAGGCCGATGGCGGCTTCCGCCGCGGCCACGGTGAGGATGAAGAACACGAACACCTGCCCGGAGACGTCGCCGAGGAAACGCGAGAACGCCACGAAGTTCATGTTCACGGCGAGCAGCATCAGCTCGATCGACATCAGCAGCACGATCACGTTCTTGCGGTTGATGAACAGGCCGGCGACGGCGATGCAGAACAGCACCGCGCCGAGCACGATGTAGTGCGCGAGCGAAATCATGGCTGCGGCTCCTGTGGGGCGGTCGGCTCATCGGGACGGACGGCAGCCATCTTCACGATGCGCACGCGGTCGCCCGGCTTGACCTTGACCTGCTGGCTGGCCGACTCCCAGCGCGCGGCGCGGCGCTCGCGCAGGGTCAGCGCGACCGCTGCCACGATGCCCACGGTAAGGATCAGCGCGGCGATCTCGAACGGCAGCAGGTACGTCGTGTACAGCGCATGGCCCAGCCACGCGGTGTTGGACATGCCCGCGGCGATGGCGGGATCGGCGCCCATGACGTGCGTCTGCATCGCACGCACGCCGATCAGGCCGAGCATCTCCGCCAGCATCACGGCGGCCACGATCAGGCCGACCGGCAGGAACTTCACGAAGCCCTCGCGCATTTTTTCCTGGTCGATGTCGAGCATCATCACCACGAACAGGAACAGCACCATCACCGCGCCGACGTAGACCACGACCAGCGCCAGCGCGAGGAACTCGGCTTCGAGCAGCAGCCACAGGCAGGCCGCGCTGAAGAAGGTCAGCACCAGCGCCAGCACCGCATGCACGGAGTTCTTCAGCGTGATCACCGACAGCGCGGCGGCGACGGTGACGAAGCCGAAGGCATAGAAACAGACGAGTTGGAGCAGTTGGGGATTCATCGTTGGCCTCAGCGGTACGCCGCGTCTTGCGCGCGGTCGGCGGCGATCTGCTGTTCGAAGCGATCGCCGATGGCGAGCAGTTTCTGCTTGTCCACCACGTTCTCGCCGCGATTCTCGAAGTGATATTCGTGGATCGATGTCTCGACGATCGAATCGACCGGGCAGCTCTCCTCGCAGAAACCGCAATAGATGCACTTGAACAGGTCGATCTCGTAACGGGTGGTGCGGCGCTGGCCGTCGCTCTCGCGCGGCGCCGAGTCGATCGTGATCGCCAGCGCCGGGCACACCGCCTCGCACAGCTTGCAGGCGATGCAACGCTCCTCGCCGTTCGCATAGCGACGCAGCGCATGCAGGCCACGGAAGCGGTTCGACTTCGGGATGTGCTCCATCGGGTAGCGCATCGTGTACTTCGGCTTGAACAGGTAGCGCAGGGTCAGACCCATGCCCTGGAACAGCTCGACCAGCAGCAGACTCTTGAAATAGGCGGTAATGCGATTCATCGGATGCCTCAAGCCCCCGTGCCAATGCTGACCAGGCCGTAGTACTTCAGCAGGCCAGCCACGAAAACCCATGCGATGGCAATGGGAATGAACACCTTCCAGCCCAGCCGCATGATCTGGTCATAGCGATAGCGCGGGAACGTGGCGCGGAACCACAGGAACATGAACGAGAACAGGAACGCCTTGATCAGCAGCCAGGGGAAACCGCCATGGCCGATGAACCCCCACGATGCCGGGAACGGCGACAGCCAGCCGCCCATGAACAGCACCGCGGCCAGGAAGCTGACCAGGATCATGTTCGCGTATTCGGCCAGGAAGAACAGCGCAAACGCCGAACCGGAATATTCCACGTGGAAGCCGGCCACGATCTCCGATTCGCCCTCGGCCACGTCGAACGGCGCGCGGTTGGTCTCGGCCACGCCGGAGATGAAATAGACCACGAACACCGGCAGCAGCGGCAGCCAGAACCAGTCGAGGATGCCCTTGCTGCCGGCCTGCGCATTGACGATCTCGCTGAGGTTCAGCGAACCGGCCAGCACCAGCACGCAGACCAGGCACAGGCCCATCGCCAGCTCGTAGGAGATCACCTGCGCCGCCGAGCGCATCGCGCCGAGCAGCGCGTAGCGCGAGTTGGACGCCCAACCGGCGATGATGATGCCGTACACGCCCATCGAGGTCATCGCCAGCAGGTACAGCACGCCGGCGTTGGCGTTCGACAGCACCATCGTGCTGCTGAACGGCACCACCGCCCACGCTGCCAGCGCGGGGATCAACGCGATCATCGGTGCCATGTAGTACAGGAGGCGGTTCGCCTTGGTCGGCAGGATCACTTCCTTGATCAGCAGCTTGGTCACGTCGGCGAAGGCCTGCAGCAGGCCGAACGGGCCGATCTTGTTCGGCCCCATGCGCACGTGCATCCAGCCGAGCACCTTGCGCTCCCAGTACACGAACATCGCCACGGCAAGAACCAGCGGCAGCACGATCGCCAGGATGTAAAGGACCGGCACGACGAGCTGATGGATGAGTTGATCAAGCATCTGCTTTAAGCCTTGCTCAAGGTGATGGATGCGCCGTACGGCGGCAGCGTGGCAGTGAGATCCTGCGCGGCCTCGATCCACGCCGTGCCATCCGGCACGGCCGCATCGATCACCAGCGGCAGCGACACCTCCGCGATGCGCACCTGGCCACTGGCGGAAAGGCCGAGCCGCTGTGCCTCATCCGCATTCAAGCGCACCGCCGGGGCACGATTGAGCGGATGCGCATTCAGCGCCGTGGCACGGCGCAGCACCGCGTCGGTGCGGTAGATCGGCCAGGTGGCCAGACGGGTCAGGCCGCTGACGGCCGCGCGCTCGGCAAGGCCGCTGCGCGGCGTCGCCGCACGCCCGGCAATGCCGTCGCGCAGGCCGGCGAGGTCGTCGAATTCGAAGCCGGCCAGTTGCAATGCGCCACCCAGCGCGCGCAACACCTTCCAGCCCGGCCGGGCCTGGCCGGGCGCCTTCGCGCCGGCCATCACGCCCTGGGCCAGCCCGTCGACGTTGACCAGGGTGGCATCGTTTTCCGGCAGCAGCGCGATCGGCAGGATCACGTCGGCCACCTCGCGCAGCGCAGGGCTGGCGTAGGCGCTGAACGCCACCACCTGGTCCGCGCCACGCAGTGCCTTCAAGGCCGCGCCGCCATCGGCGAAATCATGCGGCGGCTCGACGCCGTACAGCAGGTAGCTACGGGTACGTAATTGCACACTGGTGCAAGCTGATTCGGGTGCGATATCGGCCGACTGCAGGGACAGTCGCTCGGGCCCGGTGATGTCGATGTCGATATCCTCGCCGCGCGCGGTGAAGATCGAGTCGTTGAGCGCCTGGTAGCGGGTTGACTCACTCATCCACCCCGCCTGCAGATGCTCGGGCATGAGGGTCGGCAGGATCCCGATCATGACGATATGCGCGCCATCCTCGGTGGCCTTGGCTTCGGCAGCGTTCAGACTGGCTCGTACCTCGGCCTCCAGTTCCAGGGCGCCCGCCGGGCAACGGACGGGGCGGAACGTTGAATTCGATGTTGTAGGCGCCCAGTTCGGTCT
>CAVPQF010000071.1:0-24669 GCA_963707225.1 uncultured Gammaproteobacteria bacterium
GGTGTTCCTGCAGCGCGCGACCCATCAGCAGGTTGAACTTCTGGTCGGTGCCGCCCAGCTCCACGTCCGCCTTCAACGCGACCGAGTCATAGCCCTGCACCAGCGGATACAGGAATTCGTGGATCGCGATCGGCTGCTGTGCCGCGTAGCGTTTGGTGAAGTCGTCGCGCTCGAGCATCCGCGCCACGGTGTGCTGCGCAGCCAGCTTGATCATGTCGGCCGCCGACATCTGGCCGAACCATTCGGAATTGAAGCGCAGCTCGGTCTTCTCGCGGTCGAGCACCTTGTAGACCTGCTCCGCGTAGGTTTCGGCATTCGCCAGCACATCCTCGCGAGTCAGCGGCTTGCGGGTGACATTCTTGCCGGTCGGGTCGCCGATCATGCCGGTGAAGTCGCCGATCAGGAAAATCACCTGATGGCCCAGGTCCTGGAACTGGCGCATCTTGTTCAGCAAGACGGTATGGCCCAGGTGCAGATCCGGTGCCGTCGGGTCGAAGCCGGCCTTGATCCTCAACGGGCGGCCGCTCTTCAGGCGCTCGGCCAGATCCTCCCGCTTGATGATTTCGTCGGCGCCGCGCGCAATCGTGGCCAGCGCCTGCTCAAGCTCGCTCATGGGTCTCTCTCTGGTGAAGTGGGCAGCGGCCGGCAATGTGACCGTGCCGTCAACGTTAATTGTGTGTTAACTAGAAATGCGTTGCAAACCCTTGATGCGAAAGGCGTTGACGCCCTTTGCATATGGCCGTTATGGTACGCGCAGTTTGTTACTTTGTAGCGCGGGCGTGTACAGCATGGCAGAAGAAAGACAGGGGGCTCGGCAAACCCGCAAGCAGGCGATCTGTCGCAAGGCGCAGCGTCGGCACTCCCATTTCTACGAGCACCGGGCGCACTGGTCGTTCAATCGTTCGGGCGAGATCGAACCGATCCGCTGGAACCGCGAACGTCTGGTGCTCGCCGGCACCGCGTTGCTGATCACCCTGCTGTCCGGTTTCATCATGCCCGCCTGGGCCAGCGCGATGCGTCCCGCGCCCACGCCGGAGGTTCACTCGCTGCTGCCGCTGGCGTTGCCCAAGATCGCACCGGTCAACACCACGTCCGCCACCGTGGACGACTGGCAGGTGGTGCGGGTGCAGCCGGGGCAGACGCTGTCGGACATTTTCACTGCCCGCGGCCTCGGCATGACCGACCTGCAGAAAGTGGTGGACGCCGCCGCCGGCGCGAAATCCGCCCTGCACAGCATTCGCCCGGGCCAGGAATTCGACTTCCTGCTCGGCAACGACGGCAGCCTCAAGGGCTTCCGCTTCGACCGCGACCAGGCCAGCCGCGCGACCGTCCGTCTCGACGGCGCGCAGCCCACCGTCGCCGTCCAGCAGCGCGACATGGACCTGCGCGAACAGGTGGCGCACGGCGTGATCCGCAGCAGCCTGTACGCCGCCGGCGACCAGGCCGGCATGGACGCGGCGATGGTTGGCAAGCTCGCCGACCTGTTCAAGTACGACATCGACTTCGTGCAGGACCTTCGCGTCGGCGACAGCTTCACGGTGATCTACGACGACATCTACCGCGACGGCGTGCGCTACGGCCAGGGCAACATCATCGCGGCCGAGTTCGTGAACCAGGGCCAGCGCTACACCGCCTACCGCTTCAAGAAGGCCGACGGCAGCTACGGCTGGTACAGCGAAGACGGCCGACCGATCCAGAAATCGTTCCTGCGCATTCCGGTCGACTTCACCCGCATATCCTCGCAGTTCACCGCGGCCCGCATGCACCCGATCCTCGGCCGCATGCGCGCGCACAAGGGCGTCGACTACGCCGCGCCCAGCGGCACCCCGATCCACGCGGCCGGCGATGGCGTGATCAGGTACCACGGCTGGGAACGCGGCTACGGCAACTTCGTGGTGATCCAGCACGACAAGACCATCAGCACCGCCTATGGCCACATGTCGCGCTTCGTGAAGGGCCAGCACGTGGGCGAGCGCGTGCGCCAGGGTGAAGTAATCGGCTACGTCGGCATGACCGGTCTGGCCACCGGCCCGCACCTGCACTACGAGTTCCGCGTCAACGGCACCCAGCGCAACCCGCAGACGGTCACGCTGCCGAAGCCCGAGCCACTGCCGGCCGTACAGATGGCGCGTTTCAAGGCCGAAGTGGTGAAACCCCAGCTGGCGCGGCTGATCGAACTGGACTCCCGCATCAAGCTGGCGCGTGCCAACGCCCCCGCCAACCACGACAACTGAGCGTCCGCCGCGCATGGACGCCGAAGCCTCGGCGCTCTACCTCGGGCTGATCTCCGGCACCAGCGCGGACAGCATCGACAGCGTGCTGGTCAGCTTCAGCCGCGGCGTACCGCAGCTGCTGGCCAGCCACGCGCATCCCTGGCCCACGGCGCTGCGTGAACGGATGCTGGCACTGGCCCAGGGCGAGACCGCGCTGGACCTGGACGCGTTTGGACGGCTGGACGTCGAAATCGGCCACGGCTTCGCCGACGCGGCGCTGCAACTGCTCGAACACAGCGGCACCCCGGCAACGGCCGTTCGCGCAATCGGCTCGCACGGCCAGACCCTGCGCCACCGCCCGACCGGGACGTACCCGTTCACGCTGCAGCTGGGCGACCCCAGCGTGATCGCCGAACGCTGCGGCATCGACGTGGTAGCGGACTTCCGCCGCGCCGACATCGCCGCGGGCGGGCAAGGTGCACCGTTGCTGCCGGCCTTGCACGCGATGCTGCTGGCCCGGCCGGGACACACCCGGGTGGTGCTCAACCTCGGCGGCATCGCCAACATCACCGTACTTGGCGCCGACGGCCGCGTGCTCGGCTTCGACACCGGTCCGGCCAACGGCCTGCTCGACGCCTGGCATCTGCGCCAGCGCGGCGAACCGTTCGACCGCGACGGCGCATACGCCGCCAGCGGCCACCTCGACGCCGACCTGCTCGACGCCCTGCTGATCGATCCCTACTTCGCGCTGCCGCCACCGAAGAGCACCGGCCGTGAGCATTTCCACCTGGCGTGGCTGGCGACGCACGCGCCCTCCGCTGCGCTGGACCCGGCCGACGTGCAGGCAACCCTGCTGGAGCTCAGCGCGCGCAGCATCGCCATGGCGGTCGCGCAGCATGCGCCGGATGCAGAAGAAGTACTGGTCTGCGGCGGTGGCGTGCACAACGGCGCGTTGATGCGGCGGCTGGGCGAACTGGTGGCACCCCGCGTATTGCTGAGCACGTCGCGCTACGGCATCGACCCGGATTTCCTCGAAGCCACCGCGTTTGCCTGGCTGGCACGGCAGCGCCTGCTCGGCCTGCCGGGCAACCTGCCGGCGGTCACCGGCGCGCGTGGACCGCGGGTGCTGGGCGCGGTCTACTCCGCACCCGCCGCGGGTTCGTCGTAACGGATGCGCTCCGGCGCCAGCTGGGTCGGGCGGGTCTGCGCCAGCGCGCGCAGCGCCTCCTGGAATACTCCCTGTTCCGCGGCTTCCCACTGACCCTCGAGCACGGCCAGCGCTTCCGAGTCGCGCAGGCTTTCGCTGAAATGCTGGGCGGCCGAGATGCCCAGGCCATTGCGCAAGGCGTGCAGCATCACGTCGTTGACCGAGCACTGGCGCTCCCTGGCCAGCGCCCGGATGCGTTCGGTGAGCAGACTGTCGACGTGCTGCAAGATCATGTCCGGCACAAGCGTCACTCCCTGTTACACGTGCCCCTGTCGTGCCGGATGTTTGCACAGCCATGGCGAAGCCACGCGTCGCGAGGGCAATTCCGTGGATGACTTGGCAGTTTCACTGTGAGCGCTGCCACGCTGCCCGGCCGGACGCCTACGCAGCCGCTTCCGCCGCCACACGCGCGCGTTCGACGCCGCGGAAGTAGCGCCATAGGCAGGCGAACAGCAGCATCGACGGCAGCACCGCCAGCACGGTGATGACGAAATAGCCGCCGTAGCCGGTCGCCGTGGCGATGCCGCCGGCGAAAAAGCCCAGCAGCTTGCCGGGCAGGTTGACCAGCGAGCTCAGCAGCGCGTACTGCGTCGCGGTGTGCTGGCGGTTGACCAGCGAGGACAGGAACGCCACCGTCGGCGGCCCCAGCATACCCAGAGTCAGGTTCTCGCCGGAGATCACCAGAGTCAGCACCAGCAGGTTGCCCGGATGCGCGATCAGCAGGAGGTACAGCAGGTTGCTGCAACCGCACAGCACGATGGTGACGCCAAGCGGACGCCACGCGCCCCAGCGCGCCACCGCGGCGCCGCCGATGAACACGCCGACGATGCCGATCCAGATGCCGTAGATCTTGGTGATCGTGCCGATCTCGGTCTTGGAGAAACCCATGTCGCGATAGAACGGGCTCATGATGCCGCCGATCGTGGCCTGCTCGGGCATCTTGAACAGCAGCAGGAACAGCAAGGTCCCCCCGGCCAGCACCCAGCCGTAGCGACGGAAGAAATCGGCGAACGGGTCGATCACGCTCTCACGCATCGCGTCGCGCCAGCGCGTGGCACGTATCCGCAACACGTCCGGCTCGCGCGCCATCAGCGTGGTCGCCAGCGGCACCGCCATCGCGACCGCCATCAGCATGTAGACCAGACGCCATGGCAGGTGGTCGGCCAGGATCAGCGCCACGGCACCGGCCAGCAGCAGGCCGATCCGGTAGCCCAGCGAGTAGGTGGCGACCAGCGCACCCTGCGCCTCGATCGGCGCGATCTCGATGCGGTAGGCATCCACCGCGATGTCCTGGGTGGCGCCAAAGAACGCCACCACCAGCGTGGCCGCCACGAACGGGACCAGTTGCACCGGCGTCAGCAACGCCATCGCCAGCAACCCGACCGTCACGCCCAGCTGCGCGAACAGCAGCCAGCCGCGGCGCTGGCCGAGCCGCGCGAAACCGGGGATTCGCCAATGGTCGAGCAGCGGCGCCCACACGAACTTGAACGCATAGGTCATGCCGGCGCTGGCGATCATCGTGATGTCTTTCAGCTCGATGCCGTTTTCCTTCAGCCAGTACGCCAGCGTGCCGGCCACCAGCAGGAACGGCAGGCCGGAGGAAAAGCCGAACAGGAACATCGTCCACGCCGCCGGCTGGGCGAATGCCCGCCATACCGACGGCTTCGCCGGCTTACGCGCCAGCGGCTCAGTCGGCATAGTCGACGGTGTACGGCGCGTGGTCGGAGAAACGCTGCTCGCGGTAGATCGAGCACTCGCGCAGGCGCTTGCGCAGCGATGGCGTGACGACCTGGTAGTCGATCCGCCAACCTACGTTGTTCGCACGCGCCTGACCGCGGTTCGACCACCAGGTGTATTCGACGGCGTCCGGCTTGATCGCGCGGAAGCTGTCGACCCAGCCGCGCTGCTGGAACAACAGGTCCAGCCATGTGCGCTCTTCCGGCAGGCAGCCGGAATTCTTCTGGTTGGACGACCAGTTCTTGATGTCGTTCTTCGTGTGCACGATGTTCCAGTCGCCGCAGATCACGTAGTCGCGGCCGCTCTTCAGCCATGCATCGAAGATCGGCGTGATCCACTCCATCGCCCTGAACTTGAACTGCTGGCGCTCGGCGCCGGAGGAACCCGACGGGAAGTACAGCGAGACCACGCTGAGGTTGCCGAAGCGCGCCTCGATGTAGCGGCCTTCGTTGTCGAACTCGTCCCAGCCCAGTTCGGTCAGCACCTGGTCGGGCTCGCGTTTCGCGTAGATCGCCACGCCGCTGTAGCCCTTCCTGCTGCTGGCGTCACGGTAGAAGCAATGGTGGCCATCGGGTCGGAACATCGCGTCGGTGAGCTGGTCTTCCTGTGCCTTGGTCTCCTGCAGGCAGACCACGTCGGCGCCCTGCTTGCGCAGCCAGTCGAATACGCCCTTGGTCGCGGCCGAGCGGATGCCGTTGGCGTTGAGGCTGATGATGCGCATGCGCTCTCCCGATCTCGTGATGGGTGATCATAACAATCACGGCACCCCGCCACCGCCATGGAAGCGAACATGCCAGCCACTGTCGCCATCCGCGTCGTCCCGGTCGACGGCGCACTGCGTCCGAAGCTGCTGGGCCTGCACGTACTGCCGGCCCAGCGTGAGTGGGTCGGCGCGATCGCCGACCTGCTGGCCGACGTGGCACTGTGTCCCGGCAGCGAGGCGATGGCGATCCTGCACGCCGACCGGCCGGTCGGCTACTACCGCATCGAAGCCACGCCGCGCAGCGTGACCGGGCACGATCTCGAACTGCCGTCGCTGGGCTTGCGCGGGTTCTTCATCGATGCCGCCTGGCAAGGCCGCGGCCTGGGCCGGCTGGCGCTGCAGGCGATGTTCGCCGATCTCGCCCGGCGTCACCCGTGGGCGCGCCAGCTGGCGCTGGCGGTCGACCGCAACAACCACGCAGCGCTGCGCCTGTACCAGCGCGCCGGCTTCGACGACAGCGGCGAGCTGTACCATGGCGGGCGTTCCGGCCCGCAGCGCCTGCTGCTGCGGCCGCTGCCCTGACCCCACCGCTTGCGAGACGTACACGTGCACGATTACCAGCGCGACTTCATTGAGCTCACCCTGCAACGCGAGGTGCTGCGCTTCGGCGATTTCACCCTGAAGTCCGGCCGCCACAGCCCGTACTTCTTCAACCTGGGGCGGATCGACTCCGGCGCCGCGCTGGCCCGACTCGGCCGCGCCTATGCCGCCGCGGTGGTGAACGCCGGCATCGCCGTCGACATGCTGTTCGGCCCTGCCTACAAGGGCATCGCGCTGGCCGCCGCCACCGCGATCGCGCTGGCCGATGGCCACGGCCGCGACCTGCCGTGGGCATACAACCGCAAGGAGGCGAAGGATCACGGCGAGGGCGGGGTGCTGGTTGGCGCCCCGCTCAAGGGCCGCGTGTTGATCGTCGACGACGTGATGACCGCCGGCACCGCGGTGCGCGAATCGCTGGCGCTGATCCGTGCGCACGGTGCCGAGCCGGCCGGCGTGCTGATCGCGCTGGACCGGCAGGAACGCGGCCAGGGCGAGCGCTCCGCCGCGCAGGAAGTGGCCGCCGACTACGGCATCCCGGTGATCGCGATCACCGGCCTCGACGACGTGTTGGCATATGCCGGCGAGCGCCCGCAACTGGCCGCCGAGCATGCCCGCCTGCTGGCCTACCGCGAGCGCTACGGGGTTCGGCGTTGAGAGCCTGTTCGGCCGATAGGCTCGGGCGAACCCGGTCACACTGGCAGCCGCTGCCGTCGGCGCGGAGCTAGGAGCCTGTCGGGCTTTGGCGGTCGAGTCGAAAATTCGGCTGTGCGAGGACCGATTTTCGGCGATTCGCCGGCCCATAGTGGTTCTATGGGCCAAGAAGCGACGGAAATAGGGACCGCACAGGCGGATTTGCAGACCGACCGACCAAAGTCCGACAGGCTCCTAGGCAGCGCGGCGGCGGTCGCTATACTGGGCAACGAGAGAGGACTCCATGCGCAAACCATTGCTCGTCATTGCTGCTGTCGTATTGGTCGCGAGCCTGTCGGCGCACGCCCAGAACACCGGCAACATCCGTTACAAGTGGTACGACGGGCAAGGCCTGATGCACTTCAGCGACAGCCTGACCCCCGAAGCGATGAAGTACGGCTACGACCTGGTCAACGACCGTGGCCTGGTGGTGCAACACGTACCGCGCCAGTTGAATCCCGCCGAGCGCGCCGCCGCCAACAAGCTGGCCGCCGAGCAGGCGGCCAAACAGCGCGCCGCGCAGGAGCGCGCGAACGCCGACACGCAGATGCTGGCCGCCTATCCGGACGAGGAGTCCTACCAGATCTCGCTGCAACAGACGCTGGACACCATCGACCAGCAGATCCACACCACCCAGATCAACCTGCGCAGCCAGGAAAAGGCCTTGACCGACCTGCTCGCCCGCGCAGCCGACCTCGAGAATGCCAAGAACCCGGTACCGAAATTCCTGGTCGACAGCATCGCGCAGCAGCGCAACGTGGTCGCCGCCCTGCGCAACACGCTGCGCCGCCAGCAGGGCCTGCGTGCGCAGACCGTGCAGCAGCAGGTCGGGCAGCTGGCGCACTATCGCGAGCTCAAGGCGGCGCAGGAACCGCCCGCGGAGTAGGGCGATGCGGCGGCGATGCCCGCTCCATCATCCGCAGGAGTGAGCCCCGGACCTTTCGTGGCCCGCGCTGTTCAGAAGGGCAGCTTCAGTCCGGAATCCACCGCCAGCAACTGCTGACGGAAGACCTGCTGGATCCGCTTCAGCGCGACCGGATTGTCCGCCTCGAAACGCAGCACCAGCACCGGCGTGGTATTCGACGCGCGCACCAGCCCCCAGCCGTCCGGCCAGTCCGCACGCATGCCGTCGATGGTGACCAGGGTGGCGTCTTCGAAGCTGGCCTGCTGGCGCAGCTTGTCCATGAAGCGGTAGTGCTCGCCTTCGGCCAGCTCGACCTTCAGCTCCGGGGTGGAGACGCTATTCGGCAACGTCGCGAAGATCTCCTCCGGACTGCGCCCCTGCAGGTCGCCGGCGAGGATCTCCAGCAGCCGGGCGGCGGCGTAGACGCCGTCATCGAAGCCGTACCAGCGCTCCTTGAAGAAGAAGTGCCCGCTCATCTCGCCGGCCAGCTCGGCGCCGGTTTCGCGCATCTTCGCCTTGATCAGCGAATGCCCGGTGCGCCACATCAGCGGGCTGCCGCCGGCATCCAGGATCTGACCCTTCAGGTGGCTGGTGCACTTCACGTCGTAGATGATCGTGGCGCCGGGCTGGCGCGACAGCACGTCGCGCGCGAACAGCATCAGCAGGCGATCCGGGTAGACGATCTCGCCGGCACGGGTGACCACGCCGAGGCGGTCGCCATCGCCGTCGAATGCCAGGCCCAGGTCGGCCCCGGTCTGCCTGACCGCGAGGATCAGGTCTTCCAGGTTGGCCGGATCGGACGGGTCCGGATGATGATTCGGGAACGTGCCGTCGACGTCGCAGTACAGCGGCACCACCTCGCAACCGACACCTTCCAGCACCTGCGGCGCGATCGCACCGGGAATGCCGTTGCCGCAGTCGACCACGACCTTCAGGCGGCGCTCGGCGAGCACGTCGGCAACGATCTTCTCGATGTAGTCCGGCGCCACGTCGACCTGGCGCAGGCCACCGCCGCCGCCGCTGGCCAGCGCGCCGCCGACGATGCGCTGGTACAGGTCCTGGATCGCGCCTTCGGACAGCGTCTCGCCGCCGACCACGATCTTGAAACCGTTGTAGTCCGGCGGATTGTGGCTGCCGGTGACCGCCACGCCGCAGCCGGTGTTGAAGCGGTACGTGGCGTAGTACACCACCGGGGTCGGCACCGCGCCGATGTCGATCACGTCCACGCCGGCCTTGCGCAGGCCCTCGGCCAGCGCGCCGGCCAGCTCCGGACCGGACAGCCGGCCGTCGCGTCCGACCACGATCTCGCGCAGGCCCTTCTCGCCCATCAGCGTGCCGATCGACTGGCCGAGCGCGCGCGCCACGTCCTTGTTCAGGGTCTTGCCGACCACGCCGCGCACGTCGTACGCGCGGAAGATGCTCGGATCCACGCTGGTCGCGGCGGCTACCGGTGCTGGCGCCGCCGGTGCCGGCGGCCGGACTCGGACCGCGGCAGGCTTGCGGACTTCGACCGGTGCTTCAGGCTGTTCCGCTTTGGACGGCACCGGTGCCCGCAGGTGGCGCAGGCGCAGCCACAGCAGATAGCCGCCACCGCCCAGGCTGAACAAGGTCAGCAGCCCGCTCAGCAGCCACGAACGCGGCAACACGATGAAGGCGCCCGGCAGGCCGGCACCGACGCTGAACACGCTGCCCGCGATCGGCCTGCCGGCCGCTTCGGCTTCGGCCGAGGTGGTGCCGTGCGAGAACAGCTGCACGTAGCCGCTGTCGTCGCCCTGGCGCAGGTCGAGCCGGCCGCCGGCCGGCGAAATCGCATCGAAACGTTGTCTCAGCGGGGCAAACGGCAGTTCCACCCAGGCCCAGGCCTGGGCTTGCTGCGGCGGCCCCAGCGGAATCACCAGGCTCAGCCGGCGATCGCCGTTGCCATAGGAGACGCTCTGCGCCAGCGGCACGCCATCGGCACTCTGCGCGGCCATCAGCTGCGCCGCCTTGGCATAGCCGAACTCGCGGTAATTGGCCTTGAGCACCTCGTTGAGGTCGCCGCTGTACAACTCCAGCTTCTTCGCCTGTGGCAGTTGCTGGCGCAGCGCCGCGGCGGATCGCGCCGGATCGCTCATCAGCGTTGCCGGGTCCACGCCCGCCAGCACTTTTTCGACCGCACCGCGCTGGCTGGCGATCTCCCCGGACAGCGCCTTGACGGCTTCGTCCTGGGCCATGTGCACGCGCTGGATCGCATTGCCTTCGTCGGCAATCAGCCAGGTCTGCCAGGCGCAGAACAGGCCCAGCAGCAGCAGCAAGGTACCGCCGGCCAGCGGCAGCAGGGCCTGCCAGTCGATCCGCGGGCCTCGCTGCCGTTCGTTCGCGATGTTCAAAGCCATACCCGCCCCCCGCGGCTGTAGCCGGGGGCCGGCCCGATCCGTTCGGGCCGGCCCTGCTGATTATTGGATGCCGGTGGAACCGAACCCGCCGCCGCCGCGCTCGCTCGGCGCGAACTCGGTCACGACGTTCAACCGTGCCTGCGCCACCGGCACCAGCAACAGCTGGGCGATGCGGTCGCCCACCGCGATGGTGTACGACTGGCTGCCGCGATTCCAGCACGAAATCATCAGCGGGCCCTGGTAGTCGGCATCGATCACGCCGACCAGGTTGCCCATCACCAGGCCGTGCTTGTGGCCCAGCCCCGAGCGCGGCACGACCAGTGCGCACCAGCCCGGGTCGCCGATGTGGATCGCGATGCCGCTGGGTACCAGGGCGCTTTCGCCCGGCGCCAGGGTCAGCGGCGCATCCAGCGCGGCGCGCAGGTCCATGCCGGCACTGCCGGGGGTGGCCGCCTGCGGCAGCGGGATGCTGTGGCCGAGACGCGGATCGAGGATCTTCAGCTCGACGTCGATCGTCATCCGCGCGCCGCCCGGTAGCGTTCGGCCACGTGGGCGATCAGCTGGCGCGCCAGCTCGGGCTTCGCCGCCCGCGGCAGCTCGGCCGCGCCGTCGGCCCAGTACAAGGTCAACGCATTGTCGGCCGCCTCGAAACCGAGGCCGCCGCCCACCTGGTTTGCCGCAATCATGTCCAGCCCCTTGTGGCGCAGCTTGCCCTGCGCATAGCTCGCCACATCATGCGTCTCCGCGGCGAATCCGACCAGGAACGGGTGCGCGGTTTGCGCGGAAAGGCTGGCCAGGATGTCCGGATTCTCGCCGAGGCGCAGGGTCAGCTCGCTGCCGTCGTGCTTTTTCAGCTTCTGCGCGGATACGTCGAGCGGGCGGTAGTCGCCGACCGCCGCCGCGCCGATATAGATGTCCGCCCGTGCGGCGGCGGCCAGTACCGCCGCATGCATCTGCGCCGCGCTGCGCACGTCGACGCGTTGGGCCACGCCGGCCGGCGTGGACAGGCTCACCGGCCCGGCCACCAGGGTCACCTCGGCACCGGCCCGGGCGGCGGCTTCAGCCACCGCGAAACCCATGCGGCCGGAGCTGCGGTTCCCGATGAAGCGCACCGGGTCGATGTCCTCGTAGGTCGGGCCGGCGCTGACCAGCACCTTCAACCCGGCCAGCGAACGGTCGCCGAACGAGGCCACCAGCGCGTCGCGCAATTCGTGCGGCTCCAGCATGCGGCCGCTGCCGATGTCGCCGCAGGCCTGGTCGCCCACCGCCGGCCCCAGCAGCCGCGCGCCGTGCCGGCGCAAGGTGGCGATGTTCGCCTGCACCGCCGGGTGCGCCCACATCTGCTGGTTCATCGCCGGCGCCAGGTACAGCGGCGCGGCACTGGCCAGGCACAGCGTGGTCAGCAGGTCGTCGGCCATGCCGTGTGCCAGCCGTGCCAGCAGATCGGCGCTGGCCGGTGCCACCAGCATGCGTTCGGCCCAGCGCGCCAGTTCGATATGACCCATCGCCGCCTCGGCCTGCGCGTCCCACAGGCTGACCCGCACGGCCTGGCCGGACAGCGCCTGGAACGTGGTCGGGCTGACGAAGTGGGTGGCGCCCTCGGTCATTACCACGCGCACCTCGGCGTCGAGATCGCGCAGGCGGCGGACCAGTTCGCAGGACTTGTAGGCGGCGATGCCGCCCGACACTCCGAGCAGGATGCGGCGTTGGGCAAGACTCATGTAAGGCGGGCCTGACAATCGGGCAGAGGCCTAGCTTACCGGATTCACTCGTCTTGCCCGCTGCCCGGCGACGGCGCCACCGGGCAAGTTGGGGGCATGAGCATCCGCGACTGGCCCGAAGGCGAACGTCCCCGTGAAAAACTGCTGGCGCGTGGCAGCAGCGCGCTGTCCGATGCCGAGCTGCTGGCGGTGCTGCTGGGCAGCGGCAGTCGCGGCAAGGACGCGCTGGCGCTGGGCCGCGAACTGCTGAATACCGCCGGCAGCCTGGGCGCCCTGCTCGGCCGCACCGAGCAGAACATCCGCGTCGGCGGACTGGGACCGGCCAAACGCGCCCGCATCGCCGCCGCGCTGGAGCTGGCCCGACGCAGCCTGGCCGAACAGCTGCTGGAGAAACCCAGCCTGGGCAATCCGCGCGACAGCGGCGACTACCTGCGCGCACGCCTGCGCCATCTGCCGTACGAGGTGTTCGGCTGCCTGTACCTGGACAACCGCCACCGCGTGCTGGCGTTCGAGGAGCTGTTCCGCGGCACCGTCGATGGCGCCAGCGTGCATCCGCGCGAGGTGGTGCGGGCCTGCCTGCAGCACAACGCCTGCGCGGTGATCTTCGCCCACAACCACCCCTCGGGCGTGGCCGAACCAAGCGCCGCCGACCGCGCGATCACCCACGAGTTGCGCGACGCGCTGCAGCTGGTCGGCGTACGCGTGCTCGACCACCTGGTGATCGGCAGCGGCGAGCCGGTGTCGATGGCGGCCCGCGGCCTGATCTGAGAGCCTGTCCACGGGCATCGGGCAGGGGACCGGAATCGTCCGGCCCCTCCCACACCACCGTACGTGCGGTTCCGCATGCGGCGGTTCCTGTCGGCCATGTCGTTCACGCGAACTTCGAGGCCTTGAACCTGTTTCGTTCGTCGTGTCGCCTGTCGTCCCATGGATACCCCGATCACCTTCCGGACTTCCGGCCCTTCCAGCTCTGACCAAGGCTCCCGGCTTGCACCGGAACTCCTGCCCAAGACGCGCAGAGAGCACGCGTGACTTGCCACTCGTGACAGGTTCGGCCCTTCGGTCGTACCGCACCTGCCATGGCCTCGGCTGACTTCTCGCTCCGCCTTGCAGCGTCGCCCTTTGTGCGCTGCGCGCATCCTTCGCCACGCTCAGGACCAGCCTGCGGAGGGTCCTCACCTACCTTCGCTTACCTCTCGCCGCAAGCTGGCGTAGAGGGAGGCGTCCATACCATCTTGCCGGGCGAGTAGAGGACTTTCACCTCCAGGCAGGTGCGCCCTGCCGGGCGCACCAAAAAAAACGGCGTGGCACAAGCCACGCCGCAGGGCCGATTGGGGGAGGTGGAGAGAGCGGCGTCTCCGTCGCCACGCCATGGAGGGGAGTTCATGTCGCGACCGGGCCAGTATCGCAGCGCCGCATGACAAACCGATGACGCCGCGCGGTCCTCGAAAGCGCCGCCAAGGTGCCGAAACTTATGCACAAAACGGTGATACCGGCACTTGCCGCGCCTATCGGGTCCCGGACTCTAGATTATCAATGCAACTTATTGATATAGTTTGATAATTTCATTCGATGGCTGACTTTCCGGCGCTCCCGAGCAAACCTGAAACCACCGGCTGTCGCTTTCCCCACAGACTTATCCACAGGGCGGCTCGCCGCGGCGCATCAAAATCCGGTCGATGCGGTGTTGCTCCCTCAGCCACGCCGTGACGGCCTCTCCCGGCGCGTTTCGCCGGCATGGCGGTCTGTTAGGATTGGCGGTTCCATCACGAAACCGACCCCATCCGTGAAAGAACAGCTGCGCGAACTGGTGCTGCAGGCGATCCAGTCCCTGCAAGACGATGCCACCCTGCCTGCCGATCTGAGCCTGCCCGGCTTCGTGATCGAGCGCGCGCGCAGCCGCGAACATGGCGATTTCGCCAGCAATGTGGCGATGCTGCTGGCCAAAGCGGCACGCGCCAAGCCGCGCGAGCTGGCGGAGAAGCTGGTCGCCGCGCTGCCGGGAAATACCCTGGTGGAGAAGGTCGAGATCGCCGGCCCCGGCTTCATCAATTTCTTCCTCGGCGCCGGCGCGTACCACGCCGAGGTACGCCGGATCATGGCCGAAGGCGACGCCTACGGGCGCAGCGCCAGCGGCCACGGCAGGACGGTCGGCGTGGAGTTCGTCTCGGCCAACCCGACCGGCCCGCTGCATGTCGGCCACGGCCGCGCCGCGGCGATCGGCGACTGCCTGAGCCGCCTGCTCGCCGCCACTGGCTGGAACGTGAAGCGCGAGTTCTACTACAACGATGCCGGCGTGCAGATCGCCAACCTGGCGATTTCGGTGCAGGCGCGCGCGCGCGGGATCACCCCGGACGACAGCAGCTGGCCGGAGAACGGCTACCGCGGCGACTACATCGCCGACGTGGCGCGCGCCTACCTCGATCGCGAGTCGGTGGTCGCCGATGGCGAGACGGTGACCGCGACCGGGGACGTCGACGACCTCGAGGCGATCCGCCGCTTCGCCGTGGCCAGCCTGCGCCGCGAACAGGACCTGGACCTGCAGGCGTTCGGCGTGGGCTTCGACACCTATTTCCTGGAGTCGTCGCTGTACAGCGACGGCAAGGTGGAGGAGACCGTGCGCGAACTGGTCGCACACGGTCACACCTACGAGGAAGGCGGCGCGCTGTGGCTGCGCACCACCGATTTCGGTGACGACAAGGACCGCGTGATGCGCAAGTCCGACGGCACCTACACCTACTTCCTGCCCGACGTGGCCTACCACCTCGACAAGTGGCAGCGCGGCTACGAACGCGCCATCACCGAGCTGGGCTCGGACCACCACGGCTCGCTGGCGCGGGTGAAGGCCGGCCTGCAGGCGCTCGATTGCGGCATTCCCAAGGGCTGGCCGGAATACGTGCTGCACCAGATGGTGACGGTGATGAAGGGCGGCGAGGAGGTGAAGATCTCCAAGCGCGCCGGCAGCTACGTCACCCTGCGCGACCTGATCGACGAGGTCGGCAAGGACGCCACGCGCTACTTCCTGATCTCGCGCAAGTCCGACTCGCAGCTGGTGTTCGACATCGATCTGGCGCGTTCGCAGTCGAACGACAACCCGGTGTACTACATCCAGTACGCGCATGCCCGCGTGTGCAGCGTGCTGCGCCAGGCGCCGGAGAAGGGCTTCACGGTCGACCTCGCCGACGGTCTCGCCCACCTCGACCGGCTGGACAACGAGCACGAGCAGATCCTGCTGACCGAGCTGTCGAAGTACCCTGAGCTGGTCGAGGCCGCGGCGGCGAACCTGGAGCCGCACCTGGTCGCGGCGTGGCTGCGCGAGCTGGCCAACGCGTTCCACACCTACTACAACTCGCACCAGTTCCTGGTCGAGGACGCCGCGCTGCGCAACGCGCGCCTGGCGCTGGTGGTGGCGACCCGCCAGGTGTTGAAGAATGGTCTGGATTTGTTGGGCCTCGGCGCCCCGGAGAAGATGTAATGGCAGCACGCAGGGGCAGGGGCCGACAGGCCGTGCGCAATGGCAGCAACGGGTTCCCGGGCTGGGGCTACGCGGTCATCGGCCTGGTGGCCGGCGCGATCCTGATGGCGGTGATGATGCGCGGCAGCCTGCTGACCAGCCTGCGCAAGGCCGACGGCCCACAGGCGAATCCGCAGGCCACGGCCGAACGCGGCAGCGCACCGGGCGTGCTCGAATCGACCGGCGACAACGCGCCGAAGAAGCCGCAATTCGACTTCTATTCGGTGCTGTCGGAAAAAGAAGTGCGCATCCCCGACGCCGAGATCAGTGCGCAGGCGCGCGTCGAGCAGCAACAGAAGCAGCAGCAGGCGGCACAGCTGCAGGCGCAGCAGGCCGCTCAGGCCGCGCCGACGGCGGCGCCGGCCAATGCACCGGCCGCAGTCAGCCAGGACGTCACCGCCGCACCCGCCACCGCCGTGCCGCAACCCGGTGCCGGCAGCGGCTACCTGCTGCAGGTCGGCGCCTTCCCGAACGCCGCCGATGCGGAAACGCTGAAGGCGAAACTCGCGCTGCAGGGCTTCGTGGCGAAGGTGCAGTCGGTCAACATCGGCGGACAGACCTACAACCGCGTGCGCCTCGGCCCGTTCCGCTCGGCCACCGATCTGGAGTCGACCAAGCAGCGTCTGGCCGGTGCCGGCATCAACGCGATCGCACTGAAGGAAGGCCGCTGAGCCTGCCGCGACCATCCCCGCTAAACTTCCCCGCATGACCACCAAGACCGTCTGGATCACCGGCGCCACCTCCGGGTTCGGCGCTGCCACCGCGGAGCGTTTCGTGGCTGGCGGCTGGCGGGTGATCGCCAGCGGCCGCCGTGCCGAACGGCTGCAGCGCCTGGTCGCGCAGCACGGCGCCGAGCGCGTGCACGCGGCGGCGTTCGACGTGCGCGACGAGGCGGCGATGCGCTCCGCGCACGCGAACCTGTCGCCCGCGTTCGCCGGCATCGACCTGCTGGTCAACAACGCCGGCCTGGCGCTGGGCATCGCGCCGGCGCCGCAGGCGGACCTGGCGCAGTGGAAGCAGATGATCGACGTCAACGTCACCGCCCTGGTGTCGCTGACCCACCTGCTGCTGCCGCAGCTGATCGAGCGCCGCGGCGCGATCGTCAACATCAGCTCGATCGCGGGCAGCTACGCCTACCGCGGCGGCAACGTGTACGGCGGCACCAAGGCCTTCGTCACCCAGTTCTCGCAGAACCTGCGCAGCGACCTGCACGGCACCGGCGTGCGCGTGACCTCGGTGGAACCGGGCATGGCCGAGACCGAATTCACCCTGGTGCGCACCGGCGGCGATCAGGCCGCGTCCGACCAGCTCTATGCCCGCGCCCAGCCGATCACCGCCGGCGACATCGCCGACACGATCTGGTGGATCGCCAACCTGCCGCCGCACCTCAACATCAACCGCATCGAGATGATGCCGGTCAGCCAATCGTCCGCCGGCCTGCAGGTGCACCGCGACTGAGCACCAAGCAGCAGGCGCGGCCGGATTGCTTACTGCATGAACCAGCCGTGGCTGACCACGATCGACTGCCCGGTCAGCGCGGCAGAAGGGAAGGTGGCCAGGTATAGCGCGGTCTGCGCGATGTCCTCGACGGTGGTGAAGGTGGCATCGACGGTGTCCTTCAGCATCACGTTGCGGATCACCTCGTCCTCGCTGATGCCCAGCTCCCTGGCCTGCTCGGGAATCTGCCGCTCGACCAGGGGCGTGCGCACGAAACCCGGGCAGATCACATGCGAGCGCACGTTGTGCGGCGCGCCTTCCTTGGCCAGGGTGCGGGCCAGGCCGAGCAGTCCGTGCTTGGCGGTGACGTAGGCCGACTTCAGCTTCGACGCCTCGTGCGAGTGCACCGAGCCCATGTAGATCACGATGCCGCCGCGGCTGTTGCCGCTGCCGTCGTCCTGGTACATGTGCTTCAGCGCGGCCTTGGTGGTGAGGAAGCCGCCGTCCAGGTGGATCGCCAGCATCCTTTTCCAGTCGGCGAAGGCGAACTGCTCGATCGGGTTGATGATCTGCACGCCGGCGTTGGAGATCAGGACGTCCAGACGGCCAAACGCCGCGACCACCTTGTCGGTGCCGGCGTTGACCGCGTCCTCGCTGGTGACGTCCATCGCCACGCCGAGCGCCTTGCCGCCGGCGGCATTGATTTCGTCCGCCACCTTGTCCGCGGCGTCCTGGTTGATGTCGGCGACCGCCACGCTGGCGCCGTGCTGCGCGTACAGCTCGGCGATCGCCTTGCCGAGGCCGCTGGCCGCGCCGGTGATCAGGGCGACCTTGCCGTTGAGACTTGTCATGCGTTGCTCCTGTAACGATCAAGAATAAGCTGAATGCTGTTCCCTTCTCCCTCCGGGAGAAGGTGGCCCAAAGGGCCGGATGAGGGTTCGGTCGGAGCGGAATTCCTCGCTCCGACCGAACCCTCACCCCAACCCCTCTCCCAGAGGGAGAGGGGCTTTTAGATCAATGCGATTCTTCAGCGAGATAGGTGTACGCGGTGAGTCCGCCGTTGAGCGTGTCGTACAACTGCCCGGCTTCCGCGCCGGTCACGCCCGCGGCGGCGATGCGCTCGCGGTAGCTCTGGCGCAGCACTTCGAGGTCGTAGCCGACGTAGTCGAGCATCAGGTCGGTGGTGTCGCCGCGGCGCACGTGGGCGAAGGTGTAGCCATCGCCGTCCACGCGCACGTTGACCGCGTCGGTGTCGCCGAACAGGTTGTGGATGTCGCCCAGCGTCTCCTGGTAGGCGCCGACCATGAAGATGCCGAGCCGGTAGCTTTCGCCGTTCCGCAGCGCGTGCAGCGGCAGGCTCACGTCGACGCCCTCGGCGTCGACGTAGTGGTCGATGCGGCCATCCGAATCGCAGGTGAGGTCGACGATCACGCCGCGCCGCGTCGGCTGCTCGTCGAGCCGGGCGATCGGCACGATCGGGAAGATCTGCCCGATCGCCCACACGTCGGGGATCGATTCGAACACCGAGAAGTTGACGAAGTACTTGTCGACCAGCTTCTCGTCCAGCTCGTCCAGCGCCTGCCGGTGCGAGCGTTCGGCCGGCAGCAGGCGCAGCCGCACGGCGCCGGCGATCGCGTAGTACATCTCGTCCAGCCGCGCGCGGTCGGCCAGCGCCAGCTGGCCCAGCGCGTACAGCGTCTGGCCTTCGCTCAGGTGATGCTGGGCCTCGTGGAACAGTTCCAGCGCCGGGCGCCGGTCCAGTTCTTCCCAGGTCTCGCGCAGGCGGCGCAGCACCGGCGGCTCGTCCGCGCATGGCGGCGGGATCGCGCCGGTCGGCACTTCCTCGACCTCGGTCACGTTGACCACCATCACCGCGTGGTGCGCGGTCATCGCGCGGCCGGCCTCGGTGAGGATGTGCGGCGCCTCCAGGCCTTCGGCAGCCACCGCCTCGGCCAGCGACTGCACGATGGTCGAGGCGTACTGCTCGATCGAGTAGTTGATCGAATTGTGGCTGCGCGAGCGCGAGCCCTCGTAGTCCACGCCGAGGCCGCCGCCGACGTCGACGATTTCCAGCGGCACGCCCATCCGCTTCAGCTCGACGAAGTGACGCGTGGCCTCGCGCATGCCGTTGGCGATGTCGCGCACGTTGGAGATCTGCGAGCCCATGTGGAAGTGCTGCAGCTTCAGCGTGTGCTTGAGGCCGGCGCGATCCAGCCGCTCGATCAGGCTCAGCACCTGCTGCGGCGACAGCCCGAACTTGCCCTTGTCGCCGCCGGTGTTCTGCCACTTGCCGGCACCGATCGAGGCGAGCCGCACGCGCACGCCGAGCAGCGGTTCCACACCCAGCGCCTGCGCCTCGCTGAACACGTGGTCGAGCTCGGACAGCTTCTCGATCACGATGTGCACGCACAGGCCGAGCTTGCGCCCGATCAGCGCCAGGCGGATGTATTCGCGGTCCTTGTAGCCGTTGCAGATCACGATGGAGCCGGGCCGCGCCATCGCCAGCACCGCCATCAGCTCCGGCTTGGAACCGGCCTCGAGACCGAAGCCGTGCGTGCCGGCGGCGACCAGCTCGCCGGCCACGCCGCACTGCTGGTTCACCTTGATCGGATAGATAGCGGTATAGCCGCCGGCGTAGCCGTGCTCGGCGATCGCCTGGGCGAACGCGCCCTGCAATCGCGCCAGGCGGTCGGCCAGGATGTCGGGGAAGCGCACCAGCAGCGGCAGCCGCAGGCCTTCGGCGCGGGCGCGCTCGACAATTTTTGGCAGCGACAGCGCCGGGCCGTACGCGCCGCGCGGACGCATCACGATTTCGCCGGCCGTGCTCACGTCGACGTAGCCGTCGCCCCAGTGCGGCACGGCATAGGTGTGACGCGCGGTGTCGGTAGTCCAATGGTTCGCCATCAGCGTTGCTCCTCGTGCAAACGAATGATGTCGTCGCAGCGGCGAGCCTTGACGCTTTGCTCCACAAGAGCACGAGCCCGAGCGACCGGAAGCCTCGCACGCCGCGGGGCCGATCGGACTGGTCGGCCGCCGGCGCGTTGCGCCGGCCAGGCCAGCCGCCATTGTAATGGGCGCCTGTGACGATATGCGCACGAGCCACCGGCCCGCTCTCGGGACGTTCACCGCGGTTATCGCTACAATTGGCGGTCTTTGTCCTTCCACCCGGTTCGTCAGGAACACCCGCCATGTCGCAGCAGCCCACTCCGAATGAAGCCAGCTGGTTCACCGAAGCGCACCAGGCCTCCGGCTCCTCCATCGGTTTCCGCACCGAGCAACTGCTGCATGCGGAAAAGACCCCGTTCCAGACCATCGAGATCCACAAGACCACCGACTGGGGCAACCTGATGGTGATCGACGGCTGCGTGATGCTGACCACGCGCGACAACTTCTTCTACCACGAGATGATGACCCACCCGGCACTGTTCACCCATGCGCGCGCCAAGCGAGTGGTGATCATCGGCGGCGGCGACTGCGGCACGCTGCGCGAGGTGCTCAGGCACGAGGAAGTCGAACACGCGGTGCAGGTGGAGATCGACGAGCGCGTGACCCGGCTGGCCGAGCAGTATTTCCCCGAGCTGTGCGAGTCCAACGGCGACCCGCGCGCCGAACTGCTGTTCATCGACGGCATCAAGTACATGGCCGACGCCGAGCCCGACTCGCTGGACCTGATCATCGTCGACTCGACCGACCCGGTCGGCCCGGCCGAAGGCCTGTTCAACGCCGCGTTCTACGCCAGCTGCTACAAGGCGCTGCGTCACGGCGGCCTGCTGGTGCAGCAGAGCGAATCGCCGCTGGCGCACCTGGAGTTGATCAAGTCGATGCGCTCGGCCATGCGCACCACCGGCTTCAACGCGGTGAAGACGCTGCCGTTCCCGCAGCCATGCTACCCGACCGGCTGGTGGAGCTGCACGATGGCGCGCAAGGGCGGCGACCTGTCCGGCTTCCGCGAACGCGGCGCGCTGAGCAAGAATTTCCCGACCCGCTACTACAACGCCGACATCCACAAGGGCGCGCTGGCGCAACCGGAGTTCATGCGCGAGGCGTTGGGCGAATAAGCCGGGATTTGAGATCCCGGCGCTCAAAACATCTTCGCGCGCACCTTCGGCAACAGCACCAGCAGCAGCGTGGCGAGCGGGCCGAACAGCAGCGACAGCAGGAACCACAGCAGGCCGCTGCGGTTCTTGCCCTGCGCCAGGGCGGCATTGATCAAGGCCAGCGTGCCCCAGCCGACAAACCAGGGTGCGCCATTGGCGAGCGTCGACAGATGATCCACTACGCGTCTCCCGAACGATGACATGGGGCGCGGCCCTGCGCCGGGGGCACCCATCCTAGCAAGCCTTGCCGCCCCGATCCGTCTTCGCCGGCCGATGGATCAGCCGCGCTTAATCCGCGGGAGGTATGCTGCGCGCTTTCACTGCGGACTCGAAGCCCATGATGCGTGGATTGCGCTGCCTCGCCCTGACGTGCGCCCTGTCGCTGGCCGTCGCGCCGGCATTTGCCAGCAAGATCGCCGCCGGCAAGATCCGCGGCACGCCGGACAAGGCCGCCCAAACCCGCGACAAGGCCCAGCTCGCGTTCCAGCGGGATCTGGTCAGCGTGCTGGCGCCGGGCGGCGATCCGTTGCGATTGCTCGGCGCCGCCCTGCTGGCGCGGCCACTGTTCAACCAGACCCCGGGCAACAGCTTCCACCGCCTGATCGAACGCGCCACCCAGGCCGAAGGCGCCGGCGCGGCGGTGTACTGGATGCAACTGGCCGATTGCGACAGCAACGCCGACGCCTGCCCGAATGCCGTGGCGCTGGAGCACCTGCTCGGCCAGGCGCCGGACAACGCGGCGGTATGGCTGCTCAAGCTCGGCGCCGACGCCCGCGGCATGCAACAGGACGCCGCCCGCGACGACCTGGCCAAGGCGGCCGCGGCGAAACTCTACGACGACTACGCCGGCACCAGCCTGCAGGCGCTGGCCAACTCGGTGGGCGTATTGCCGCCGCCAGCCGACACGCTGGATCCCGCCCATCCGGGTGGCGCAGTGGGCATGCAGACCGTGCTGGTCTTCGGCCTGGCCACGACCCAACCGCAGCCAAGCCTGCAGCTGGTCGCCAAGCTGTGCGAGAACGCCGGCGACGACGCCTCGATCAAGGCCGATTGCCTGGCCCTGGGCAAGACCCTCGAGTGGGGTTCCAGCCCGCTGGCGCGTTCGCTCGGCCTGCACCTGCGCGAAGTGCTGGCCGATGATCCGGCGCAACAGCAGGAAGCGAAGGACGCCCGCCGCAACCTGACCTGGCAGGTACAGAGCTTCGCCCAGCTGCTGGCCCGGGCGCAGGACGATGCGGCGCTGGCCCAGCGCCTGCTGGCGCTGGCCCGCAACGGCGGCACCGAAATGAGCCTGCAACTGGCCGCCCTGCGCGATAGCGGCATCCCGGCCGAAGCCCCTGCCGACTGGCACCCGGCGGGAGCGAAAAGCGAGAAATGAGGAGTGAGAGAGAAGCCGAAGACGCGGCACGCCTCTCACTCTTCACTCCTCTCCACTCACTCCTCGCCGCACACGGGATTCCCCTTTGCCGCCTTGCCCGGTAGGCTTGGTCCACCTTCCGTGGCAGGGGCGATCCGATGCTTACG
The DNA here is from genome assembly GCA_963707225.1 of uncultured Gammaproteobacteria bacterium. GTDB lineage: Bacteria > Pseudomonadota > Gammaproteobacteria > Xanthomonadales > Rhodanobacteraceae > Rhodanobacter. The sequence continues at coordinate 22,723 of CAVPQF010000071.1, forward strand.
ACGCTGGTGGCAAGCAGCAAGGGTGGTTGCGGCAAGAGCACACTGGTGACGCAACTGGCGTCGCACTGGGCACAGGCGGGGCAGCACACCACGATCATCGACGCCGACCGGCAACACTCCAGCTTCCGCTGGGCCGAACTCAGACCGGACAACGTCCCCGGCGTGCTGGCGCTCGAAGGCGGCCGCCGCGGCCTGCAACGGGTGCCGCCGGACACCCAGCAATTGCTGATCGATACTGCCGCCGGCTCCGGCGAGCGCGAACTGGAACCCTACATCGACGTCGCCGACGTGCTGCTGGTGCCGGTGCTGCCGTCCTCGTTCGACCTCGACGCCACGCTGCACTTCCTCGCCGAGCTGCAGTCGATCAACCGCATCCACCGTGGCAAGCTGCCGGTGGCGCTGGTCGCCAACCGGCTCAAGCCGTGGACCCACGCCAGCCAGGATGCGGTCGCCCAGCTCGCCGGGCAATCGCCGTTCCCGATCGCCGCGCAGTTGCGCGACAGCCAGGCCTACGTGCTGCTGAGCGGCCTCGGCAAGGGCATCTTCGACTACCAATCCGAACAGGTCCGCAGCCACCAGCAGGACTGGAAGGCCCTGTTGCGCTGGATCAAGCGCCAGCACTGAAGCGCGCCCCTCCCGATCTTCATCGCGCGCCTCGCGCAACCATCCCGGAGTCCCCCATGCACGAACTGATCCTGTTGCGACACGCCGAAGCCGTGCCGATAGAAACCGCCGGCGACGACCAGCAGCGCCCGCTCAGTGCGCGCGGCGAGCAGGAAGCCCAGGCCGCCGGGCTATGGCTGGCCGCACACGGCCTGCGTCCGGACCGCGTGCTGTGCTCGCCGACCCGGCGCACCGACGAGACCACCCGGCTGGCGCTGGCCGCGATCGACAACGCACCGGTACCGCAGCAGGCCAACGAGATCTACGACGCCTCGCCCGGCGAACTGCTGGCCCTGCTCGACCAGCACGCCGATGCCGGCACGGTGCTGCTGGTCGGCCACAATCCCGGCATGGAGCGGCTGGTCGCCTTGCTGGTCGAAGGCCGTTCCGACGAATTCCGCGGCATGCCTCCCGGTGCGCTCGCCGTGTTGCACCTGGACAGCGCACTGGAGCCGGGCAACGCCCGCCTGGACGCGTTCTGGTCGCCCTGACGCAAGGACCGGTCTGACCGCGCAAGTTGCGCCGCCATCCGCTGCGGCCATGCGATGCGCGCCGGTGCCTCGCGGGCTATGGCATGCACAGACCGTATCATTCGCCCATGCCCGTCCTGCGCCAATTCCTGCTCCCGCTCCTGCTCGCACTCCTTCTGCTGCAAGGCTGCACCGTTTCACGTGCGCAGATCCGCCGCGCCGATGCGGTGGTCACCGCCACCACCGATCGCCGTGTCAGCTGCGCGCAGGCCGACCATTGCGCGCTGCCGTCGCCGCTGCTGGCCGCGGCCACGGCGGCACTGGCCGCCTCCACGCCGGAGCGGCCGGTGCACGTGGTCACCCTGCTCGACGACTCCGAGCCGGCCATGGCCGCGCGGATCAGCCTGGTGCGCGCGGCGCGGCAGTCGATCGACGTGCAGACCTTCATCTGGGACCAGGACGACGCCGGCCAGCTGATGCTGGACGAACTGGTGAGGTGCTGGACACAGGGACCTCCTTATAGGGGAAGGAGGGATCGTTTCCAAGCGCCGCTCGGGGATCGCCAGATCCAGGAACCGCAGGGTGGCTAAGTATACGCGGCGCACCGCTGACGTAAAACACGCTTGGGCGCGAAGATGGACGTTCGGGGGTCGAAACGCTATGCTATGGCCCCTTCGCGCCCGTAGCTCAGCTGGATAGAGTGTTGGCCTCCGAAGCCAAAGGTCAGAGGTTCGAATCCTCTCGGGCGCGCCACTTCCACAAATCCCCCTCCGAATCCTCCTTTCCGCCATTGTGCGGGCCAGCAATTGGTTAT
>CAVPQF010000072.1:0-43693 GCA_963707225.1 uncultured Gammaproteobacteria bacterium
GCGGCTCGGATCTCGGGGCTACACGCCGACGGCAACAACATCGTCATCAACGACGGCAAGGCCGCCTTTCAGAGCGTGTTCCACGTCCACCTGCACGTCGTACCGCGCCGCAACGGCGACAAGCTGCCCTTTGTCAAGGGCATGCTGCTGCGCCGCGACGCCGATCGCGAGGAGTCCGGTCGGCTACTGCGCGCGGCACTGGCGCAACTCGACGAAGCCGCGCAGGATTGAGCCCATGAGCATGCCTCCGTGGGAACGCTATATCGGCCTGCCCCTGCTTCTGCTGCACGACAAGGTCTACAAGGCAACCGACGGACGGATCGGGCACATCATCCCGTTCGGCCCGCCGGCGCTGATCCTGCACACGGTGGGCGCCAAGACCGGGCTGGCGCGCGCGAACTCGCTGACCTACGCCCGCGACGGGGCAGACTATCTGGTCGTGGCGTTGCGGCTGGGCTGCACGCGGAAACTGTCGCCGGCACTGGCGCTGCCGCCCACCACCAGGCTCAGCCCGGCAGCGGTGAACGGATCGGCGACAGTGCCGCTGCCGCCGAGCGCGACGCTGCTGCCGTTGGTGTCGCGCATGCTCCAGTTGCTGCCGTCGTAGCTCAGCACATAGTCCTTGCCGGTCAGCGCGCCGATGTCGCCGATGCTTGCGTCCAGCGTGCCGCTGCCGCTGTTGGTGCTGGCCGCCTGCACGGTCGGGCCGGCGACGTCGAAGAACGTGCCGCCGACCTTGCCCTGCAGGTCGATGCCCTGCGCATGTTGCGCATTGAACGCGCTGGCCAGTGCCTGCGCGGTGCGGCCCAGCTGATTCTGCGCGGGATCCAGCACGTTGCTGCGGAAATCCAGCAGCGCGCCCAGGGTGCCGCCGCCGATGCGACCGCTGAGCACGTTGCCCGAGGCCGCGCCGATCACTTCCTGGCGGGTGGCGTCGTACATGTTGGGCGCGGTGCCAAGCGCATACGCCTCGGTACCGGTGACCAGCGCCTGGCCGTTGCCCACGAACACGCTGATGGTGTTGTCGTTCTGCGGCACCACGCTGATGCCGACCTGGCCGGCCAGCTTCTTCACCAGCGCATCGCGCTGGTCGAGGAGGTCGGCCGGCGGCGTGCCGTCGGTGGCCTGCGAGGATCGGATCAGCCCGTTCAATTTGGCGATCGACTGGCTGTCACTGTTGATCGAATCGACGGTGTCGCCGATCTGCTGCTGCACCTGGCCGGAAAGCTGGTTGAACTGGCCGGACAGCGCCCGGAACGTGCTGGCAAGTCCGCCGGCCCGGGCCAGCATCACCTGGCGCGAAGCCGCATCCGACGGCGCGTTGGCCATGTCCTGCACGGCGCCAAAGAAACTGTCCAGCGAAGTCTGCAGGTTGCTGCTGCCGGAAAGCTGGTTGTTGAGCTGGCCGGTGAGGCTGGCCATGGCGCTGGCGCGCCCCTGTCCGGAGCTGGCCGACCACAGCGAACTATTCAGGAACTGGCTGTACGCACGCTGCACCGCCACGGTATTGACGCCCGTGCCGACGTAGTAATTGCCCTGCCCTTCCGGCAGCCGGGCGCCGAACGACACCAGCTGGCGGCTGTAGCCGTCGGTGTTCGCGTTGGCCACGTTGTGGCTTACCGTACTGAGCCCGATCTGCGCGGCAAGCAGCCCGGACACGCCGGTCGAAAGCATGTCAGCCATGGAACATCCTCAGCGCATGGAGCACCGCCGGAACGGCACGGCACGTGACAACGATAACGGCCGGACGGGCGTTCACTTGAGTTCGCCCGACAGTCGGAGTGTCGCCAGCGCCTCGCGCATCTGCGGGCTGTTGGCGATTGCGGTGATCTTGGCGACGTACGATGGGTCGGTCGCGTAGCCGCCGTTCACCAGTGCGCGCGCAAAGCCGGCGATGTTCTCGCCCTGGCCCAGCGCCTGCGCATAGCGCGGGCTGTCGGCCAGCAGGCTGGCGTAGTCGGCGAATGATTCAGACGGCGAGTCGTAGGCGCGGAACTGGTCGCGCCGGCGCACCGCCACGCCGTTCTCGTACTCCAGCGTGGGCACGCTGACCTTGTCGCCATCCCAACTGCTGCCGGCCTTGATGCCGAACAGGTTGTTGCTGCTGCTGCCGTCGCCATGGCTGGGCAGGTGCTTGCCCCAGCCGGTTTCCAGCGCCGCCTGCGCCAGCAGCGCACGTACCGACACGCCAAGTTTTTTCGCAGCCAGCTCGGCATGCGGCGCGAGCGCGCGGACGAAGCCCACCGGGTCGCCGCCCGGCAGCAGCTTCGCTGCGGCGCCGGCCACGTCCAGCGCGCCTTGCGCCATGCGGTCGAGCGCCTGGCGCCACGCCGAGCCGGCGTCGGCGGTCGAGGGCATCGCCATGATGCCGCTGCTGCCGGCCGTGCCGTCGGCGCCGTCCGCCGCACCGCCGTCGGCACCCAGTTGCAGCAAGGCGCGCACGTTGGCGTTGGTTACGTCGGCGACGGGTGCCGGCAACGGGCCATGGACGTCGGCGGCGGCCGCATCCGGCTTGCCGCCAAGCTGGCGCACCAGCATCTTCGCAATGCCGAGGCCGTTGCGGCCGTTCGCCAGGCTCAGCGACAGCTGCTGGTCGAACATGTCGCGGTACGAATCGACCTGCTCGCTGCCGGCGATGTCGCTGCCCGTGCTGGCGTTGGCGTCGCGCATCGACTTCAGCATCATCTGGGTGAAGATCGCCTCGAACTGCTTGGCCACGGCCGGCAGCGCGCTCTTGCCGCCGTCGCTGCGCGCCTGCGCGCGCAACTGCTGGAACCCGGACAATTCGGTCCAGGTATCGAGCGCGGGCGATGTGCTGTTGATCGGCGTCATGGTCCCGTCATCTGGCTCAGATCACCACGAGGTCCGCATGCAGCGCGCCAGCCTGCTTCAGCGCCTGCAGGATCGAAATCAGGTCGCTCGGCGTGGCGCCGACCTGGTTCACCGCGCGCACGATGGTGTCCAGGCTCACGCCGGGGCCGAACTTGAACATGTGCGCGCCCTCTTCGCTGACCTGCACGCTGCTGCTCGGCACGATCGCGGTCTGACCCTGGCTGAACGGCGCCGGCTGGCTGACCTGCGCCTGCTCGCCGATGGTGACCTGGATCGCGCCGTGCGCCACCGCGGCCGCCGTGACCCGCACGTCCGAACCGATCACCACGGTGCCGGTGCGCGAGTTCACCACGATCCGCGCCGGGGCATCGCCCGGCTGCACGTCGAGGTTCTGGATCGCCCCCAGCCACGCCACTTTCTGCGCCGGGTCCTGCGGTCCGCGCACGGACACCGAGCCGCCGTCGAGCGGCTGCGCGGTGCCCGCACCATAAGCCTGGTTGATCGCGGTGGCGATCCGGCCGGCAGTGGTGAAGTCGGCGGTGTTGAGGTTCAGCATCAGGTCGCCGCCGCCGGCAAACGAGGAGGCCACCACGCGCTCCACCGAGGCGCCGTTGGGAATGCGCCCGCTGGCGGAAATGTTCACCTGCACGCTGGAGCCGCTCTTGCCCTGCGCGCTGATGCCGCCGACCACCACGCTGCCCTGCGCCACCGCGTAGACGTTACCGTCGGCGCCGCGCAACGGTGCCATCAGCAACTGGCCGCCGCGGATGCTCTTGGCGTTGCCGATCGAGGCGACGGTGACGTCGATGGTCTGGCCCGGCTTGGCGAACGGCGGCAGATCCGCCGTCACCATCACCGCCGCGGCGTTCTTCAGCTGCGGCCGCGCGCTGGCCGGCACGGTGATGCCGAACTGCTGCAGCATGTTTTCCAGGCTTTGCGTGGTGAACGGCGCCTGCGTGGTCTGGTCGCCCGAGCCGTCCAGACCCACCACCAGGCCATAGCCGATCAGCTGATTGCTGCGCACGCCGGCCACCTGCACCAGGTCGCGGATCTTGTCGGCGTGGGCGGGGGCGATCATCAGCACGCACAGCGCGATGCCAAACGCGAGCCACGCCTTGGCCCCCTCTCCCCCGCGGGGAGAGGGGGAGTTGGTGCCGTGCGGGTTCGTGGCTTCGTGCCTTTCCGTAGCCGGATAGGGAGTGGGCAAATGGATTTTCATTTAAAAGGGCATCCACTTGGAATTGAAGAAGCGCGACAACCAGCCGCGCGTGTTCGCGTCGGCCAGGGTGCCGCGGCCGGTGTAGCTGATCCGCGCGTCGGCGACGCGGGTGGACGGCACCACGTTGTCCTGGCCGATGTCCTGCGGGCGCACGATGCCGGCGATGCGCACCAGCTCCTGGCCCTGGTTGATGGTCAGCCACTTCTCGCCGCGCACCAGCAGGTTGCCGTTGGTGAGGCGCTGCGCCACGGTGACGGTGATCTGCCCGGTGAGCTGGTTGCTTTGCGTGCTGGAGCCAGCGCCGTCGAAGCTGCGCTCGCCGTCCAGCCCGATGTTCGCCACCTTGCCGCCGATCGAGAGCCCCTGGCCGAGAATCGTCGGCGAGGCGATGTTGGCCTTGTCGGTCTTGCTGGTGCTGGTGGTGGCCTTCTTGCTGGCCTGCGTGCTCTCCACCAGCGCCACGGTGAGGATGTCGCCGACACGGTGCGCGCGCGGATCGGCGAACAGCTCCATGTTCTGCTGGTCGTGGTAGATCGAGCCGTCGGCCTGCGCCGGCGCGATCTGCTGCGCGGGCGGCGGCGTCGGCGCCCATTCGGCGTCGTCGTGCGCGCGCGGGCCGCTGGCGCAGCCGGCCAGCAGGGCCAGCGCGCACAGCACGAACGGAAAACGGCAACGGTCCAGCATCATGGCGCGTCTCAGGTCTTGTTGGTGAGGAACTGCAGCATCGAGTCGGCGGCGGACACCGCCTTGGAATTCATCTCGTAGGTGCGCTGGGTCTCGATCATGTCGACCATCTGCTCCACCACGTTGACGTTGGAGCTTTCCAGCGCGCCCTGCGCCAGCGTGCCCAGGCCGTTCAGGCCCGGCTGGCCGATCTGCGGCGAACCGCTGGAGGCGGTTTCCAGATAAAGGTTGTCGCCGTTCGGCTGCAGGCCGGCTGGGTTGATGAAGTCGGCCAGCTGCACGGTGCCGATCTGCTGTGTCGCGGCCTGGCCCGGCAGGCTCACGCTGATGGTGCCGTCGCTGCCGATGGTGATGCTCTGCGCGTTGGCCGGTACGCTGATGGCCGGGTCGATCGCGTAGCCGTTGGCGGTGACGATCTGCCCGTTCTGGTCCATGTGCAGCGAGCCGTCGCGGGTGTAGGCGATGGTGCCGTCGGGCATCGTCACCTGCAGTAAGCCGCGGCCCTGCACGGCCACGTCCAGCGAGTTGCCGGTCTGCTCGATGTTGCCCTGGGTGAACAGCTTTTCGGTGCCCACCACGCGCACGCCGGTACCCAGCATCAGGCCGGCCGGCGCCTGGGTCTGCTCGGTGGTCTGCCCGCCCGGCTGGCGCAGGTTCTGGTAGACCAGGTCCTGGAACGAGGCACGCGCGCTCTTGTAGCCGGTGGTGTTGGCGTTGGCGAGGTTGTTCGAGATCACGTCCATGCGCGTCTGCTGCGCATCGAGGCCGGTCTTGGCTACCCACAGGGATGAGAACATGTCGATGGACTCCGTCTGGACGTCTGGATGTCTTTATGAAATTCGTGTGATCAGGTCATCTGCAGCAGGCGCGAAGCCGACTGCGCGTTCTCGTCGGCGCTGTGGATGGCCCGGATCTGCAACTCGTACTGGCGCGACAGCTGGATCATCTGCACCAGGGTCTGCGACGGGTTGACGTTGCTGGACTCCAGCACGCCGGGCTTCAGGGTCACCGCCGGGTCGGCCTCTGCCGTGACACCGTCCTTCAGGTGCATCAGTCCGTCGCTGCCCAGCGCGAGCTGGTCGGATGCCGGGTTGACCAGCTTGATGCGGCCGACCGAGGCGATCGTCTCCGGCCCCTGCCCCATCGGCACCACCGAAACGGTGCCGTCGGCGCCGATGTTCATCTGCGCGCCCTGCGGCACGCTGATCGGTCCGCCGTCGCCGAGCACCAGGTTGCCGCGGGCGTCGGTGAGCAGGCCGTCGGGGGTCAGCCGCAGCTCGCCGGCACGCGTGTAGCCTTCGCTGCCGTCGGCGCCCTGCACCGCGATCCAGCCCGCTCCCTGCACGGCAACGTCCAGCTCGCGGCCGGTCTCGATCTGGCCGCCCTCGCGCATGTCCACGCCCAGGCCCTGCGCCACGCCGTTGATCCGCGTGGGCATGCCCGGGCCCTGCACCGACAGCGGCTGGAATGCCGACAGTTGCGCCTTGAAGCCGACCGTGTCGGCGTTGGCCAGGTTGTGCGCCACCTCCGACTGCTCGCGCATCATCTGCGTGGCGCCGGTCATGGCTACATAGAGCGAACGATCCATGGAAAACCTCGATGCACTCTCCCGAAGCGGAGGGAGAATGCGCTGCGTCAGTTGCGGATATTGATGATGGTCTGGGTCAGCTGGTTGTCGGTGGAGATCACCTGCGCGTTGGCCTGGTAATTGCGCTGCGCCTTGATCATGTTGACCAGCTGCGCGGTAAGGTCGGCCGTGTTGGACGCCTCCAGCGCACCGGCCTGCACACTGCCGAAGGTGCCGTTGCCGGCCGCCCCCATCACCGGCGTGCCGGAGTCGAACGATGCCGCCCAATTGGTGTTGTCCAGCTGGCGCAGGCCCTGTTCGTTGGAGAACTGGGCCATCGCCAGCTGTCCGAGCGCCGTGCTCTGGCCATTGGAATACTTGGCCTGCACCACGCCTTCCCGCGACACGTCGATGCTGGACAGGATGCCGGTCGGATAGCCGTCCGGATTGATCGCGCTGGCCGCGTAGGCATTGCCGAACTGGGTGGCCTTGCTCATGTCCAGGCTGAGCTGCATCGGGTCGGCGCCGGGGCTGACCGAAACCGCCGGGAAGTTCAGCCTGCCGTTGGCCGGCGCGACCAGCGCGCCGCTGCTGTTGAAGGTCAGCTGCTGCGCCGCACCGATCGACGTGCCATCGATGTACAGGTGCGCGTCCCATACGTTGGCAGCCGCGTCCTTGACGAAATACACGGTGCCGTTGTGGGTCGCTCCGAGGGAGTCGTAGGCGGTGAATGGCGTGGACTGGTTGAAGCTGGTGGGGTCGTTGACGGGATCGAACGCCGTGGCCGGAGCGACCGCGTCGGACGGCAGGTTCAGCGACATCTGCACCGAGCTGGTCGCCTTGGCGGCGTTCTGCGAGGTGAGCAACTGCAGGTCGGTCATCGTGCTGTTGTCGAAGCTGCCGTTCGCCGCCGGCGGGAACACCTGCAGGCGCTGGCCGTTGGCATTCGTCACGTAACCGTCCTGGTCTTTCTGGAACGCACCGGCGCGGGTATAGGAATAGCCCTTGCCGTCGCGCAGGGTGAAGAAGCCGTCGCCGCTGATGGCGAAATCCAGGCTGTTGTTGGTCGTCTCGACGCTGCCGGCGGTAAATTGCTGGGCCACGTTGGTCAGCCGCACGCCGCTGCCGGTCTGGCTGGAACTGAGGTTGGGGCCGGCCGCGTTGAACAACTCGGCGAACTGCGCGCGCGAGCCCTTGAAGCCGGTGGTGGCCGTGTTGGCGATGTTGTTGGCAGTAACCTCGAGATCCTTCGAGGCCGCGTTGAGACCGCTCAGGGCAATGTTGAAAGGCATCGGGATAATTCCTCTGTGTTGAAGCCCCGCGGGGCCATCAGTTGATCTGCGCGACCTGACTCAGCAGGACCCCACCAAAACCGTCCACATCCAGATAGGTGCCGTCGCTGCCGGTCATGCCCACGCCGTTGACCTTGCCGCTGACATAGGTGGCCACGGCGGTGTTGCCGGCCTGCGCCTTCAAACCATAGGTCCCCGTCGCCAGTGCCGTGCCGTCGTCGCCCTTGCCGTCCCAGTGGAACGCCACCAGCCCCGACGCCGGCATGCCCAGGTTCAGCGTGCGCAGCACGTTGCCGTCGGCGTCGGTGATCTGCACCAGCACCGCGTTGCCGCCATCGGGCACGTTGACCGCACCGTCCAGGCCGCTGCCCTGCAACTGGCCTGCCGCCGAGGGCACGGTGACGTTGCGCCCGACCATGCCGCTGGCCTGCAGCAGCTGATTGCCCTGCAGCGACTGGCTCAGGCTGTCGAACGAGGCCTGCAGCGACTGTGTGGCCGAGACCTGGCTGATCTGCGCGAGCTGGCTGAGCATCTGCGACGAATCCATCGGCTTGGTCGGATCCTGGTTACGCATCTGCTGCGTCAGCAGGCTCAGGAAGTCGGCCTGGCTCAGGGTCTTGTCCTTGCCCGCGCTGGCTGCCTTGGCAGCGTTCGAACCGACGCCTCCAATACCCATGTCGCTCATGCCGCGCTCCTCGTCTGCAGGGATTTCATTTGCGTGCGCCTCATCTGCGCGTGCCTCACTTGCCTAGATCCAGCGTCTTCTGCATCAGCTGGCGCGTGGAATTCATCACCTCGACGTTGTTCTGGTAGGAACGCGAGGCGGAGATCATGTTGACCAGCTCGTCCACCGGGTTGACGTTGCTGCTGTAGACGTAGCCGTCGGCGTCGGCCAGCGGGTTGCCGGGTTCGTAGCGGCTCGGGATCGCCGCCTGGCTCTCGGTGACGCCGAGCACCTGCACGCCTTCGCCCGGCGCATCGCCGCCGTCCAGCCGGCTCTTCACGGCGGCGAACAAGGGTTCGCGCGCGCGGTAGGCCGCTTCCGGCGTGGTCGCCACGCTGTCGGCATTGGCCAGGTTGCTGGCGACCGTGTTCAGGCGCAGCGACTGCGCCGCCATGCCGGAACCGGCCACGTTGAAAATCGAGAAGAGCGACATCAGCCCTGGCCTCCGTTGATGGCGGTGCGCAGCATGCGGATCTGTGCGGTGATGAAGGACAGGCTGGCCTGGTAGTGCACGCCATTGGCGGCAAAGGCGGCCTGTTCGGCCTGCGCATCGACGGTGTTGCCGTCCATGCTCGGCTGGGTCGGCGCGCGGTACGCCAGCCCGTCCGCCGCCTGCCCGGCCGCACCGATCTGGCCGGGCGCGGTCGTCTGCAACGGCAGCTTGTCCGCAGCGCCGCCTGCGGCGGCCAGCACCTTGCGGAAGTCGACGTCGCGGGCGAGGTAGCCCGGCGTGTCGGCATTGGCCAGGTTGTTGGCGAGCACTTCGGTACGGCGCTGCCACAGCTCCAGTGCCTGGGTATGTATGCCGAACAGGTTGTCAGGGGTCAGGGACATCGCTTCGCTCCGCGTGCAGTTGCCGCACGGAGCTGGAGGCAAATTGCATGCCACCATGAGGAAAGCGTTGCTGCTGCTGGGCTGGCGCGGCAGCCACCGGCGGCGCCACTGCAGCGGCGCCGCCGAAAGACGGATTGTTGACGCCGGGCGGGGCGAGCCGCCGGAATGTCAGTCCGCCGGCACCGGCTCGGGCAACAGTTCCAGCACCGCCTGCGCCAGCAGGTCCGGCTGGAACTTGGCGACGAAGCAGTCGGCCTTGACCTCCTTCACCATCGCCTCGTTGAAGATCCCGCTGAGCGAACTGTGCAGCACCACCTTGAGCTGGCGCAGGCCCGGCGCCTCGCGGATCGCGCGGGTCAGCGCATAGCCGTCCAGCCGCGGCATCTCGATGTCCGACACCACCAGCCTGACCCCGTCGGCGGGGTCGCCCGCCGCAAGCTCCAACAGGCGGTCGAGTGCCTCGCGGCCATCCGTCGCCACCACGCATTCGATATTCATCTGCTTGAACAGGCTGACCAGCCGGCGGCGGGCAATCAGCGAATCGTCCACCACCATCACCCGCCGCGGGATCAGCGAACGGGCGCCGGCGACACGCTGCATCTGCACGGACAGCTCGGCCGGCGCCGCGTCAATGCTGGCCAGCACGTGCTCCACGTCGACCACCGCCATCAGCGCACCATCGATCCGGGTCACCGCGTTGACCCGCGCGCCGAAGCCCAGATTGCTGGGCGGCGCCACCAGCGTTTCGCCCGCGCACTGCACCATGCGCTGCAGGTCCGCCACCAGGAAGCCCTGCACCGAACGGCTGAACTCGGTCACCATCAGGTGCGCGGACTCCACGTTGCGCAGCGGCGCGTAACCCAGCGCGGCGGCCAGGTCGATCACCGGGATGGTCTGCCCGCGATAGTCGCAACTGCCGGCCAGCAATGCGTGCACGCCCGGCATGCGCTCCAGCGGCGGCCGGCGCAGCACCTCGCGCACCTTGAACACGTTGATGCCGAACAGCTGCTCGTCGCCCAGCCGGAACAGCAGCATGGCCACGCGGTTGTGCCCGGCCAACCGGGTGTGCTGCTCCACTTTTTCCAGCAACGTGCCGCCCATGCAGTGTCCTCGAGTGCGTTGCCGCCGTGGCGGCCGTACGCGGTGGCTATCGGCCGGAACGCGATGCGCTTGAGCGGCCATGGCCGCGCCGTCTCCATGGCATGCGACTTGCTTCCTCAAGTTTCGAAGGTTTTTGTCGATGCAGCGGTTGCAGTCCCGCGCCATACCCAAAGGTGACGTCCGCCCCATGAGCTTGATCTGGAACCAGCACCTCACCGCCCTGGTGGAGGCCGCTGCCGCAGGCGACGACGCCCGGGTCGCCGTGCTGCGACGCCAGTACCCGCGCGCAGCGCGGGCGCTGGCACCGTTGCTTGCCCGCGTCGCCAGCCGCCCGCCCGCCTCCGTGGCCTTGCAGACCGTGGAACAGCAGAGCCTGGTGCTCGGCGCGGTGCAACAGCTGTCGCGCGAGCAGGCCGCCCTGGAGAAGGCTGCCGGCGAAGGCCGCGGCAGCGTCGATCGTTTGACGGATGGCAGCGCCGGTATCTCGACGGCACTGCAGCAGATCGGTGCCGACCTGGACCAGGCCAGCCAGGCCGGACAGGCCGGCGAACACAGCGTCAGCGAGCTCGACGGCCAGTTGCGGCTGCTGCGCAGCGCACTGTCGGCGATGAACCGCAACCAGAGCAAACTGGCCGAGCAGGTCGCGCAGATCCGCAAGCTGACCGGCGCGGTGCAGGAGATCGCGCACCAGACCAATCTGGTGGCGCTGAACGCGGCGATCGAGGCCGCGCGCGCTGGCGAAGCCGGTCGCGGCTTTGCCGTGGTGGCCGACGAGGTCAAGCAACTGGCGGAGAAGACCACGCTCACCACCACCGAAATCGAGACGGTCACCGGTTCGATCGGCGACTTTTCGCTGCAGTTGGACAACGACGTGCAGCACGGCCTGCAGCAACTCGAGCGCGCGCAGACCGGAGTCGGCCAGTCCGGCACCGCACTGCGCGACGGCGGCGATGTCTTGCGCACCGCCAGCGGGCGCATCCAGAAACTGCAGCAGAATCACGACGTGCAGCATGCGCGCGCCACCGCGGCCCAGGCCGCGCTCGGCGCCCTGCAGCGCCGCGGCAACGAGGCACGCCGCCAGTCCGACTCGCTGCACCGCGCGGCCTTGCTGGCGCACCGGCTAGGGCTGGACTGGCTGGAAGGCGAAAGCGGCAGCGACCCGGCCAGCCTCAGCCTGACCCTGCGCGAGGCGGCACTCAACCTCCGCCAGGCGATGGAACTGGCGCTGCTGGAACCGGGCGCACTGGACCGGCGCTGGTTCGATACGCATACGATCAACCGCAGCATCGACCGATTGGGCGCCCTGTACCAGGGCCATCCCGCCAGTACCGGCCTGAACAACAGCGGCGCTCGGCTGTGCGAACAGGGCAGCCGCTTCGTCACCCTGCTGTGCGACGGCCAACTCGAACAGGCCACCGCGTTGTCGCAGCAGATGGAGTCCGGGCGCGAGGCCTTGCTGGGGCAACTCGGCGCCCTGTTGGCGGACGCATGAAGGGACGCCGGACCATCGCCGCCGGCCTGCTGACCGCCATGCTGTGGTTCGGCGCAGCGGGGCCCGGGAGCGCCCACGGCGCAGTGGCCGCGACGCAATCGCTCGACAGCGTACGTGCCGTGGCCGAACAGGCCGTGCGCGAGCACTACGCGCTGCCGGGCAGCCGCGTCGTGGTCAGCTCCGCGCCACTCGACCTGCGCCTGCAGCTGGCCGCCTGCCGCGAGCCGCTGCGCGCCGCGATCCCCTCCGATGCGGCAGCCTCCTCGCGCATGGCGGTCCGGGTACAGTGCCCGCAGGACGGCGGCTGGAGCGTGCGGGTACCGCTGAAGCTGCAGCTGTTCCGCAGCGTGCTGGTGGCCAGCCGGCCGCTGCAGCGCGGCGACGGCTTGAGCGCCGCGGACGTGCGCGCCGAAGATCAGGACATCACCCGGCTCGGCTATGGCTACATCGAGAATCTGGGCCAGGTGGCCGGCCGTACGCTGGCCCGCTCGCTGGCCAGCGGCAGCGTGCTCTCGCCCGGCGCCCTGGGCGGCCGACGCATGGTGCGCGCCGGCGACCACGTGGAAATGGTGGCCAGGCTCGATGGCATCGAGGTGCGCGCGGCCGGCGTGGCGATGGGCAGCGGCGACAACGGCGCCCGGCTGCGTGTGCGCAACGAAAGCTCGGGCAAGGTGGTCGACGCGATGGTCAGCGCACCCGGTGTGGTGGTGGCGCTGCCATGAGGGCCCGGCAAATCGACGCCGGCATCGCCACTTTCGCCATTCGCCCCTAAAGTTTCCGCGAAACCGGCCGATCTGACGGTTACAGGGCCACACCCCCAGCGAGAACGGACCCATGAATACGACCATTTCCAACAACGGCTTGCCGAAATTCACGCAGGCCACCGGCAGCTCGGGCAGCGGCCCGTCCACGACGGCCGCCAATCCGTCGTCGGACGCAGCCGTCACCGCGCCCAAGGCCGATGATCAGGTCAAGCTGACCGACTCGGCCCTTGCGCTGCAGGAAGCCGCCCGCACCGGCGACACATCCGCGATCGATTCGCAGCGGGTGGAACGGCTGCGCCAGGCAGTGGCCGACGGCAGCTACAAGATCGACGCCGGCCGCATCGCCGACCGCATGCTCGCACTGGAGCAGCAACTCGGCGGCGCGGGCAAGGCATGAACCGGCAACTGCAGCACGAGCTGGACGACGCGCTCGGTGCGGTGCTGGGTGACATGCAGCAGGCGGTCGACCGGCTCGCCCAGGTGCTCGAGGCCGAGCGCACGGCGCTGGACTCGCGCGACTTCGACGCACTGGATCAAGCCGGCACACGCAAGCAGGCCATCATGCTGCAACTGGAGCAGCTCGATGCCGAGCGCCAGCAGCTAGCGTGCGAACGGCCAGCCGTTGCGGCCGCATCGACGCCGGTCTGGAGCAAGATCGTGCAGAAGCTGCAGTACTGCCACCTGCTCAACCAGCGCAACGGCAGCGCGGTCAGCCAGCGGCTGGGCCAGACGCGCCGGGCGCTGGCCGCCCTGACGGGCCATGCCGGCGAAAACGAACTGTACGGCCGCTCCGGCGAGTTGCGCGCCAGCTTGCGCTCGCAGGTGCTGGCCGCGGTATGACATCGAGATGAGAGACGGCACCGCCACCTGTCCGCGCAAACGATCTTCCCACTGACCACGAAGCAGCCGTTCCCGGCGTGCCTTCGCGTTAACCGCGACGACTGATCATGAGCAATCTCAACGCCTCCACCGACGCTCTCTCCGCTGGCTCACCAGGTTTCCATGGCGTGCCGACATCGGTGCCGCTGCCGGTGCTGCGCGTACCGATGCTCGACCGCGAACGCCAGCTGTTCGCTTACGAGATCGTGTTCCATCGCGAACCAGGCGACGAACAGACCCTGCTGCAATGCGTGCTGTCGACCATCACGGACGGCGCGCTGACCCGGCTGGTGCGCGGCAACCGCGCGTTCCTGAACATGCCGGCCGAGCTGTTGGCGGAAGATTCCGACGTCTTGCTGCACCAGCCGCGCCTTGGCGTGGTGCTGCAGCCGCACGTGGCCACCGACGCGCCGCTGATGAGGCACCTGCAGCAGATGGCGCAGCGTGGCTGCCAGTTCATGCTCGACGCGACCGGCGGCGTCGACCTCGAAAGCAGCCTGCCGCTCGAAGCGCTGCTGCAAATGGTGCAGCTGGTGCGGCTGGATGCCAGCCATCTGACCCCGCAGCGGCTGAAGGAACACGCCGAGCACCTGCACCTGCGCGGGATCCAGGTGGTTGCCGGCCATGTCAACGACCACCCGACCTACGAACGCTGCCTGGAACTGCCGCTCGAGGCGATCCAGGGACGCTACCTGCTGATCCCGCAACCGATGGCGGTGCCCGTGCTTACCGCCAACCGCCTGAGCATGCTGCGCCTGATGCGCGTGCTGCAGGAGAGCAACCCCGGGCCGGTGGAACTGGGCAACATCATCCGCGACGACGCGGTGCTCAGCTACAAGCTGCTCAGCTGCGTCAACTCGGCCTATTTCGCGCTGCCGCGGCAACTGAAATCGGTGCAGCAGGCCGCGATCTTCTTCGGCGTCACGCGCATGCGCAACTGGATCGACACCATGTCCATGTGCGGCATGGACGACCGCCCGCCGGAACTTCTGCGTGCCGCGCTGATCCGCGCCCACATGTGCGAGAAACTGGCCAGCGGCATGCCCAACGGCCATCCGGAGATGGCCTTTACCGTGGGCCTGTTCTCCCTGCTCGACACCCTGATGTGCGCGCCGATGGAGTTCCTGCTGGCCCATCTGCGGCTGGTGCCGGAAATCAGCGACGCGCTGACCGGCCGCGGCGGCCCGTTCGCGCCATTGCTGAAACAGATCCTCGCCTGGGAAGCCGGGGAGCTGACCAGCGAACAGGCCATGCCGCAGCGCATCCAGCGCATGGCGACGATCTATCTAGGGGCGACGCAGTGGGCCGACCAGGTCTATGCCTCGGCCAGCGGAAAGCAGCAGGCCATCGCGTAACCGCCGGATAGCTTCCGGGCGGCCTTCGCCAGATGATCCTTTCGCTCAGCGCGCGCGGCGCAGCCGCCATCCGGTGAGCAACAGGCCGAGCACCGCGAGCGCCAGCCAGGCGCACATGGTCCGCGTATCGTCGCCGAGCCAGAGCACGCTGGCCACGGCGCCCACGGCCAGCGCGCCCAGGCCAAGCGCAAGCAGTGGATCGCGCCGCTCGCGCTGGGTCGAGAGCAGCAGGAACGCACCCAGCGACGCCAGCAGCACGGCCAGGATCTGCCAGCTCCATACGAACTCGGGCGGGATCGGCAAATCCGGGAAGACGTCCAGCACCGGCACGTCGCCGACCTGCACGACGTAACCCCTGCCGTCGGCGGCATCGGTGGCCGCCACCAGCCGGTCGCCGTCGATGCGCCCGACGATGGTCAGCTCCTGCAGGGGCACCCCGTTCCAGCTCACCCGCACATCGCCCAGCCGCGGATCGCCCGGCCTCGCGCTGGTCACCAGGTAATCCTGGTAACGGCTGAAACTGGCCGCCAGGTTCTCCGGCAAGGCGCCCGGATCCGGCGTGATCCGCTGCGTGCCCGGTATCGCATGCAGCAGCGCCGGCCCCAGCTTGAATCCGCCGATCTGCACCAGGCCAGCGTCGAACTGCTTGCCGCTGATCGGGAAGCTGACCGGGTTCGCATGCCCCTTCGGGTCCTCGAAGTGGCCGGCGTCGAGCAGGTGGTCGACCCAGTCCAGTTCGTAATGCACGCTGCTGCCGACACGCACCTCGCGCCACTGGAACATCTCCACGTGGCGCACCAGCATCGGGGTATTCACGCGCAGGTTGAAATCCGGGTCGTGCGGCGCCTCCACCACGGTCGGCGTGCCGACCACGCGCACCATGGAGCCGTGCTGGCCGGCCCCCGGCTGTGCGTCCGCCCCCAGGTCGAGCACCTCGCCGCCGTGCAGGCTGGCCACCGCGCGGTAGTTCAGCAGGCTGCGGGCGGTCATCGCCACCAGGCCGATCCCGGCCAGTACCAGCAGGGCGCCGATGACGTTCAACACCAGCCCACGCACGGATATTCCCTGGCGCAAATCCATCAAGCCGCTCCAGCCGGGCGATGCGGCGGGACGCCGCGCAACTCGCGCTGTTCGTCGGCGGTGCCGAAGCGACCACGCTCGTCGCGCGTCACCCGCGCCAGCGCGCACTCGTGGTCGTGGGTGAAGAACAGCCGCACGTCGCGCGCCAGCTTGTCCTCCAGGAACACTCGCTTCTCGTCGACAAGCTTCTCCGGCCAGCGGTCGTAGCCCATGGTGATCGGCAGGTGCACCCAGAAGCGGCCCGGGATCAGGTCGGCGCAGAACACCACGCCGCCGACTTCGGCCAGCATCAGCCCCGGCGTATGGCCGTCCGAAAAGAACAGGCGCACCGACTCGCCCAGCGTCCGCGACCATTCGCCCTCGACCAGCTCCAGCCGGCCGCTGGCTTCCAGCAACGGCTGCAGTTCCGGCACGAACGAGGCGCGGTCGCGCGGATGCGGCTTCAGCGCGCGGCGCCAATGCTCGGCGCCCACCACGAAATGCGCCTTCGGGAACAGCAGCCGCGGCGGCTGGCCTTCCTCCCACGCCGCCAGCAGGCCGCCAGCATGGTCGAAGTGCAGGTGCGACAGCACCACCACGTCGATGTCTTCGTGGGTGAGCCCGGCTTCGGCCAGCGAGTCCAGCAGCACATGCCGCGATTCGACCACGCCATAACGTTCGCGCAGCGCCGGCTCGAAGAACGCGCCGATGCCGGTCTCGAAAAGAACGTTACGGCCGTCCAGGTCCTTCACCAGCAGGCAGCGGCAGGCCAGCGGAATGCGATTCTCCGCATCCGGCTCGATCCAGCGCGACCACAGCGCCTTCGGCGCGTTGCCAAACATGGCGCCGCCATCGAGCTGCTGCGAGTTGCCGAGTAGCGAGAACAGTTCCATGGCCTGACCTTACTGCACCTTGCCCAGCCCCGACGGCCGGCGCGGGTCGCTGGCGGCGTCGAGCTTGTTGGCCTTGCGGTCCCAGGTGACCACATTCATGAAGCCCCACGACTCGCGCGGCTTCAGCGTGTAGCCCATCTTCGTCAGCGCGTCGCTGGTGGCGGCGTCGAAGGTACCCTCTTCCACGTTCACCACGTCCGGCAGGTACTGGTGGTGGAAGCGCTTGTGCGCGGCGATCTGCTGCGCGCTCTCGCCGTCGATGAAATGCAGGATGCCTTCGAGCACCTGGGTGATGATGGTCGAGCCGCCGGGCGAGCCGATCACCGCGGTGCGGTCGGCGCCGATCACGATGCTCGGCGACATCGACGACAGCATGCGCTTGCCGCCCTTCGGCGCGTTCGCCGCGCTGCCGAGCAGGCCGTAGACGTTCGGCTTGTCCGGCACCAGCGCGAAGTCGTCCATCTCGTCGTTGAGCAGCACGCCGGTGCCCGCTGCGACGAAGCTCGAACCCATCGTGTAGTTCACCGTCGAGGTCACCGCGGCCATGTTGCCGTCGGCGTCGATGATCGAGAAATGCGTGGTGTGCATGCCCGGTTCCGGCGCCTCGGCGCGCGGCAGCATCGACGACGGCGTGGCCTTGTCGTGCAGGATGCCCTGGCGCAGGCCGTCGGCGTAGTACGGCGACAGCAGCATGTCCAGCGGCATCTTCACGAAATCCGGGTCGCCCAGGTAATCGTTGTGGTCGCGGAAGGCGCGGCGCATCGCCTCGACGATGTAGTGCACGCGCGTGGCCTGGTCCATCTTCGCCAGGTCGTAGCCGGACAGGATGTTGAGGATCTCGGCGATCGCCGCACCGCCGGACGACGGCGGCGGCGCGGTGACGATCTTGTAGCCGTGGTAATCCACGCTGATCGGCGTGCGTGCCTTCGCCTGGTAGTCCGCCAGATCGGCCAGCGTCCAGTTGCCGCCGGCCGCACGCACCGCGGCGACCAGCTTCTGCGCCGTCTCGCCGTGATAGAAGCCGTCGTCGCCGTGGGCGGCGATCAGTTCCAGCGTGCGTGCCTGGTCCGGATCGCGCCAGGTCGCGCCTTGCGCCGGCGGCTTGCCGTTCGGCAGGTATTTCGCCGCGGAGGCCGGCCAGCGCGCGAGGTCCTTCTGCATGCTGGTGATCGCATCGCGCAGGCGCGCATCCGGTTCGAAGCCGTCGCGGGCGATGCGGATCGCCGGCGCCAGCGACTGCCGCAGCGACAGGCGCCCGTAGCGCCTGGCGATCAGCACCAGGCCGGCCGGTTCGCCCGGGATGCCGGCCGACAGCGGCCCCTTCAGCGCGGTATCGCGGTTCGGGCTGCCGTCGGGGTTGAGGTAATCCTTCGGATTCACCGCCGCCGGCGCGGTCTCGCGCGCGTCGATGAAGACACTGCGGCCGTCCTTTGCCCGGTGCAGCACGGCCATGAAGCCGCCGCCGATGCCGGAACTCTCCGGCTCCACCACCGACAACGTGGCCGCCACCGCCACCGCCGCGTCGAACGCGTTGCCGCCCTTGGCCAGCACTTCGAGGCCGGCTTCGGTGGCATGAAAGTTTGCGCTGGCGATGGCCGCATGACCGGGACGCGGCTGCGCGGCGTGGGTCGCTGAAGCCGGCGCCGTCTTCGGCGTGCCATCGGCGGCGAATGCGGCGCCGCCGACCAGAAGAAGGCTCAGCGACAAGACGCCCGACAACAGCCGTCGCCAGCTCATGGAAAACCTCATGCCGCGGACTCCTTCGCCATCAAGTGGCGGTACTTGAGTTCAAGCTGCTTGCGCGACTCGACGTGGTCCGGGTCGCTGATGATGCATTCGACCGGGCATACCACCACGCACTGCGGTTCGTCATGATGACCGACGCACTCGGTGCACAACGCGGGGTCGATCACGTAAAACTCCTCGCCCAGCGAAATGGCCTTGTTCGGGCAAGCCGGTTCGCAGACGTCGCAATTGACGCAGGTGTCGAGGATTTTCAGGGACATCACAGTCGATACTACATGCTGGGGTGCGACGCCTGGGGAGAGCGTGCCGGCGGTGCGCCGGCGGCCTCGCGGCGACCAGGCATCCAGCGCCCTCGTGCAAGGCCGAGGGCGCCGCTGCGGAGCTGCGCCGGCGCTGCCGGCGCGGCGATCGCACTTACATCGCGACGAAACGGACCGTGGCGCCGGTCGGCTTCAGCACGTCGTCGACGCGCTGCTGGTCGGCCTGGTCGCCGATGAACAGGATGATCACATCCTTGAACGAACCGGGCTTGGCATCCTTGAACGCCGCGGTCACCAGGTCGGCGGTCTTGGCCGAATCCGGACCGGCGAACACCAGCATGTTGCCCGGCAGCACGCCGCGCGCGACGGTGTCCTGCACGTTCGACAACTGGCGGCCACGACCGGCCACGGCTTCCTCGGAATCACCGGCCGGCACCAGGTACGGGTATGGACGGTCGGCCTTCATGCCCTGCATGTTGTTCTGCACGATCTGGCCGAGATAGGCGTTCCACGCCTTGGTGTCGTTCGGATCGGTCGGCTTGGTCGCCTGCTGGCTGGCCTGCTGGCCCGCCTGCTGGCCGTCATCGTGTTTGCCGCAGGCGCTCAGGGCCAGGCTGGCGGCCAGCGCGACGACAGCAATGAGAGCGAACTTACGCATGGTTGTCACCTTCTGTTTCGGGTTGCTTGTTGGGGCCGCTGCGGCCCTTCTGCCAGCGCTGCCGCATGGCCTGTTGTACCGCCGGATGCACGAAACCGGAAATATCCCCGCCGAGGCGCCCGATCTCGCGCACCAGCGACGAGGAGATGAAACTGTATTGTTCCGCCGGCGTCAGGAACAGCGTCTCCGCCTGCGGGATCAGATGCCGGTTCATGCTGGCCAGCTGGAACTCGTATTCGAAGTCCGACACCGCGCGCAGGCCGCGGATGATCACGCCGGCACCGATCTGTTCGACGAAGGTGGCCAGCAGGCAGTCGAAGCCGCGCACCTCCACGTTCGGCAGATCGGCCAGCGCCAGCCGCGCCAGGGTGATGCGCTCGCCGATGCTGAAGCCGGGTCCCTTGCTGGAACTGTCGGCCACCGCCACCACCACCCGGTCGAACAGCGGCGCGGCCCGCGTCACCAGGTCGGTATGGCCATTGGTGATCGGATCGAAGGTGCCCGGATAGACGGCCAGGCGCGGATTGCCCAATGGTTTGCTCATCAAGAAGGAAGCGGCAGCGGTTGTGACCCTAGCTTAACGGAAGCGCGCGCCGATAGAGCGCAAAACGCACCTCGCCGGCCTGCCCTTCGCGGTGCAGTCGCCAGTTCGGCGGCAGCGCCGGCGCGAGGCCGCGCGGCGACTCCACGTAGACCCACCCCTGCGCCGTCAGCCAGCCGCCCTGCTCCAGCTGCCGCGCCAGCGCCGGCCACAGGTCCAGCGCGAACGGCGGGTCGAGGAATACCAGGTCGTACGGTTGCGCCGTGCCCTGCAGGAACAGGCCGGCGTCGAGCACCGTCACCTGGCCGGCGTCGGCCTCGAGCCGCGCCAGGTTCGCGCGCAGCGCCTGCGCCGTGCGCCCGTCGCGCTCGACGAACTGCACGCCGGCCGCACCACGCGACAGCGCCTCGATGCCGAGCGCGCCGGTGCCCGCGCACAGGTCCAGGCAGCGCGCGCCGTCGATCACCGGCGCCAGCCAGTTGAACAGGGTCTCGCGCACGCGCTCGGGAGTGGGCCGCAGGCCCGGCAGTTCCGGCACGTCGAGCCGCGAATTGCGCAGGCGGCCGCCGATGATGCGGATCCGCCCCGCCGCGGTTCTGCGCCCGCCATTCATGCCGCCGGGCCCTCAGCGGGCAGTACAGGTTGGAGTGTTAGCATGCCGGCCATTGTCTTTGAATCACGGCCGCAATGCTCAAGTTCTGGAAGAAAAAACCTGCCGACAAGGACGCGGAGAAAGCCTCCGCCAAGGCACCTGCCAACGCCAGCGTGCCGGAAAGCGGCGACGCCTCCCTGCACGAAGCGCTGGCGGAAATTCCCGCCCCTGCCGAAACCCAGCCCGAAACCGAACGCTTCGCGGCGCCGGCAGGCGAACCCGCCGCCGAAGAACCGGCACCGGGCAGGCGCAGCTGGCGCGAACGCTTGTCCGGCAACGCATTCGCGCGCAGCCTCGGCTCGCTGTTCGTGCGCAACCCCAGGCTCGACGACGACCTGCTCGACGAACTGGAAACCGCGCTGATCAGCGCCAACGTCGGCGTCGAGGCCAGCACCGAGCTGGTCGAGAACCTGCGCAAGCGCATGCACAAGCGCGAGTTCGCCGACGCCCCGGCGCTGCTGGCTGCGCTGCGCCAGGCGCTGGTGGCCCTGCTCAAGCCTGTCGAGCAGCCGCTCGACGTGCGCGGCAGGCAGCCGTTCGTGGTGCTGGTGGTCGGCATCAACGGCGCCGGCAAGACCACCACCATCGGCAAGCTGGCCCGCCGCTGGCGCGACGAAAGGCGCGCGGTGATGCTGGCCGCCGGCGACACCTTCCGCGCCGCCGCGGTCGAACAGCTGAAGACCTGGGGCGAGCGCAACGCCGTGCCGGTGATCTCGCAAGGGCAGGACGCCGATTCCGCCAGCGTGATCTTCGACGCGCTGCAGGCGGCGCGTTCGCGCGGCATAGACGTGCTGATCGCCGACACCGCCGGCCGATTGCACACCCAGGGCGGCCTGATGGACGAACTGGGCAAGATCGCCCGCGTGCTGAAGAAGCTCGACGCCGACGCGCCGCACGAGGTGCTGATGGTGATCGACGGCACCACCGGCCAGAACGCGGTCAGCCAGGTGCGCCAGTTCCGCCAGATCGTCGGCGTCACCGGCCTGGTCGTGACCAAGCTCGACGGCACCGCCAAGGGCGGCGTGGTGTTCGCGCTGGCGCGCGAGTTCGGCCTGCCGATCCGTTTCGTGGGCCTGGGCGAAACCGCCACCGACCTGCGCACGTTCGAGGCCGAGGCCTTCGTCGACGGCCTGCTGCCGGCCAGCCTCGGCGGCGAGGCGCAGGGCCATGACTGAACGACGGCGAGGTTGAACGCATGTCGCGCCGACCGCGGCTGATCCTGCTGATACTTGGCGGCTTCGCGCTGGCGGTGATGCTCGCTGCGGTGATCGCCGTCTACCTGCTGCTGCAGCCGGAACGCTTCACCCGCATGCTGCAGACCCAGGCGCGCAACGCCGGACTCGAACTGAACCTGGCCAGCCCGGCCAGCCCGACGCTGTTTCCGCGGCCGGCGCTGGACCTGGACGGCATCACGCTCAACGCCGAAGGCGCCGGCGTGCCGATCCTGCTGGCCGCGCACGGCCAGCTGGCCTTGCCATGGCATACCGTGCTCGGCGGTCCCACGGTGATCTCGCAACTGCAGATCGAATC
Source organism: uncultured Gammaproteobacteria bacterium (assembly GCA_963707225.1). Taxonomy (GTDB): domain Bacteria; phylum Pseudomonadota; class Gammaproteobacteria; order Xanthomonadales; family Rhodanobacteraceae; genus Rhodanobacter. The sequence goes on from CAVPQF010000072.1 coordinate 22,083, forward strand.
GCCCCGGGTCGACCTCGACGCGCTGCAGGACTGGCTCGCCGCCCTGCCCGCGCAACCGGAGGACGCGCCGCCGAACATCCCGCGCATCGACACCGGCGTCAGCATCAGCCGCGGCAGCGTGGTGCGCGGCAACGAGGTGCTGCTCGGCAACGTCTCGCTCGAAGCCGGCAGCCTGATTTCCGGCCAGCCCTTTCCGCTGGGCCTGTCCGCCGTCACCGCCGCGGGCACGCCGCTGCAGTTGCGGCTGTCCGCCACGCCGCGCATCGAAGGCAATGCGCTGCAGTTGAACAACATCACCCTGCACCTCTCGCAGGGCAGCGCGACGACGCTCGCGCTCACCGGCAACGCGCACTGGCATGGCGCCGCCGACGCCGCCGCCAGCCTTGCCGGCAAGCTCGACCAGGCCGGTGCCGGCCAGTACGACATCTCGCTGCTGCTGACCCCGGCCGACCAGAGCAACCCGCTGCTGCTCGCGCTGAAACTCGACGGCCCCGCCAACCACGCCGACCTGCGCCTGCCGCCGCTGGCGCTGGTCCACTGGTGGAGCCAGCTGGGCAATCCGCAAGGGCCGCAGTTGAGCGTGCCGCCGGGCAGCGGCCATGCGGAAATCGCCAAGCTCGAAGCCGGCGGCATCAGCATCGAAGGCCTCACCATCCGTGCCGGCGACGCCGTGCCCGCGCCCGCTGCCACGGCAGCCGCAGCGGCGAAACCTGCCGGCAAGAAGCAGCCATGAACGCATCCGTGGCCAGCCGCCTGCTGCGCTGGTTCGACCGGCACGGCCGCAAGGACCTGCCCTGGCAACGCGCACTCGACGACGGCCGGCGCGACGCCTACCGCGTGTGGCTGTCCGAGGTGATGCTGCAGCAGACCCAGGTCGCCACCGTGACCGGCTACTTCGAGCGCTTCGTCCGCGCGCTGCCCACCCTGTGCGACCTCGCCGCCGCCGACGAGGACACCGTGCTGGCGCTGTGGTCCGGGCTCGGCTACTACCGACGCGCGCGCTTCCTGCATCGTGCCGCGCAGCTCTGCCTCGAACGGCACGGCGACGAACTGCCGCGCGACTTCGCCGCATTGAGCGCGTTGCCCGGCATCGGTCGCTCCACCGCCGGCGCGATCCTGGCGCAGGCGCACGGCCTGCGCTTCGCCATCCTCGACGGCAACATCAAGCGCGTGCTGACCCGCTACCACGGCATCCACGGCCACCCCGGCGAAAGCGCGGTGGAAAAGCAGCTGTGGCGACACGCCGAGGCGCACACGCCGGAGGCCCGCGTCGCCGACTACACCCAGGCGATCATGGACCTCGGGGCGACGCTGTGCACACGCTCGCGGCCACGCTGCGAGGACTGTCCGCTGGCCGCCGACTGCATCGCCCACCGCGACGGCCTCACCGCGCAACTGCCCGGCCGCAAGCCATCCAGATCCATTCCCACCCGCGCCACCGTGATGCTGATCCTGCGCGACCATCATGGCCGCGTGCTGCTCGAACGACGCGGCCCGCAAGGCGTGTGGTCCGGCCTGTGGAGCCTGCCGGAAGCGAGCGACCCGGACGGCGCCTGGCGCATCGCGCAGCAGCACGCGCAGATCGACGACGCGCAGGTGCTCGCCCCGTTCACCCACGTGTTCAGCCACTACCGGCTCGACATCGAACCGCTGCTGTTCGACCGCGCGACAGCGCAGCGCGGCATCGCCGATAATCCGCAGCTGCGCTGGTGCAGCGCCGGCGAACTCGGCGCACTCGGCCTGCCCGCACCGGTGCGCAACCTCTTGCTGCAGATCCGCGACAACGCCTGAGCAGACCCGCAACCACCACGGTGGCCCACCAGGATTCGAACCATGAGCCGTACCATCCACTGCACCAAGCTCGGCATCGACGCCGAAGGCCTCGACTTCGCCCCCTGGCCCGGCCCGCTCGGCCAGCGCATCTACGCCGAAATCTCCAGGCCCGCCTGGCAGCAATGGCTGGCCCACCAGACCACGCTGATCAACGAATACCGGCTCAACCCGCTCGACCCGAAGTCGCGCAAATACCTCGGCGAACAGATGGAGAAATTCCTGTTCGGCGGCGACTTCGACCAAGCCACCGGCTTCACCCCGCCGCCCTCCGAGTCTTGACGAAACGCCGTGCATTCGGTCTAATGCGCGGCTCCACGCATCATCGGCAAGCTTCGCAGCTGCCCTGATCGCCAGGTTCCCGGCCGGGTAGCTCAGTTGGTAGAGCAGGGGATTGAAAATCCCCGTGTCGGCGGTTCGATTCCGTCCCCGGCCACCATTCATAGGCGCCCAACCGTTCTCGGTTGGGCGTTTTCTTTTGCGGCTTCCGCACGCCACGCGGGCTTCCGCGCCGTTCTGCGTGTGCCAGCCGTTCCGGGTAGAGGCGGCGTGGCCCATCCGGTTCGCCCCTGTTCCGCCCTATCTTCTCTCGAAACCTGCGCCAACTTCTTCGCCGTGGCACACGCAGACGGTGTTGTTCGTCAACCACTTGTGCGTGTGCTGATGGGAATAGTTGGCTCGCGGGTTTGCACGAGCAAAGTAGAAGCAAACCCGCGAGGCCAACCCCAGCATCACCCCTTGGGCGGGAACGGATCGTCACCGTAGCTGTTGCGCTCGCGGATCTGGCCGTCACGACCTTGGATGAACATTTCGCTCTGCTGGTTGATGGCGATGTCCCGCGCACGGTCAATCGCCTGCTGCTGCGTGTCGTGGACGGAGGTGAGGCGGTCGTTGCCTTCACCGCGCACGCCCCACTGATCACCGCCGTTGATGGGAACGACCCATTGGTTTTTTCCGCTCATTTCAAATGCTCCGAAAATTGAAATGGACAGGCTCTCGAAGTCGGCGCGAGCCCAGACGCCTCGGTGTGATCTCGGCGACCAGTTGCTGCACCAGCTCGGCATCGTTGGTGATGAACTTGCTGCTTGCCTTCTTCGCCTGACACTCGGCAGGGAACGTTGCAAACACCCACTCGGCGATCTGCCGTGCGGTGAACTTCTCTTCGGGCCGTTCCTTCAGGTAGCGCCATCTTCATCGCTGCCTGCGCCTGCGAGCGATAGCTGTCCATGTCGATGGCTTCCAGCACGCCCTTGGAGAGGTCTTCCTCCTTCGGCGCGGGCAGCTTGGGGATCAGGAAGCTCAGGAAGATCGACAGTTTCTCCCATGCTGGATGCCCGTGGGGCAGGATCGCCGACAGAAAGCCGTAGCTGCGCACGAAGGCTTTGGCCTTGCCTTTGAACTTGACCTGATCGTCCTCGCCGAGCTTGCTGGCGTACTCGGCCACGCAGACATCGAGAACGGGATCGAGCTTGTCGCGGTCTGCACCAGAGAGATACAGCGCCACCAAGTCATCCACCTGTTGCGTGCTGTAAACCTGCTGCGCGTCCAACTCGGCCTTGATGTCGTACAGCTTGTTCGGGTCGGTTTCGCCGTCCTGAATCGTCGCGCGGCAATACTCCTGAAACGCCGCCTTCACGGCTTCGGCGTTGTCCGCGAAGTCGAGCACGAAGGTGTCGGCCTTCTGCGGGTACGCACGGTTCAAGCGCGACAGCGTCTGCACCGCCAACGCCCGCCAGCGGCTTGTCCACATACATCGTGTGCAGCAGCGGCTCGTCGAAGCCGGTGACGAACTTGTTGGCGACGATCAGGAAGCGATACGGGTCGAGCTTCAGCTTGGCCGGAATGTCCTTGCTTGGAAACCCGTGACCGTCAGTGCGCAGCGCGCCAGTTTGCAGCCTATGGACAAACTATGCCACTAGGTGGCACAATATGGTCAATGATGCGAGTCTTCAAAACCCGCCACTTCCAGCGATGGATGCGCAAGACGGAACTGACCGATGCCGCTCTATGCAAGGCCGTCGAGGAGATGGCTGGCGGGTTGATCGACGCCGACCTCGGCGGTGGCGTGGTGAAGAAACGCGTCGGGCTGGCCGGGCGCGGCAAGCGTGGCGGGGCGAGAACGCTGGTCGCCACGAACAAGGGCAACCGCTGGTTCTTCGTGTTCGGCTTCGAGAAAAACGACCGGGCCAACATCAGCGACGAGGAACTGGAAGGCTTGCAAACCATCGCCACCGACCTGCTGGCCCGTACCGGAAAGCATTTGGATGAAGCCGTCGCCGACGGCACGTTGCAGGAGATCTACCAATGACTACCAAGACCAAAGCCAAGAGCCGCATCCTTGAAGCCGTCCATGAGACGGCCAGCGATCTGCATCGCTTGGGTTTCATCGACAAGCGCAAGATGCAGAAGTACGACGTGCTGTGCTTGGAGCCGGTGCAGGACTACGACGCAATCAAGATCAAGGCACTGCGCGAGCGCCTGCACCTGAGCCAAGCCGTGTTGGCCGCGGTGCTCAACACCAGCGCGTCCACCGTCCGCAAGTGGGAAGGGGGCGACAAGCGTCCCAGCGGCCCGTCGCAGAAACTGCTGGACATAATCGAGCGTAAGGGGCTGGAAGCGGTTCTCTGAACGCCGAGGCGAAACGCATTAGTTCGATCCCGGGTTTGGGATCGAACTCCAGACCTTCGAGAGCTTGAAACAACGCGGAAATGCGCGGAATCGCCCGGTTTCCCCTCGGATGCGCGCCCAGTGTAGAATCACGCCATGGTGACCCTGCCCACGTGGCAGGAAAGTTTCCTCTACCGGAGAACTACACCACCACTCAGCAGCGCCCAACCGTTCTCGGTTGGGCGTTTTCTTTTGCGGCTTCCGCACACCACGCGGGCTTCCGCGCCGTTCTGCGTGTGCCACGTCTCGCGTGACCATGCGACATGACGCGCCCAGTTCGCTCCTGTTCCGCCCTATCTTCTCTCGAAACCTGCGCCAACTTCTTCGCCGTGGCACACGCAGACGGTGTTGTTCGTCAACCATTTGTGCGTGCGCCGATTCACGATGGCGGCCAAGGGTTCGGGGGCAAGTTCGTTCTTCCTGACGAATGCCTGCCACAGCGCCTGCCGCGACGCATCGTGCGCGAACTCGTCCGTGAGGACGACTGGCAGTTCGGCGGGAACGACCATGCCGCGACGCTCGAAGGTGGCCTTGATCGCTTGGGCCAGCAGGGCGGCATCGAGGGTTTCGCGTTCCAGCAGCACCGAGAGGTCGAAGTAGTCCTTCACGCGGCTGTTCGTCATGCCCAGCAGGGCGATCGCATGGAGCTTTTCCGCGACGACGGTGTAGGTCGGATAGGCCCGAAGCCTGGGCGCAGGCAAATCGTCCAGCAGCACGGGATAGACCGAATCCACCGGGCCGGGCATGACGGCATCGCCGAAGCCGACGTCGATCTGCGTCTTGCAGCGCGCCCTGGCCAATTCGCCCGCGATGACCGCGCGGACGCCGCCGTAGCCCGTTTCCTTGCGGATTTCCTCGACCGTTACCGAGGCCGGATCGAACACGATGCCATCGTCCACGGCGACGGCGGCGATTCCGCGGAACACCTGCGCGACCGACTCCAGATCGCTCGCGCCGAAGCCCAGCAGGTCGGCATGTCGCGCTCGCGGGTCAGGAACACGAACTCCGCCTCCCCCAGCCGGACGTGGTCGCCATGGCGCAGGGTCGCCTCGTGGATGCGCCGGTCGTTCACGAACGTGCCGTTGGTGGACAACGTATTCACGATGACGCAGCGGCCTTGCTGGTTGGTGATCCAGGCATGGCTGCCGGATACGCTGAGGTCGTCGACGACGATCTCGTTGTCGACCCGGCGACCAATGGCCTGCCGGCCTGGACGAAGGGTGAAGCGGCGAGCCCTCGATGCCGGGGCTGCTGCCTTCCAGCACCGGCTCGTGCACGCTGGCCCGGTCATCCACGCCGTCCCCGACATCGAGGGCGTACTGCCGCAATGCCTCGGTGGAAAAAAACCGGGTGCCCTGCGGTCCTGAAGATCATTCGCCGGAGCGGATTGGTGCCTGACCACGATCACTCATCGAATCCCCCTGCCTCCGAATCGGTTCGGACTATAACCAACCGAGGGACAACCGGACACGGCCAAGGGCACCCAGGCCAGGAATCGTTGACGCAAAAGTCACATGCCTGAACCGCAGCCGGCTGCGACGGTCCGTGTTCACTGCGGGTTGAGCCGGGCTGCTCAAGACTCGGGCTTCCGCAGGCAACGAGGTGCTCCCCATGACGAACAAGCTCGCTTCACTGACTTTCACTCTGGCGGCGCTGGTGGGAGTTTCCGCTGCCGCGGCGGCACAGCAGGCCATGACCGAACCGCAGGTGCAGAGCCAGCTCACTGCGCAAGGCTATACCAAGGTGCATGACCTGAAGTTCAAGAACGGCATGTGGTACGCCGAGGCGAAGAGCGCGAACGGCGACCACGTGGACCTGCGCATCGACGCACGGACCGGGCAGGTGTATCCGGACGAACAGGTGTCGCAGCTGAGCAAGCAGGACGTGCGCGCTTCGCTGGAAACCCAAGGCTATACGAACGTGCACGACGTGGAATTCGAGGACGGCATGTGGAAGGCCAAGGCGGACAACCCTGCCGGCAACCGCGTCAAACTGAAGATCGACGCCACCAGCGGCAAGGTGATCGGCACCTACTAAGGGCGCGTTCGCCGGATGGACCGGCAGGCGGATGCTCACTACCATCGGGAAGATTCCTTCTCCCCGACAGGTTGCCGCCCGTGAAGCGACTGCTACTTTCTGCCCTGATCATGACTGCATGCCCGGTCGTGCAGGCCGCCGACACGCCGACCTTCAGCGCCAAGCGACTGTCCGCCGAAGTGAAGACGCTGTCCTCGGATACCTTCGAGGGCCGCGGTCCGGCCACGCCTGCCGAGACGAAGACCATCGACTACGTGGTGGCGCAGATGAAGGCCGCCGGGCTGCAACCCGGCGGCGACCTCGAGGACGGCAAGCGCAGCTGGACGCAGGCGGTGCCGCTGCGGCGCAGCCAGATCGTGGGCACGCCCGTGCTGGAACTGGGCCTGGGCGACAAACATGAAATGCTGACGCAGGGTGAGCAGATCGCCGTGCGCGCGCCGATGGACGGCTCGACCACGGTGGCGCTCGCCGATGCGCCGCTGGTGTTCGTGGGTTACGGCGTCAAGGCGCCGGAGCGCAACTGGGACGACTTCAAGGGCGTCGACCTGCACGGCAAGATCGCCGTGGTGCTGGTCAACGATCCCGACTTCGAGACTGGCCACGGCGACTTCGGCGGCAAGGCCATGACCTACTACGGCCGCTGGACCTACAAGTACGAGGAAGCCGCACGGCAGGGCGCGCTCGGCATGCTGGTGATCCACGAGACCGCGCCGGCTTCGTACGGCTGGGCCACGGTGAAGAACTCCAACACCAACGCGATGTTCGACATCGTGCGCGACAAGCCCTCCGCCGTGCATCCCGAGCTGGAAGGCTGGATCCAGCGCGCCCTGGCGGTGCAGATGTTCAAGCACGCCGGGCTGGATTTCGACGCGTTGAAGAAGCAGGCACAGACCCGCGCGTTCAAGCCGATGGTGCTGAAGGGCGAGAGCCTGTCGGCGAACTTCAAGGTCGACTCCGAAGTGATCACCTCGCACAACATCGTCGGCCGCGTCGAGGGCAGCAAGCGCCCGGACCAGACGGTGATCTACAGCGGCCACTGGGACCACCTCGGCGTCGGCGCGCCCGACGCGAAAGGCGACCGCATCTACAACGGCGCGGTCGACAACGCCACCGGCACCGCGGCGCTGATCGAGATGGGCCGCGCGTTCGCGCAGGGGCCGAAGCCCGAGCGCTCGGTGGTGTTCCTCAACGTCACCGCCGAGGAGAAGGGCCTGCTCGGCTCCGAGTACTACGCCGCCAACCCGCTGTACCCGCTGGCCACCACCGTGGGCGTGATCAACATGGATGCGCTCGACCCGCACGGCGCGGCGCGCAACTTCACCATCTCCGGCAGCGCGAAAGTCGGCCTGCTGGATGACCTGGTCGCCGAGGCGAAGCAGCACGACGTGGTCTACACCGCGGACCCCAAGCCGGAGGCCGGCCACTTCTTCCGCTCCGACCATTTCTCGTTCGCCAAGCGCGGCGTGCCGGCAGTGTCGTTCGGCTCCGGCAACGACTGGGTCGATGGCGGACTCAAGGCCGGCAAGGCGGCCGAGGACGCGTACACCGAGAAGCGCTACCACCAGCCTGCCGACGAGTGGCAGGCCAGCTGGTCGTTCACCGGCATGGCGCGCGACCTGCAGGTGCTTTACGGCGTCGGCAGCGACCTGGCCAATTCCGACCAATGGCCGAACTGGAGCCAGGATTCCGAATTCCGCAGCATCCGCGACGCCAGCGCGGCGGAGCGGAAGTAGCCGGCCCGCTATTCCTGCGCTGCAGGGGGAGGAGTCAAAGCTGCCGATCCTGCACGTCGTCGACGGTGTCGTTGATGTGCCGCCGGGGCCTGATCGCGTTTCGCCCCATCAAGCCGCGCCGGCAAACCACACGCCGTAACCGGGAAGCCGCAGGCGGTTGCCGTCGACATGACCCGGCTGCAGGCCATGGCCATCCAGCGGCTGCAGTCGAGCAAGCTCGTCGGAAAGCTCGACATCCGCCGGCGCATCGGCGAGGTTGAACATCACCAGCAGGGTCTGCCCGGCCAGCCGTCGGGTAAATGCCAGTACCGGCTCGGCGGCCTCGATGAAGGTGATGTCGCCCCAGCGCAACGCCGGCTGCGAACGACGCCAGTGCATGAAGCGGCGGAAACCGTTCAACACCGAATGCGGATCGGCATCCTGCCGGCTCACCGCCAGCGCACGATGTTCCTGCGGCACCGGCAGCCACGGCGTGCCGCGGCTGAAGCCGGCATGCGCGTCGACATCGCTCCAGGGCATCGGCGTGCGGCAACCGTCGCGGCCCTTGAACTGCGGCCAGAACGCGATGCCGTAGGGATCCTGCAGCGACTCGTACGGCAGCTCGGCCTCGGTCAGGCCCAGCTCCTCGCCCTGGTAGACACACACGGAACCGCGCAGCGAACAGACCATCGCGGCCAGCAGGTTGGCCAGTTGCGGCGAGGGCTGATCCCTGCCCCAGCGCGTCAGCACGCGCTCGACATCGTGGTTGGAAATCGCCCAGCACGGCCAGCCATCGGTCATTTGTGCTTCCAGCGCCTGCACCGTGCCGCGGATGTGCGCGGCGCTGAAGTCGTCGGTGAGCAGCTCGAAGCTGTAACCCATGTGCAGCCGGCCGGGGCGGGTGTACTCGGCCATCGTCGCCAGCGAATCCTCCGAGGAGATCTCGCCCAGCGTGGCCGCATCCGGATAGCGGTCCATCAGCGTGCGCAACTCGCCGAGGAAGGCCAGGTTCTCAGGCTGCGTGTTGTTGTAGTAGTGGTACTGGAACGCGTACGGATTGTCCGGGCTGAAGCCGCGGCCCACGCGTTTCTCCTTCGGCTTGGGCGGGTTGTCGCGCAGCTTGCGGTCGTGGAAGCAGAAGTTGATCGCATCCAGGCGGAAGCCGTCCACGCCCTTGTCCAGCCAGAAACGCACGCTGTCGAGAATGGCCGCGCGCACGTCGGGGTGATGGAAATTCAGGTCGGGCTGCGAGGCCAGGAAGTTGTGCAGGTAGTACTGGCCGCGGCGCGGCTCCCACTTCCAGGCCGGGCCGCCGAACAGCGACAGCCAGTTGTTCGGCGCGCTGCCGTCCTCGCGCGCGTCGGCCCACACGTACCAGTCGGCCTTCGGGTTGTCGCGGCTCTCACGGCTTTCCCTGAACCAGGCATGCTCGATCGAGGTGTGGCTGAGCACCTGGTCGATCATCACCTTCAGGCCGAGCGCATGCGCCTTGTTCAGCAAGCGATCGAAGTCGGCCAGCGTGCCGAACAGCGGATCGACGTCGCGATATTCGGCGATGTCGTAGCCGAAGTCCGCCATCGGGGATTTGAAGAACGGCGCGATCCAGATCGCGTCCACGCCGAGGCTGGCCACGTAGTCGAGCCGCTCGATGATGCCCGGCAGATCACCCACGCCGTCGCCATCGGTATCCAGGAAGCTGCGCGGATAAATCTGGTAGGTGACGGCTCCGCGCCACCAGGGTGCATCACTCATTTGAACGTGTCCCCGCAGCATGAGGCGGGCACATTCGAGCGCCCGTCGTTGAATGCCGATCAGCTTAGCTGCAGCTTCATGGCGACCAGCACGGATGTGCATACGTATTCATTCGTGCTGCAGTCGCGGCATGCCGCGTGCGCGACGTGCCGGCGGCGGTCCGCGCTCCATGCGCCGATGCCGAGTCGTACTGCGGTCCGCGCCGTCGCCACCCTGCCCCCGGATACGTGATGCTGCAGTGCGATAGGCGCGTCAGGGCGCCTACCATGAATACGTATGCAGGAAATGCTTCGCTGCGGAAATGCCGGCCTACCATGCAAACACGCCGCCGAGGACCTCGGCAGCGCACCTGCCGACGGTCGTCGCCGACGGAAGCGCGGGGGAATCCAATAACCGAGATCGACGGCGACACACCTTTGTGGGAGGGGAGTACATGGTTCTGAAACATAACGTGCTGGCGATGGCGATCGCATCGGTGTGCCTTGGCGTCTGCGCCACGGCTTACGCCGGGACCGCACCTTCGGCCAGCCAGCAGCAGGACACGCAAGATCAGGCCCAGCCTGCGTCGACCGACAAGGACACCGACGGCAAGCACAAGACGAAGAAGCTGGAGGCCGTCGAGGTCAACGGCTTCATCAGCAGTATCGAGAACTCCACCGCGGTCAAGCGCAACGCCGACTCGATCGTCGAGGCCGTCTCCGCCGAACAGATCGGCAAGCTGCCGGGCGTGTCGATCGCCGACACCCTGGGCCGCCTGCCCGGCCTCGCGGTGCAGGAAGTGAGCGGTCGCCCGCAGGTGCTGACCATCCACGGCCTGGGCCCGGACTTCTCCACCGCGCTGGTCAACGGCGGCCAGCAGGTATCGACCTCCAACAACCGTGACGTGCAGTTCGACCAGTACCCCTCGAGCTGGTTCAACACCGTGGTGGTGCATCTCAGCCCGCAGGCCAACCTGATCGGCCAGGGCCTGGCCGGCACGGTCGACATGCAGACGATCCGCCCGCTCGAAAAGGACAAGGCCGAGGCTGCCGTCAACGCGCGCTATGTCTGGAACGACCAGTCGCAGCTGTCCAAGGGCCCGGGCGTCAGCGACAAGGGCTACAACCTCAACGGCGTGTGGGTGAACCAGTTCGCCGACCACACCCTGGGTGTCACCCTTGGCGTGGACTTCGAGAAGAACCCGGCGCAGATCGAGCACCAGGCCCCCTGGGGTTACCCGACCGACAATGCGGTTGCTAATGGCAATGGCGTGGTAGGCGGTTCGAAGAACTACGGCATCTCCGACACGATGAAGCGCAACGGCCTGCTTGCCACGGTCCAGTGGCAGCCGAACGAGCACTACACCGGCACGATCGACATGACGTACACCAACTTCAAGGAAGTGCAGCAGGCGAAGGGCATGGAGCTGCCGCTCGCATGGGGTTCCGCAACGCTGCAGCCGGGCTACACCGCCAGCAACGGCCTGATCACCAGCGGCACCTATACCACCCTGTCCCCGGTCATCCGCAACGACTACAACCGCACCAGTGCGCGCGTCTACAACTTCAACTGGGACAACAAGTTCTACATCAACGAGAACTGGTCCGCCGACCTGGTGGGCAACTACTCGCGCGCAACTCGTGACGACATCAACCTGGAAAGCTATTCCGGCCTGGGCTTCAACAAGAGCGGCCCGACCGACACCATTGGCTTCGTCGAGCGCAACGATGGTCTGCTGTACGTCACCCCCTCGCTGGATTACACCAACGGCGTGATGCTGACCGACCCGCAGGGCTGGGGCGGCGGCAATGACGTGGTGCAGGCGGGCTTCATCAACGCGCCGCATACCGTCGACTACCTGGCCAACCTCAAGCTGAGCGTGGAACGTGACTTCGCCAGCGGCCCGTTCTCCAGCCTGGAGTTCGGCGTGGCGCACAGCGAGCGTCACAAGACCTACCACATCGACCAGAGCTTCCTGACCCTGGGCGGCGGCACCATCAGCGGCGGCAGTGCAGTGACCAGCGCGGCCTACAGCGGCTCCACCTGCAGCCCGCTGGCGTGGATGGGCATCAGCCAGCAGCTCTGCTACGACCCGCTGGCGATGATCGCCGACGGCACCCTCGTCGGCGTTCCGACTTTCGGTTCGAATACGGGTACGCCTCCGGACTGGAAGACCCAGGAAAAGGTGCTGACCCCGTACTTCCAGTTCAATCTGGACACCAACCTGGGCAACACGGTCACCCTGCGAGGCAACTTCGGCGTGCAGATGCAGCACACCTCGCAGAGCGCCGACGGTGAGCGCCTGGCTCCGGGCAGTACGAATACAGGCAACGGCATCACCCTGATCCCGGTTTCCGGCCACACCAGCTACAACAAGTACCTGCCCAGCGCCAACCTGATCTTCGGCTTCAGCGACAACGACGACCTGCGCGTCAGCGCGGCCCGCACCCTGGCCCGTGCGCGCATGGACCAGATGAACGCCGGCCTCGCGGTGAGCGGCAACCTCACCCAGCTGCCCTCGACCGATCCGAACCAGGCCTACTTCAGCGCCTCGGGTGGCAACCCGAAGCTGAAGCCCACCATGGCCGACAACTACAACGTCAGCTACGAGCACTACTTCTCGGGTGATTCGTCGGGCTTCGCGTGCAACGCAGCCGACAACAAGAACTCGGACCTGTGCCGTACCGGCGGCGGTGGCTACTTCGCGCTGTCGGGCTACTTCATCGGGCTGCACGACTACATCAACCCGAACTCGTCGTTCCTGTACGACTTCAGCTCGTTCCTGCCGTTCGGCCTGACGCCGGCCCAGCTGGCCCAACTCGGCACGACGCTCGGCACGGTGTCCGGTCCGGAGAACAACGGCCGTGGCTACGTGAAGGGCGCCCAGGTCACCCTGAACCTGCCGGCTGGCCTGATCACCCCGGCGCTGGACGGTTTCGGCGTGAACCTTACCGGCAACCGCACCAAGAGCTCGCTGGTCTATCCGGGCAACCCGGATCCGATCACGGTGCCGGGCCTGTCCAAGTGGGTCGCCAACGGCACGCTGTACTACCAGCACGCCGGCTTCGAGGCGCGCGTCAGCGACAGCTACCGTTCCAGCTTCCTGGGCGAGGTGTCGGGCATCAGCGCCACGCGCATCCTGCAGACGGTGGGCGGTGGCAGCACCTATGACGCGCAGGTCAGCTACACCTTCGACCACGGTCCGCTGGACGGCCTGACGGTCATCGCACAGGGCTCCAACCTGTCGAACAAGATCTTCACCACCTACCAGAACAACGATCCGCGCCAGGTGCAGACCTGGGAGCGCTACGGCCGTCGTTACGAGGTGGGCGTCTCCTACAAGTTCAAGTAAGCCGCAAGGCTTCCTCCCCAACAGCCCCGTTGAGTCCATCCAGCGGGGTTTTTTTTGACAGGCGGCCGGCCAGCCGCCAACCAGCAGCTTTCACCGAAACCAGGGCAACGCCATGCAATCGCATACGATCCAGCGCGTGGTCATCGTCGGCGGCGGCACCGCCGGATGGATGACGGCGGCACTGCTTGCCAAGGCGTTCGGACCGACGCTGTCGATCCGCCTGATCGAGTCCGACGAGATCGGCACCGTCGGCGTGGGCGAAGCCACCATTCCGCAGATCCGCCACATCAACCAGTTCCTCGGCATCGACGAGGACGACTTGCTGCGCGCCGTGCAGGGCACCTTCAAGCTCGGCATCGAGTTCAACGACTGGCGGCGCATCGGCGATTCCTACCTGCATGCGTTCGGCGACCTCGGCCTGCCGCTGGGGCTGGTGCCGTTCCAGCACTACTGGCTCAGGGACAGACAGCGCGCGAACGCCGCACCCGACCTGTGGGCCTACTCGATCAACGCCGAGGCCTGCCGCCAGATGCGCTTCGGCCGCATGGAGCGTGTTGGAAGCAGCCCGCTCACCGGCGTGCGCTACGCCTACCACCTCGATGCGGGGCTGTACGGGCAGTACCTGCGCCGCACCTGCGACCCGGGTCGCGTGCAGCGGATCGAGGGCAGGATCGTCGACGTGCAACTGCGCGCGCAGGACGGCTTCATCGAATCGGTGCAGCTGGCCAGCGGCGAGATCGTCGACGGCGACTTCTTCATCGACTGCTCGGGCTTCCGCGGCCTCCTTATCGAGGGCGCGCTCAAGAGTGGCTACGAGAACTGGCAGCAGTGGCTGCCCTGCGATCGCGCGGTAGCCGTGGCCAGCGCACGCGTCGCGCCGATGCGCCCGTACACACAGGCCAGCGCCCGCGCGGCGGGCTGGCAGTGGCGTATCCCGCTGCAGCACCGCAACGGCAACGGCCATGTGTACTGCAGCGAATACATCAGCGACGACGAAGCCGCCGCCACGCTGCTGGATCATCTCGATGGCGAGGCGCTGGCCGAGCCGCGCATGCTGCGCTTCACCACCGGCATGCGGCGCAAGAGCTGGAACCGCAACTGCGTGGCGCTGGGCCTGGCCAGCGGCTTCATGGAGCCGCTGGAATCGACCAGCATCCACATGATCCAGTCCGGCATCAACCGGTTGATTTCGCTGTTTCCGGATCGCCACTGCGACACCGCGCTGAGCGACGAGTACAACCGCCAGACGCGACTCGAATACGAGAGCGTGCGCGACTTCCTGGTGCTGCACTATCGCGCCACCGAGCGCGAGGACACGCCGTTCTGGCGCCACTGCCGCGCCATCGGCATGCCCGGGCACCTGGCGCGGCGGGTGGAACTGTTTCGCCAGGGCGGGCAGATCTTCCGCCACGGCGAAGAGCTGTTCACCGAGGTCGGCTGGCTGCAGGTGCTGATCGGCCAGGGCATCGAACCGCAGCACTACCACCCGGTGGCCGATGGGCTGCCCGCCACCGAGCTGGACGCATTCCTGGGCAACATGCGCACGCTGATCCAGCGCGCCGTGCAGACCTTCCCCGGGCACGAGCAGTTCGTGGCCGCGCACTGCCGCGCCGGCGGCTGAACGCTCTCCGCCTCAGCCCTCGGCGCGCAGTGCCGTGTCCAGCCGCGGGCTGACCATCGGCACCGTCAGCATGGTGCTGGCCACCGCCATCAGCAGCAGCGCGGTGAAGGTGTCGCTGGTGATCAGTTCCCGGTCGAGCAGGATGTTGACGAAGATGATCATGATCAGCGCCTTGGTCTGCAGCAGCCAGCCGATCACCCAGGCCTGACCGCGCGGCCAGCGCATGAGCCGCGCGGCCAGCTGCACACCGGCAAGCTTGCCCGCCACCGACGCCACCAGCAGCACGCCCGCGGCGACGAATACCGCGCCGCCGCCCACGCTGAAGTGCGTGCGCAGCCCTGTGGACAGGAAGAACACCGGCATCACCACCAGCAGCACGTGATGGCGCAGCAGGTCGAGCTGCTTCTGGTTGAACCACTCGCGGTCGATCACCGTGCCGGACAGGAACGCGCCCACCATGAAGTGCAGGCCGGCACGATCGGCCGCAAAGGCGCACGCCGCCAGCCAGATCAGCCCCGCGTACCAGCGATCGGCCTCGGGGATGCGCCGCATCAGCCGGCGGAACAGCCACGCCGCTGGCGCAAACAGAAGCAGGAACGCCAGCTGCAGGCCCACGCGCTGCCAGTCGAGCAGGATCACCGCCAGCACGCCCCAGATCGCCACGTCATCGAGGCTTGCATAGCGCAGCACGCGCTGGCCGAGCGGTTCACGCAGGATCGCAAGCTTTTCCATGAGCAGCAGCAGGATCGGCAGCGCCGTCACCGCGCACGCCATGCCCACCCCCAGCACGAACTGCCACAGCATCGCGACCGGCCCCATCCAGTCCACACGCCAGGCGATCAGCCCCATCGCTGCCACGCATCCGGCGAGCAGCGGCACGCCGAGCGCGAGCCCCGCCGTGATGCCGCACTCGCGCCGCTTGCGCCACACCTCCTTGAGATCCAGCTCGATGCCGGCGATCCACACAAACAGCATCACCGCCCACCACGCGATGCCATTCAAGGCCTGGATCACCGGTGCGTTGAACACCGTGGCGTAATAAGCAGGGAACGCCGCGCCGAGCACGCCAGGGCCGAGCAGGATGCCGCAGATGATCTGCACCACCACCAGCGGCGCGTAGTAGTCGGTGCGACCCAGCCGCCACAGCAGGTACGGCACCGAGAAGATGAGGAACATCGCGATCAGGAAGACGTCGGTCTGGTTCATCGCATGCACGCTGGAAGAAAACGATGAAGCATCTTCGCCGAAACATCGCCAGCACGGCGACGCGATGTTTTCTATTCCGCACCGCACAACGAAAAACCTCACAGCTACGCGGATGAATACGTATGCAGGAACAACGCGGCACCACGCGCGCGGCCTACCATCGACAGCGATCGCGGGCGCCGGTCTGGGACGTCCGATCGCTTTCCTGTCCGGCGCCAAGGCGTGCCGGCATCGAGATGTTTCCCCCTACTCCAGGAGCCGCCCTTGCCTCGCCGCGCCCTACTCGCCGCCCTCGCTTCCTCGACCCTGCTCGCCAGCGCCTGCAGCGTCGCTCCGCCCCGGGCGACGCATGCCACCGCCGGCAGCGCGGCGACACCGGCGCCCACCCGCGATGCAGCGGCCAGCGGCGTGTACTACGAGATCTTCGTGCGCAGCTGGTACGACACCGACGGCGACGGCACCGGCGACCTCAACGGCGTCACCGCGAAGCTCGACTACCTCCAGTCGCTGGGCGTCAGCGGCATCTGGCTGATGCCGATCCATCCGTCGCCCAGCTACCACGGCTACGACGTCACCGACTACGAGGCGATCAACCCGCAGTATGGCTCCATGACCGACTTCGAGCGCCTGCTGCGCGAGGCGCACCGGCGCGGCATCAAGGTGATCATCGACCTGGTGATCAACCACACCAGCGACCAGCATCCGTGGTTCGTCGCCGCGCAGGACCCGCGCGATCCGCACCACGACGGGTACCGCTGGGCCATGCCCGACACCGACCTCGCCGCGCGCAGTGCCGCGGGCGACAAGGCGTGGCAAGCGCTGCCGGATGGCCAGCACTACCTGGGCATCTTTTCGTCGGACATGCCGGATCTCAATTACGACAACCCGGCCGTGCGCCAGGCGATGGTCGACGTCGGCCAGTTCTGGATGCGCAAGGGCGCGGACGGTTTCCGGCTGGATGCGGCGCGCCACGTCTACCTCGACTTCAAGTCGCAGGAAGGCGACCCCGCGGTGCTCGCGAAGAACCTCGCGTGGTGGCGGCAGTTCATGCGCGGCGTGCGCACGGTGAACCCGCACGCCTACGTGGTCGGCGAAGTCACCGAAGACAGCTGGCAGCAGCTCGCGCCGTGGTACGGCGCACTGAGCGCGGTGTTCGACTTCCCGCTGGCCACGCGGATGATCGACGCCGCGCGCGGCGAACGGGCCGGCGAGCTCGCCGAGCATCTGCAGCAGCGCTACGCGGGTTTCGCGGCCAGCGCCGGCCAGCCGGGCAGCGACGCGCCGTTCCTGTCCAACCACGACCAGAACCGCGTGATGAGCCAGCTCGGCGGCGATGCCGCGCACATGCGCACGGCCGCGGCCATGCTGCTCACCCTGCCCGGCCATCCGTTCGTCTACTACGGCGAGGAGCTGGGCATGCGCGCCGTCAAGCCCGACCCGGACCTGCGCGAGCCGATGCGCTGGGAACGGTCCGAACACGGCAGCGGCGAGACCACGTGGAAGGCATCGACGTCGCACGATGGCGCGGACGTCTCGGTGCAGGCCGAGCTGGCCGACCCCGATTCACTGCTTGCCCGCTACCGAACGCTGATCCACTGGCGCGAGCAGATCCCCGCGCTGCGCGACGGCGCGCTGACCGCCTTCGCCAGCGGCAACGCGCGGGTGGTCGGCTGGCAGCTGGCGGATGCGGGCGAACGCGTGCTGGTGCTGCACAACCTCTCCGGCCAGGCGCAGATCGTGACGCTCGGCAACGGCGCGCCGGCGTTCTCGACCATCGCGCGCCAGACGGGCCCGGGTGCCACGCTCGACGGCCGCCGGCTGGTGTTGCCGCCTTACACCTCGGTGATCCTGCAGTGATGCCGGCGATCCCGCTTTCCCGTTCCCCGATGCAAGGTTTCCGCATGTCCCACGTCACGCCACGCCATCTGACGCTCGCCCTCGGCCTCTGCCTCGGCATGACGATCATGCCGGCCCCCGCCGCCACGACCGATGCCGCGTTCACCGCACAGGTGGCGCACGGCAGCCTCACCCTCGCCCACGGCAGCGACCGCATCGCGATCGGCTTCATCACGCCAAACACCGTGCGCGTGCATGTGCTGCCCAACGGCGAGAGCAGCCCCGCCTCCATCGTGATCGACCCGAAGGCGATGCCGGCAGCACTCACCGATGTGAAAACCAGCACCGCGGACGGCGTCACCACGCTGTCCACCGCGGCGGCCACGCTGCGCTGGGATGCGCGCGACGGCAGCCTGCAATTTGCCGACGCGGCCGGGCACGTGCTGCTGAGCCAGCATGACCTGGGCGCACTTGCCAAAGGCAAGCTGTCGCTGGATCACGCCACCGGCGATCCGCTCTACGGCATCGGCGGCTACAACGCCACCGAGGACGCCAGCGCCGGCCTGCTGCGCACCGGCACGCAGACCATCACCGCCGGCGAGCAGGGTCATGCCGGTGCGCCGCTGGTGTGGAGCACCACCGGTTACGGCGTGCTGATCGATACCGTGGGCGGCACCTTCCATCTCGATGGCGCCCGCATCGCCGCCAGCGATACCTCGCGCAGGGACCTGGATTACTACCTGATCGCCGGCGCGCCGAAGCAGATCTTCGCCGACGTGGCCAGGGTCAGCGGCCACACGCCGCTGTTCCCGAAGTGGGCGATGGGCTTCACCAACAGCCAGTGGGGCATCGACGAGAAGGAGCTGCTGCAGATCGTCGACACCTACCGCGCCAGGCACATCCCGATCGACAACTTCACGCTGGACTTCGACTGGAAGGACTGGGGCAACGACTGGGGCGAGTTCACCTGGAACACCACCAAGTTCCCCGACGGCCCCAGCGGCAAGCTCAAGCAGATGCTCGACGCGCGCGGCATCAAGCTCACCGGCATCATGAAGCCGCGCGTGCACGTCAACACCATCGAGGGCCGCGAGGCGGCCGAGCGCGGCTATTTCCTGGCGGGCAACCAGCCGGCCAAGGACTACTTCTCCGGCAAGCCGGTGCGCGAGATCGACTTCGCCAATCCGAAGGCTCGCACGTGGTTCTTCGACCACATGAAGAGCGCGTTCCAGTCCGGCATCGTGGGCTGGTGGAACGACGAGGCGGACAACGTCGGCATCGACACCCAGCACCTGGACATGCAGCGCGCGATCTACGACGGCCAGCGCGCCATCACCAACCAGCGCGTGTGGTCGATCAGCCGCAACTTCTACCTCGGCGCGCAGCGCTACGCCTACGGCATGTGGTCGGGCGACATCCACACCGGCTTCGCCAGCATGGCCGGCCAGCGTGCACGCATGCTGAGCGCCATCGACGTGGGCGCGATGCAGTGGGGCATGGACACCGGCGGCTTCACCGCGGGCACGCCGACGCCGGAAAACTACGCGCGCTGGGTGCAGTTCGGCGCCTTCGTGCCGGTGTTCCGCGTGCACGGCGACGCCAGCCAGAAGCGCCAGCCGTGGCTGTACGGGCCGACCGCCGAAAAGGCCGCCGCCGATGCGATCCGCCTGCGCTACAGCCTGATCCCCTACATCTACAGCTACGAGGACCAGCGCCGCCGCACCGGCGTCGGCCTGGTGCGTCCGCTCACGTTCGGCTGGCCGAACGATCCGAAGGTGCGCAACGACGTGGCCAGCTGGATGTTCGGCGAGAGCCTGCTGGTGTCGCCGGTGGTCGAGCAGGGCCAGACCTCCAAGACGATCTACCTGCCCGCCGGCCAGTGGACCGACTGGTTCACCGGCAGGCGCTACGCCGGCGGCCAGAGCGTGACGCTGGCGATCGACGCGAAGCAGTGGAGCGACATCCCGTTGTTCGTGCGCGACGGCGCCATCGTGCCGACCCAGCCGGTGATGGACTACGTGGGCCAGCATCCGGTGACGCAGCTGGACGTGGAGATGTTCCCCGCCGCACAGCGCAGCCGCTTCAACGTCTACGACGATGACGGCGACACCTATGCCTACGAGCGTGGCGCCTACTTCCGCCAGCCGCTGTCGATGCAGCGCACGGCCGGGGGCGTGCAGGTGGAAACCGGCGCCGTCGAGGGCAGCTACGCCCCGGCGCTGAAGTTCTACCTGCTCAAGCTGCACGGCGACGCGGCCACTGCGGTGACCGGCGACGGCAAGGCACTGCCGCATGCCGCCGACGTCGACGCGCTCGACGCCGCCACCGGCGAAGGCTGGAGCACCGGCACCGATCGATTCGGCGCGGTCACCTATGTCCGGGTGAACGCTGCACAGGCGCGAACCCTCGCGCTGGTTTGGGGGCGCGCGCCCATGTAAGCCCGCGCGCCCCTGCGGAGGGAGCTGTCGATACACCACACGTGCGGTCGGGGGGCCGCGCGGCGGCCTCGTCTGCTCCCGATTTGCCCGTGCCATGCCGGCACGGGCCACCACTGGAGGAGAAAGTCGATGTTCGCTAGCAAGGAGTTTTCCCGGGAGGGGTTGCAGCACCGCACGACCACGCGCCGCGCACTCTGGCTCGCCCTGGCCGCCACGCTGGCGGCCGGCGCCCTGCCCGTCACGGCACGCGCCGCCACCAACGACAACAACGTGGAATGGAACGGCCTGTTCCACGACCAGGGGCCGCTGTTCGACAACCACGTGGAACCCACCTCGGCCCAGGCCGTCACGCTGACCCTGCGCACCTTCAAGGGCGACATCAGCAGCGCCACCATCAAGTATTACGACAGCGCCGACAGCAGCTTCCACACCGTCGCGATGAGCTGGTCGTCCAACGACCCCACCGGCAGCTTCGACTACTGGAAGGGCACCATCCCGGCCAGCGCCTCGGAGAAGTACTACCGCTTCAAGATCACCGACGGCACCGCCACCGCCTGGTACAACGCCGCGGGCATCAGTTCCAGTGAGCCGGGCTCCGGCGACTTCTTCATCGTCCCCGGCTTCACCACGCCGGCGTGGATGAAGAACGGCGTGATGTACCAGATCTTCCCGGACCGCTTCTACAACGGCAGCACCGCCAACGACGTGAGCAACGGCCAGTACACGTATGCGGGCTGCGCCACCGAGAAGCATGCCTGGGGCACGAGCGTGGTGGCCAACGTCAGCGGCTGCAACACCGCCGTGTTCTTCGGCGGCGACCTGGCCGGCATCGACCAGAAGCTCGGCTACATCAAGAACACCGTCGGCGCCAACATCCTCTATCTCAACCCGGTCTTCCTCTCGCCGAGCAACCACAAGTACGACACCGAGGACTACATGACGGTGGACCCGGCGTTCGGCAGCAACAGCACGCTGCAGACGCTGAGCGCCGACATCCACGGCACCGGCAACGGCCCAAGGGGTTACCTGGTGCTCGACGGCGTGTTCAACCACACCGGCGACACCCACAAGTGGTTCGACCGCTACAACGGGTGGCCCAGCATCACCGGCGCCTACGAGTCGCAGTCCAGTCCGACCTACGGCTACTACACCTTCCAGAGCTGGCCCAACACCTACTCGGC
>CAVPQF010000073.1:0-36028 GCA_963707225.1 uncultured Gammaproteobacteria bacterium
ACGACGGTGGGTCGTACGGTCTGGATCCACGCCCACCAGGCATCGAGGATGGGCTTGGCCTGGGTTTGCCGCAGGGCCTGACGGACGGGCGGGTCCAGCCCCCGGGCGTCGGCCTCGATGCGATAGAGCTGGGCGATCGATGCCAGCGGCGGCCCGGTCAGCGTGCTGGCCTGACGTTCGTGCAGTTCGAAGAACTTGCGCCGGATGTGCGCCAGACAGGCCAGTTCGGTGATGCCTTGGGCAAACCCAGCTTTATACCCGGCAAAGTCGTCGACCATCAACGCGCCTTGCCAGTCGCCCAGGAAGCGACGCGCATGCTCACCGCTGCGGCTGGTACAGAAGTCGAACACCGTGATCGCCGGCGCTTGCGGGTCGGCGCTGCGGTACGCAAAAAGATAGGCCTGTTTCGTCTTGCCCGCGCCCGGATTGAGCATCGCCACCGGCGTCTCGTCGGCATGCAGGACCGACTGCTGCAGCAGCTGCGCCTGCATCGCCTCGGCCAGTGGGGTCAATGCCACGCCGATCCGCCCGGCCCATTCGGCCAGGGTGCCACGCGACAGCGTCACGCCGCTCCGGGTGTAGATCGCACTTTGCCGATACAGCGGCAGATGATCGACCCACTTGCTGACAGCGATGTGCGCCAGCAGTGCGGCGCTGGGGCGACCGCGCTCGATGATCGCCGGGGCGACCGGTTCGGCCACGATGCGCTGGCAGGGGCGGCACGCGTACTTGGGGTAGATGTCGCGTTGGACAAAGAAGCGCACCGGCTCGCAGTCCAGCCGCTCGCTCACGTCCTCGCCGATCTTCACCAGGGCGCCGCCGCAGACCTCACAGGTGCACGAGGCCGGCTCGTGGCGATGCTCGATGCGTGCCAAATGGGCCGGCAACGGTTCGCGCCGGGACGGACGCCGCGGCGGGGCCGGCGTCGTGGCCGGTGCCGTCAACGCCTCCAGCTGCGCCTCGACGGCGGCGATGTCCTCGGCCAGGGTGTCCTCGAACAAGGCACGCTGCCCCGGATCGAGCTGTTCGGAGCGCCGGCCAAACTGCCAGCGGCGCAGTCGCGCGATCTCGGCGGTGAGCGTATCGATCTTGGCTTGTCGGTAGACCAGGGTGCGCTGCTGACTGTCGATGGTCGCCGCGTGCTGGGTGACCAGCACGTCGCGCTCGGCGAGCTTGCGACGCAGCGTGGCAAGGTCGTCGACGGAAGCATCGGATGCGGCGGAGTTCATGCCTCATAGTATAGCCGTCTAGACGGCTATATGAAAGCTTTTTCATCACACCACGTGCCGTGGCATGACGCGATCACTCAGTCGTCGCCAGTCGACCCCCGCGCACAGCCAGGCAAACGCTTCGGATGAAAGCTCGCACGTGGCATCGCCGCTGCCCGGCCACACGAAATGACCCTTCGACAGCCGCCGCACGCATAGCCATACCCCTTGCGCATCACAGCACAGCACCTTGATCCGCGTGCCGGATCGGTTACGAAACACATACGCCCCACCGTCGAAGGCGTCGCGGCCCAGCGCGGTTTGCACCGCCACCATCAAACGGTCCATGCCGCAGCGCAGATCCATCGGCGCCACCGCCAACCACCATCCGCTCGGGCTCAGCATGCCAGCGCCCTCACCAGCGCGGTGGCCCAGACCACATCGATCCCCGCCGGCAGGCCCAGTCGTAGTCCACCCGCATAGCTCACCTCGACCATCATCGGCACCGTGGCCGCCGGCACCACCTGGACCGGGACGAAGGCCGGCACCATCGGCGCCGGTACAACGGCGCGTTGCGCCTTGTCCAGTCGCCAGGCCCAGTACGACAACGTCGCCGCCTTCACCCCCTGCTCAGCGCAGTACGCCGCCCGCGTCAGACCACCGCTCCGCCACCGACGGACATGCTCCGCCCACTGCACCGCCACCTCGCTCATCGCCATCATTCCCGTCCACGTCGGAGAAAACCGCAGAGTGATGGGCTTAGGCAAGGGCAACAAGATGGCTACGAGAGACGCTTACACAGGTCACCGCCAGGGGCTCTATCCTGAAACACCGTAAGCGACTGCCGTAGCCACCTTGCCCGGCGGGCAAGGTGGCTACGGCAGTCGCTTACGCAACGCTTGGGCTTCCTTACTATCGAAGTCCCGATCCCGTCACCGCGGGCAATTCGTCATCGCCTATCATGGCTGACACACCGCGGCCCGGTGCATGCCTGGGGAGCGATTCTTGTTTGTCCATGTCGAAACACGTCGCCGCCCCCGTTGGCACTGGGCAACCCTGTTGGTGGTGACGGTCTGCGTGATGTGTTTCGTGGGCCTGGCGCTGACGTCTGCCACGCAACGGGTTTCCCTGTTGCTGGAATGGGGCACGGTGCCGGCGAACATCTTCGATCCGCATGAGGCGCTGCTGCCGCAGCTGACCGACCCCGCCTTGCTGCGGTTGTTCACGGCGCTGTTCATCCACGTGACCTGGCTGCATCTGCTGAGCAATCTGCTGTTCCTGGCGATCTTCGGCTTGCCGGGCGAACGTGCACTGGGTTCGCTGCGGTTTCTGCTGCTGTTCGTGGTGGGCGGGATCGTGGCGAACCTGATCGGTGCGTTGTCCCTGACCGGCGTACGCCTGCCGATCATCGGCTGCAGTGGCGCGGTATCGGCGGTGGTCGGCACGTATGTGGCGCTGTTTCCGCGTGCCCGGCTCGGCCTGGTGTTGCCGTTGGGCCTGTACCTGGAGTTCGTGCGGGTGCCGGCGTTCCTGCTGATCGGCCTGTGGGTTCTGCTGCAGTTGCTGTTCAGCTACGCGGGGCCGAGCTATGGCGCCTATGTCTGGTGGGCGCACATTGGCGGTTTTCTGTTCGGTGTGGTGTTTGCGCTGTTCTCGCGCGATGCGATCGCCCGCCGCCTGCGTGGGTGAGCGCCTCAATCCGCGACTGCAATCCAGCGGTGGTGGCGTGAGAACTGGCGCAACAGCCAGCGGGCGACCGGCGTGGCAGCCACTGCGCTGAAGATCTGCTGCGGGTCCGAACCTTCGCGCCGCATGTCGGCGTGCTTGCGCCGGATGTAGGCGCGCATCACTTCGGCATTGAATTCCGGATGGAACTGGGTGCTGAGTGCATGCGGCCCGTAGCGCAGGAGTTGATGCGGGTCGCGCGTCGATCGGGCCAGCACGGCGGCTCCGCCTGGCGGCTCGATCACGCCTTGTTCGTGCGTCGTGTGCGCGCGAAAGCGGGCCGGCAGCTCGCGCGCCAACGAGTCCTGCGAGCCGGCGACTGACAACTCGATCGCCTGGGTGCCGATCTCACGTCCGCCCGGCAGGTAATCGACGCGCCCGCCGAGCGCGTGGGCCATCAGCTGATGGCCGTAGCAGACGCCGAACAGCGGCAATTCGGCATCCATCGCATCGCGGATCCAGCCGGCGGTGCGCTCGCTCCATGCCGAGCGCTCGGTGACCATGGCCGCCGAACCGGTGATGATGGCCCCGGCGACTTCGCGCGGAGCCGGCAATGCCTCGCCGGCCGCGACATCGATGATTTGCAGCTGCCGGGGATGCAATCCCGCGCCAAGCCGGAACCAGTGAGGAAAGTCGCCGTGGCGGGCCCGGATGCGATCCGGCGCGCGGCCGGTGCGGATGATCAGTACGGGTTTCATGCGGGCAGTCGGTCACGCACCATTTGGACGTCTTTACGGCTGAGTATCGTCGAATGCATCGATCGGCGGCAAGACGGTGAGGATCTCCTGCACGGTGGTCAGCCCGGCCGCCACCTGGTCCGCGGCCGATATGCGCAGCGGGCGCATGCCCTCGGACAGGGCGGCCTGGCCGAACCCGCTCAGGTCGAGCTGGGCCGAGATCATGCCACGCAGCCGCGGCGACAGCTTCAGCATCTCGTAGATGCCGGTGCGGCCGAGGAAGCCGGTATTGCGGCATTCCAGGCAGCCGACCGGCTGGAACACCTGCTGCGGCAGGGGCATGTCCCAGCCGTGGGTGAGTACGGTCCAGGCCTGAAGGTCCTGTGCGCCCGCCCGCTTGCAGTGCGGGCACAGCGTGCGCACCAGTCGCTGCGCCACCACGCCGGTCAGGGTGGACTGGATCAGGTAATGCGGCACGCCCAGGTCGAGCAGGCGGGTAACCGCGCTGGGCGCGTCGTTGGTATGCAGGGTGGACAGCACCAGGTGGCCGGTGAGCGAGGCCTGCACCGCCATCTGCGCGGTTTCCAGGTCGCGGATCTCGCCAATCATGATGATGTCGGGATCCTGCCGCAGCAACGTGCGCACGCCGGCGGCGAAATCCAGGTCGATCGCCGCGTGCACCTGCATCTGGTTGAACTCAGGCGAGACCATCTCGATCGGGTCTTCCACCGTACACACGTTGAGCTCCGGCGTGGCCAGGTGCTTCAGCGTGGAATACAGCGTGGTGGTCTTGCCCGAACCGGTGGGGCCGGTGACCAGCACGATGCCGTGCGGCCGTTCCACCATGCTGCGCCAGTTGGCACCCTCGCCGGGCGAGAAGCCGAGCTGGGCGAAGTCCTTCACCACCAGATCCGGGTCGAAGATGCGCATCACCACCTTTTCGCCGAACGCTGTGGGCATGTTCGAGATGCGCAGTTCCACCTCGCGGCCGGAGGACGAGCGGGTCTTGATGCGACCGTCCTGCGGGCGGCGCTTCTCGGCCACGTCCATGCGCGCCAGGATCTTGATGCGCGCGGTCACCGCCGTCATCACCGGCGCCGGCAGCTCGAACACCTTCTGCATGATGCCGTCGATGCGGAAGCGGATATGCCCGGTGTCGCGGCGTGGTTCCAGGTGGATGTCCGAGGCGCGCTGCTCGAATGCGTACTGCAGCAGCCAGTCGACGATGTGCACCACGTGGCGGTCGTCGGCGCCGACTTCGCCGCTCTTGCCCAGCTCGACCAGTTGCTCGAAGTTGAGGATGGCGGAGGATGCATCGCTGCTGCCCTTGGCGTCCTGCGCCAGCTGGATCGAGCGCTGGACGCCGTAGAACTCCTGCAGGTAGCGGTTGATGTCGATCGGGCTGGCCACCACGCGCTTGATGTCCCGCCGCAGCATCTGCGCGAGGTCGGGCGCCCAACCGGCTTCGAACGGCTCGCAGGTGGCGAACGTCACCTCGCCCGGTACGGCCGCGATCGGCAGGATCCGGTGGCGCTTGGCGTAGGCATGGCTCACCACCTGGGTCACCGAGGCGACGTTGATCTTCATCGGGTCGATCTTGAGGTACGGCAGCCCGGCGTGGCCGGCCAGCCACTCGGTCAGGGCTTCCAGGCTGAGCGGTCGGCCCTTTTCGTGCTGGTTCGCCAGCTTGGCGTTCGCGATCAGCACCAGCGGATGCAGCTCGACCGTGCTGCGGCCGGCCCGGGCACCCATGCGGACCTGCTTGGCGTCATCGGCCAGCAGGTAACCGTCGACCACCAGCGTAGCCAGCAGTTCGTCCAGCTCCAGTCGGCCACGCCGGCCGAGCAGGGATGCGATTTGAGGTGAAGCGGCCATCCGGATACATCCCCCGTGATGCGTTTTTCGACCGGAACCCGGTGGAAAAGCGAGCTGCAGCTATACTAACGCGCTTTACCCAAGGTCACGGAAAACCATGTCCGCACGCACTTTCCAGGATGTGATCCAGACCCTCAACCGCTACTGGGCGGCGCAGGGTTGTGTGCTGCTGCAGCCACTCGACACCGAGGTCGGCGCCGGCACGTTCCACCCCGCCACCTTCCTGCGCGCGCTCGGTCCCGAGCCCTGGGCGGCCGCCTACGTGCAGCCCTCGCGCCGGCCCACCGACGGCCGCTACGGCGAGAATCCGAACCGGCTGCAGCATTACTACCAGTACCAGGTGGTGATGAAGCCCAACCCCGAGAACATCCTCGATCTGTACATCGGCTCGCTGAAGGAACTCGGTCTTGATCCCCTGGTGCACGACCTGCGCTTCGTCGAGGACAACTGGGAATCGCCGACCCTCGGCGCCTGGGGGCTGGGCTGGGAAGTCTGGCTCAACGGCATGGAGGTCACCCAGTTCACCTACTTCCAGCAGGCCGGCGGCCTGGAATGCCGCCCGGTGACCGGCGAGATCACCTATGGCCTCGAGCGGCTGGCCATGTACCTGCAAAACGTGGACAACGTCTACGACCTGGTCTGGACCGACGGTCCACGCGGCGTCGTGACCTACGGCGACGTGTTCCACCAGAACGAAGTGGAGCAGAGCACCTACAACTTCGAATACGCGAACGTGCCCGAACTGCTGCACTGGTTCGACGTGTGCGAGGCCACCGCGAACCAGCTGATCGGGGTGAGCCTGCCGTTGCCGGCGTACGAACAGGTGATGAAGGCCAGCCATACCTTCAACCTGCTCGACGCGCGCCGCGCGATCAGCGTCACCGAGCGTCAGCGCTACATCCTGCGCGTGCGCACGCTGTCGCGCAGCGTGGCCGAGACCTATGTGGCGCAGCGCGAGAAACTCGGTTTCCCGGGCCTGAAGCACGCGCCGTCAAAGACTGCAAAGGAGCGGGCCGCATGAGCGCCGCCAAGTCATTGCTGATCGAGCTGGGCACCGAGGAGTTGCCACCGAAGGCACTGGATGAACTGTCCGCCGCTTTCCTGCGCGGCATCTGCGATGGCCTGGCCAGGCGCGGCATCGACGCCGGGCTCGACCTGGCCCAGGCCTACGCCTCGCCCCGGCGCCTGGCTGCATATATTCCCGCGGTAGCCACGACGCAGCCGCAGCAGGCGCTGGAACGCCGTGGCCCGGCGCTGTCCGCGGCGCTCGATGCGGCAGGCCAGCCGTCGAAGGCGTTGCTTGGCTTCGCGCAGTCCTGCGGCGTCGGCGTCGAACAGCTGGAAAAACAGGAGACCGACAAGGGCGGCTGGTTCGTCTGGCGAACGGTCAAGCCGGGCCAGCCGGTGGCGGCGCTGTTGCCGGAAATCATCGACGAGGCGCTGAAGGCGCTGCCGATTCCGCGGCCGATGCGCTGGGCCGATCACGACTACAGCTTCGTCCGCCCGGCGCACTGGCTGGTGATCCTGCACGGCGCCGACATCGTCGACGGCAGCGTGCTGGGCCTGAGCAGCGGCCGCAAGTCGCGCGGCCATCGCTTCATGCACCCGCAGCCGGTGCACCTGGCCGATGCGGACGGCTGGCTGGATGCAATGCGCGCCTGCAACGTGCTGGCCGATCCGCGCGAGCGGCGCCAGCGCATCCACGACCAGATCGGACGGGTCGCGGAGGTGACCGGCGGCGTACCACGGCTCGACGATGCACTGCTGGACGAGCTGGCCAACCTCACCGAATGGCCGGTGGCGATCGCCTGCACGTTCGAGCGCGAGTTCCTCGGCGTGCCACCCGAAGCGCTGGTGACCACCATGGTGGCGAACCAGAAATTCGTGCCGGTATTCGACGCCGACGGCAAGTTGACCGAGCACTTCATCGGCATCGCGAACATCGAGAGCAAGGACCCGGCCGAGATCCGCAAGGGTTATGAGCGGGTGATCCGGCCACGCTTCGCCGACGCCAAGTTCTTCTGGGACGAGGACCTGAAGACGCCGCTGGCCAGCTACCAGGAACAGCTCAAGGGCGTCACCTACCAGCAGGCGCTGGGCAGCCTGTGGGACAAGAGCGTGCGCGTGGCCGAACTGGCGCGGATCGTCGCCAACCGGGTCGGCGTCGATGCCGGTGCGGCCACCCGCGCCGCTTCCCTGAGCAAATGCGACCTGCTGACCCGCATGGTCGGCGAATTCCCCGAATTGCAGGGCGTGATGGGCCGCTATTACGCCAGCCACGACGGCGAGCCGGCGGCGGTGGCCGAGGCGCTGGACAGCTATTACCAGCCGCGTTTCGGTGGCGACGCGATCGCCGCCGACCGGCTCGGCCAGGTGCTGGCCGTGGCCGAACGGCTGGATACCCTGGCCGGCATCTTCGCCGTCGGCATGAAGCCCGGCGGCAACAAGGATCCGTTCGCCCTGCGCCGCGCCGCACTGGGCCTGGCGCGCACCCTGATCGAGGGCGACCTCGAACTGGACCTGCGCGGCAGCTTCGTCGAAGCACTGGAACTGCTGCCGGATGCGGCGCTGGCTGCGGGCCTGAAACCGGGCAAGGACGGCAAGCCGCCGGCCCTGAACGCGGGCCAGCGACGGGCGATCCTGACCGACGAGCTGTACGACTTCGTGCTCGACCGCCTGCGCGGCTATTACGCCGAACAGGGGTTCGACAACGCCCAGTTCGAGGCGGTGCTGGCGGTGCAGCCGGGCAGCCTGGCCGACTTCGACCACCGCCTGCGTGCGGTGGCCGAGTTCGGCCGTCGCCCGGAGGCGGTCAGCCTGGCCGCCGCCAACAAGCGTGTCGCGAACATCCTGCGCAAGCAGGCCGAGGAGGCCGGTGCGCCGCCCATCGGAAAGGCCGTCGACCCGGCGCACTTCGAGGCGGATGCGGAGCGCGAGCTGGCCGACGCACTGGCCTCCGCCCAGCGCGACAGCGCCCCGGCCCTGGCCGCCGGCGACTACACCGCCGTGCTGGCCCGCCTGTCGCAGTTGCAGGCCCCGGTGGACAGCTTCTTCGACAGCGTGCTGGTGAACGCCGATGATCCGGCCGTGCGTACCAATCGCCTGGCCCTGCTGGGCCAGCTGAAGGCGCAGTTCGGGGCCATCGCCGATATCGCGCTGCTCTGACGCCGACGCCATGCCACAAAAAAGCGCGGCGACCCTCGGGGTTGCCGCGCTTTCTTGATGCAGGCAGGTTTGCGCGTCAGGCCGTGTCGCGCTCCTTGCGGATCCGCTCGGCGAGCTTCTGGTTGAACGTCACCATGGCGAGTGGATCCACGTGCGAGCCGCCAGGACCGAGCATTTCGTAGAGCTGGGTCAACAAGTCGGTATTGTCGGACAGGGACAACGGGCTGTTGGCCAGGCTCAGTTCCGACTGCAGGATGCGTACGGCAGTGTCCAGCCGTTGCGCGTCCACCGCCGTGCTGACCGTATGGCTGTGCTCAAGACCCGCACGGCTGTGGGAACGGTGCGGTGCGACTTTTTCGGAACTGTACTGGTCACCCGCCCCGGCATGGGCGGGATCGACCTGCAGCGTTCCTTCGCCGGCCACCAGCCAGACCAGCGAGACGCCCAACGTCCTGGCCAGCGTCACGCAACGCGCGCGCGACGGATCGGTGTTGCCATCGCGCCAACTGCGCACCACGCCCTCGGAGAAGCCGCACATTCTTGCGATCTCGGTAGCACTTCCTACGC
Source organism: uncultured Gammaproteobacteria bacterium (assembly GCA_963707225.1). Lineage (GTDB taxonomy): Bacteria > Pseudomonadota > Gammaproteobacteria > Xanthomonadales > Rhodanobacteraceae > Rhodanobacter. The sequence goes on from CAVPQF010000073.1 coordinate 9,218, forward strand.
GTTGGATCAGCAATCTGATGCGTTCGGCAAATGTTCCTGCGGGTTGGGAGGAGACAATCGTTTGCGTGTCCATGGGGGGAGGCCGCTGTGTGAGATGGCTTGGGCTTGGATTCCTAAGCAGTAAGTCAGGCAAAGAAATACAAGAAATAGAAGTTATGAAAGTGTTGACCTTTACGATTCCTTGAACTAACGTTTTGATAACTTGCGCAAGTCTTTGCGCGCAAGATAGTAGGTCAATCACGGCATAAAAGCGAACCGGCATGTCGTCCGGAGTGCCCTCGTTTGATGTTCAAACACGTAAATAAGTTTCATGTGCCCGAACAGTTTCGGGCCGAACCTTGGGAGAGTTACAAAAAATGAATTCTCATAACAATTTAGCGGTGCGTCAGTTCCGTCGGACGGCCTTGGCCGTCAGTCTGGGACTAAGCTTGGGGTTGATGAGCACTGGTGCGCTGGCGCAGGACGCCCAGAGCGGTCAGGCACCAGATCAGGGTCAGGCCAAGGAGCTGTCGACCGTCACGGTGACAGGTTCGCGTATCCATAGCGTGGACGTGGAAACTGCCCAGCCGGTGTTCACCGTAACCCAGGCCGACATCCAGAAGACCGGCTTGGTCAGCGTGGGCGACATCCTCGCGAATCTCACCGTTGCGGGTGCGCAGACCTTCAGCAAGGCCAGCGTGCTCACGTCCAACCCGGAGCAGGGTGGCCAGTACGTCAACATCCGCAACCTGGGCGAGCAGCGCACCCTGGTGCTGGTCAACGGCAAGCGCTGGGCGACCAGTCTGGCCGGCTTCACCGACATGTCGACGATTCCCGCGGCGCTGATCGAGCGTATCGATATCCTGAAGGACGGCGCGTCGTCCATCTATGGCTCCGACGCCATTGCCGGCGTCATCAACATCATCCTGAAGGACCACTACACTGGCGCCGAGGCTTCGGCCTACTACGGCCAGAACCAGGCGGGCGACGGCACCAAGGACGCCTATTCGTTCACGATGGGCAGCAGCAACGAGAAGAGCTCGCTGGTGTTTGGCGCCAACTACACCAAGGAAGGCCCGATCTGGGCCAGCAAGCGCAACGACACCAACTTCACCTACGGTCCGAATCACGCCATTGATGGCCTGAGCGGAACGGGCCCGTGGGGTCGTTACCGCCATGTTTCGGCCACTGGCGGTGCCACTGGCCCGAACCAGGTCATCAACCACACCGGTTCGTACGATGGCGTGGGTGTGGGCGCGGATTCACGCGATCCGGCCAATTATCACGCTTCTGGCACCAATGCTCCCAACGACTACTACAACCCGACCCAGCAGATGAATCTGGCCGGTTCCAACGAGTTGAAGTCCATCTTCACCAACGGTCGCTATGACTTCAACGAGTTCGTGTCGTTCCATGCCACCGGCATGTATGCCGAGCGCGACAACCAGCGCCAGGTCGCCGGTTATCCGTTGAACAGCCTGACCCAGGCCACGAATCCGGTCTACATCAGCGGCGACAGCTACTACAACCCGGAGCCGGGCACGGAGCTGTTCTTCTATCGCCGTACCATCGAGCTTCCCCGCGTCACCAAGAACAACGTCAAGTCGTATCACTTTGACGCCGGTTTTGAAGGCTCCTTCGATGTGGGCAGCCGGTTGTGGAACTGGGATGTCGGTACCAATTACAACAAGTACGACGTCGTCGAGTACGGCTCGGGCAACCTCAACCTGACGAATCTGAAGCAGGCGCTGGGCCCGTCGTTCCTGAACAGCGCGGGGCAGGTGCAGTGCGGCACCGCCGCCAACCCGATCGCGTTCACCCAGTGCGTGCCGTTCGACGTCCTGGGCGGTCCGTCGGCATCCACCCCGCAGGCGCTGGCTTATATCAACAGCCTGAGCCAGAGCACGCTGCAGAGCGTCTCCAAGGAATACACCGTCAACATCACCGGTGGTCTGTTCGACCTGCCGGCGGGCGAGGTGGCCTTTGCGGCCGGTTACGAGCATCGCAAGATCAGCGGCTTCGACCTTCCGGACCAGCTCGCCGCTTCCGGCAAGACCACCGATCTGGCTGCTGGCGCAACGTACGGTAACTACAACACCAACGAAGCTTACGTTGAGTTGAACGTGCCTCTGTTGCGGGATCTGCCGGGTGCGAAGCTGCTGTCGATCGACGTTGCCAGCCGCTACTCGCACTACAGCAACTTCGGCAGCACCACCAACAACAAGTACAGCTTCCAATGGAAGCCGATCGACGACATGATGGTGCGTGGCACTTACGCCGAGGGCTTCCGCGCGCCGACGCTGGACGACGTGTCCGGCGGTGGTTCGCAGACGTTCGACTATTACACCGATCCATGCGACACCGTGTTCGGTGCAGCGGCGACCAACGCCGGCGTAGCAGCGAAGTGCACGGCTCAGGGCCTGCCGGCGAACTTCCGCCAGCTCGCCACCACCGGTCTGCCGATCTCGGCGCCGAACACGCAGAGCACCACCGCGTACAACGCCGGTGTGGGCAATGCCGATCTGACCCCGGAGAAGAGCGTCAGCAAGACCGCCGGCCTCGTCTACAGCCCGCAGTGGATTCCGGGCCTGGACGTGAGCGCCGACTGGTACAAGATCAAGATCACCAACGTGATCACGTCGATCAGTGCCAATTACGTGCTGAACCAGTGCTACCTGGCGAACTCTGCGACCTATTGCGGCCAGTTCAGTCGTGACCCGGGTACCGGCCAAGTGGTCGGCCTAAATCGCGGCAACATCAACCAGGGCATGCTGTCGACCGAAGGCTGGGATTTCGGCGCGCACTACCGTCTGCCGGAATTCGGCTACGGCAAGTTCACGGTCAACCTCGACGCGAACTACCTGTCGGCGTATGACACCCAGAGCACGGCGGACGCCGATGTTGTTGGCTATGCCGGCCAGTGGAGCCTGCCGCGCTGGCGCGCCAACGCAGGTGTTGACTGGTCGCTGGGTGATTTCGGCGCAAGTTGGGGCCTGCGTTACTACGGTGCGTTCCGCGACTATTGCTGGGAAGCGGACGTCGAGTGCAACCAGCCGAACTACGAGGGCAAGAACTGGGGCACCGGTGCCAATCGCAAGGGCGCCATCGTGTTCCACGACGTCTCGGCTCGTTACAACACGCCGTGGAATGGCACCATCCAGGCCGGCGTGAACAACGTGTTCGGCAAGAAGCGCCCGATCACCTACTCGGTGAGCAACAGCAACGCCGCGTACTACGACCCGGCGCTGGACATCGACCGCTACTTCTTCGTGCGTTACACCCAGAAGTTCTAAGTTTCACCATCTTCTGGCGTACATAGCACATAGGCTGGGGTCCCGCGAGGGGCCCCGGCCTTTTTGGTGCGCCCGGCAGGGCGCACCTGCTTGGAGGTGAAAGTCCTCTACTCACCCGGCAAGATGGTATGTGTGGACGGGTCCCAGATCGGCGCGGTCACCCTCAACCCCTAACGCGACGCGGTCGTCACCGCGCACGCCGCGGCAGATAGACCCCCCCTGGCTGCATGAAAGAGGCGACAACTAACTTGACACGCGCCGCCTCGAGCATCATGGATGCGGTATCGGTTGCCGTACGACGCATGAAGTAGGCAGAAGCAGCCTTGACTGATCAAGCCGAAATTCGAGTTTCTGATCGCTCAATCTCCATCGAAGCTAGTGTTGTGTTCTCAATTCTAGTTGTGGTCATAATCGCCTGGTCACGGATACGCAGTCGAGACCCAAGCTTCAGCCAGGACACCGCATGAACCAATTCGCATTGCTGGGCAAGCGGCGCTTTGCGCCGTTCTTCTGGACCCAGGCGCTGGGGGCGTTCAACGACAATGCGTTCCGCAATGCGTTGGTGATGCTGGTGGCGTTCCAGATGGGGCTGGACGATCACACCGTGTCGCTCTACACCAATCTGGCGCCGGCGCTGTTCATCATTCCGTTCTTTCTGTTCTCCGCGACGGCCGGGCAGCTGGCCGAGAAGTACGAGAAGAGCCGGATCATCCGCTACGTGAAGCTGTTCGAGATCGGCGCGATGGCGCTGGCGGCGTACGGTTTCTACACGCATCACACAACGTTGCTGTTGGTGGTGTTGTTCATGATGGGGATGCACTCCACCATGTTCGGACCGATCAAGTACGCGATCCTGCCGCAGGCGCTGAAACCGGATGAGCTGGTCGGCGGCAACGGGCTGGTCGAGACGGGCACGCAGATGGCGATGCTGGTGGGCATGATCGCCGGCAATTCATTGATGCTGGTGGTCGGGGTGGGGCCGCTGCTGGCGTCGGGCGCCACCATCGGGGTGGCGGTCGCCGGCTACCTGGCTTGTCGCCGGATTCCGCTGGCGCCGGCAACCGCGCCGGAGCTGAAGTTCAACTGGAATCCGTTCAGCGAAACCGCGCGGGTGCTTTCGATCACTCGAGCCGATCGCGCGGTGTTCAACGCGGTGCTGGGCATCTCGTGGTTCTGGTTCTTCGGCACGGTGCTGATCGCGCAGCTGCCGATCTACACGCGCGAGACGCTGGGTGGCGATGGCTCGGTCAACACGCTGGTGCTCACCCTGTTCTCGATCGGCACCGGTGTCGGCGCGCTGCTGTGCGAGACGATGTCGGGCCGGCGGGTGGAGATTGGCCTGGTGCCGCTGGGCGCGTTCGGGCTGACGGCGTTCGGCGTGGACCTGTATCTGGCGCGGCATGGCGTGGCGGCTGCGCGCGGGCTGGACTGGCTGGCTTTCCTGCACGGCGCGGGCAGCTGGCGCGTTGCGCTCGATCTCACCCTGATCGGCGTGTTCGCCGGCTTCTACGTGGTGCCGCTGTTCGCGTTCGTGCAGGCGCGCGCGCCGCGCGAGAAGCTGTCGCGGATCATCGCCGGCACCAACATCCTGAACGCGCTGCTGATCGTGGCGGCAGCCGGCTTCGGGCTGGGGCTGGGCGCGCTGGGCATGGATGCGTCGCAGATCTTCCTCGCCGCGGCGCTGCTCAACGTGCTGGTGGCCTGGTACATCTTCACCCTGGTGCCCGAGTTCGTGATGCGTTTCATCACCTGGGTGCTGGTGAACACGCTGTACCGGGTGCGCGCCGACGGTACCGGGCAGGTTCCCGACGAAGGCCCGGCGTTGCTGGTATGCAACCACGTCAGCTTCATGGACCCGCTGCTGCTGATGGCGAAGCTGCGCCGGCCGGTGCGCTTCGTGATGTACTACAGGATCTTCAACATTCCGCTGCTGCGCTTCGTGTTCCGCACCGCCAGGGCAATCCCGATCGCGGGTTACAAGGAAGATCCCACGGTGCTGCAACAGGCTTACGATGCGATCGACGAAGCGCTGGCTGCAGGCGAGGTGGTGTGCGTCTTTCCCGAGGGCGGCTTGACCGGCGACGGCGAGATCGCGCCGTTCCGGCCGGGCGTGGAGAAGATCCTGGCGCGGCGGCCGGTGCCGGTGGTGCCGATCGCGCTGCGCGGTCTGTGGGGCAGCGTGTGGAGCAGGCGCGATTCGATGCTGCATCGCGCACGCCTGCCGCGGCGTTTCCGGGCGCGGGTGGAACTGGTGGTCGATGCGCCGCGTGCGCCCGACCAGGTCACCGCAGCAACGCTGGAGGCGCGGGTGCGTGAGCTGCGCGGCGACTTGGCCTAGGAGCCTGTCGGACTTTGGCCGGTCGGTCTGCAAATCCGCCTGTGCGGTCCCTATTTCCGTCGCTTCTTGGCCCATAGAACCACTATGGGCCGGCGAATCGCCGAAAATCGGTCCTCGCACAGCCGAATTTTCGACTCGACCGCCAAAGCCCGACAGGCTCCTAGCCGAACTTTTTTCAGCCGACCCAGCTGCCGATCACGATCAGCGCGACCACGCTCAGCCATGCCAGCAAGGCGCGCAGCAAGGCGCCGCGCAGCCGCCGCAGCTCCGCCAGCGGATCGCTGTGTTCCTCGGCGTAGCCGTCGCCGGCCTCGATGTCGATCAGCACGTCGGCCTGAGCCGACGCGCCCAGGAAGCCCGGGCCGGCGTCGTACCAGCTGGTCGGCGCGGCTTGGGCGTGCCAGCGTCGCCAGGCACCGATCACCGCGTCCCAGTGGCCGACCACGGCCAGGGTGAAAGTCAGCAGTTGCGCCGGGAGCCAGTCCAGCGCGTTGGCCACGTAGCCGGCGGCGCGGCGGCTGCCTGGATCGAGCCGCAACGCCTCGTCACGGCCCAGCGTCTGCGCCAGCCGATACAGCAGCGCGCCGGCCGGGCCGAGCAGGAAGAACCACAGCAGCACGGCAAAGCGCCGGCGCAATGCGGCGTAGGCGATCGCCTCGCCCAGCGCCGGTGCATTCCAGGCGATCGGACGGCCGTCGTCGGCCAGCGCCTGCGCCGCCGCTTCACGGCTGGCGCCATCCGGGGCGTCCAGGATGGCTTCCAGGTCGGCCTCGAATTCGCGCGGGCCGAAGCAGTACAGCAGCACCGCCAGCGCGAACAGCAAATGCAGCAACTCGCCCAGCGGCGAACGCCCGAGCAGCCATTCCAGCAGGATGCACAGGATCAGCGGCAACAGCAGGGCCAGTGCCACACGGCCACCACCGCTGGTGTCCGCCAACTGCGCCACCCAGCGACGGAACAAGCCGTCGCCGCGCCAGCGTGCCAGTTGCGGCATGACGTGCAGCAGGCCGAGGGCGATGAGGGCGACTAGCAGACTGATGGCCATGACATGACGGGCTCGCGGACAGTGGCTGCCATTGTAAGCGAGAGATCGGCGCCGACAGCCGGTGCTGGCGTCAGTCGTCGAGGATCGCGCGACGGGAGATCGCGTCGACCGTGGCGGGCGTCGGCTGCCGCATGGGTCGTCTGCGGGCCGGGCTGGGACCGGCGGATGGGCGTGAAGTTCGCGCCGGGGATCAGTGCGGCGGAGTATCGGCGACCAGCGCATCCAGGTTCAGTCCCGCGCGCTGCTGCAGCCAGTGCGCCAGCAACTGATAGGACACCGACAGTCGCGTGGAGGGCAGGAAGCTGCCGTCGGCGAGGCCGTCGACGATCTGCTGCGGGGTGAACCAGCGCGCGTCTTCCAGCTCGTGGTCGCGCATGACGATCTGTCGCGACACGGCGCTGGCGATGAAGCCGACCATCAGCGAAGCCGGCATCGGCCACGGCTGCGAAGAGTGGTAGCGCACTTCGTCGACGATCACGCCGGCTTCCTCGGCCACTTCGCGGCGCACCGCATCCTCCAGCGCCTCGCCCGGCTCGACGAAGCCGGCCAGGGTGGAATAGCGGCCGGGTGGCCAGCCGGCCTGGCGACCGAGCAGGCAGGCGCCATCGTGCTCGACCAGCATGATCACGGCGGCGTCGGTGCGCGGGAAATGCAGGCGCGCGCAGTCCGGGTTGGTGCATTGCGCGCGATGGCCGGCGGCAACCAGCAGCAGCGGTGCGCCGCAATGGGCGCAAAAGCGTGTCTCGCGCTGCCAGTGCGACAGGCCCTTGGCATAGGCGAACAGGCTGGCCTCGTCGGCGGCCAGCTGCAGGCCGGCGCTGCGCAGATTCATGCGGCGTGCGTCCAGCGCACCTTCCAGTTCGCCGCTGTGCGCGGGGTCATCCATTACCAGCAGGAAATGCGGGCGCTCGTAGGCGATGCCGAGCAGACTGGCGTGCAACTCGCCCAGCCATTGCTCGCGTTCGTTCACGTCGAGCCAGCGCAACGCGTCGCCGTCACGGCGCAGGAACGCCTCGCCGTTGGCGTCCAGCAGCAGGTAGCGCGCTTCCGGCGAGCGTGCCTGCTCGACGATCCACGCCGATTCGTCGCGCGATTCGGCGACGCGGTCCAGCACCAGGCTGAGCCCGGCGAACGTGTTCGGCGGCGGCAGTTTGGCCCGATCCATCGGCGGCGTGCTCAGGCGGAGAACGAGGAGCCGCAGCCGCAGGTGGTCTTCGCGTTCGGGTTGCTGATCACGAACTGCGCGCCGCTGAGGTTCTCGGCGTAGTCGATCTGCGCACCGGCGAGATATTGCAGCGACAGCGGATCGCACAGCAGGGTCACGCCCTCGCGCTCGATCGCCAGGTCGTCCTCGGCCTGGGCCTCGTCGAAGGTGAAGCCGTACTGGAAGCCCGAGCAGCCACCGCCGGAGATGTAGACGCGCAGCTTCAGCGCCGGGTTGCCTTCTTCGGCAATCAGCTCATGCACCTTGTGCGCGGCGGCGGCGGTGAATACCAGCGGGGCGCCGCTGCTGCGGTAGTCGGGGATCGCGACGAGAGTTTCCATGGTCATCTAGATGGGGGCGTGGCGGACTGTAGCCAAGCATACCGCTTCAGGCCGGCATGGCCTCGTCGAGTTCGGCATCCGGCGCCGGCAATTCGCGCTGCGCCTGCTCGACCTGGCGCGAGATGCGCCCGTTGACCTGGGCGCCAGCGGCCATTTCCAGCGTGTGGTAGCGCAGGTCGCCGTCGATGCGCGCCTGCGGCGCCAGTTCCAGCCGCACGCTGACGTTGACGTCGCCGGTCACGTGGCCGTTGATCACCGCCTGCGGCACGTGGATCTCGCCGTGCACCTGGCCGTGCTCGCTGAGGGTGAACATGGCGTCGTCGCCCTCCCCCAGCACGCTGCCCTCGATGCGGCCGTCCAGGTGCAGCGCGCCGCTGAAGCGCAGGTCGCCGCGGATCACCGTGCCACGGGCGATCAGGCTGGTTTCGTGGCTGGTGTGGTTGCGATCGTTGCGATCGCTGCGTCTACGGTTGAGCATCGTGGTCCCCTTCGGCGTTGGTGATGTTTCCGCTCAGCGCGGCGCCCCATGCGACGGCACGGTTGACCGGTTCGCCGCTGGCGGGCTGAATGCTGATGCGCAATCGCGTCGGACGGAAATCCGCCGGCAGCACGATGGTGCCGTGCAATTGCTGGAAATAGGTGAAGCGGAACGGCAGGCCGTTCTTCTGGGCGGCATCGCCCAGCGCGGGCCAGTCCAGTCGCGCCACCTGGTCGCCGCGCAGGCCTTCCACGCTGACCAGGGCGTTGCCGGAAATCTCGTCGCCGCGCCTGGCGTTCTGGGTCAGGCTGAGGCTGAGGTTCCAGCCGCGCGAACCGGTGATCGGCTGCAACTTCACTTCCTGCAGCTTCAGTCCCTGCCGCTGGGCATCGCCGCCGACCAGTCGCGAGTAGAAACCCAGGTCGGCGCGCAGGCCGTTGAGCTCTTCCTCGCGCTGGGCCAGGGTGCCGCGCAGCGAGCGGGTGGCGACTTCGTTGACCTGGGCCGCGCGCTGCAGGTTGGCGAGCTGCTGCTTCAGGTCGTCGATCTGGCCGAGCAGGGCGCGCTGCTGGCGGTTGTCGACGGCGGCCGGGGCATTCGCCTGCCGGCTCAGCGCGGCAACGGCCAGACCGACCACCAGCAGGCTGCCGAGCCAGGCCAGACCCAGCCACAGCCGGCGTCGGCGATGGCTGGCGTCGTCGTGCCGGCGCACGACAAAACGCGGTGGTGGTCGTGAGGCCATGCGGCGCGTTCCGGGGAAAACTGAAGGTATAGCCCCGGCGTGATGAAAGCGTCAAGGAACGGGTGCACGCTTCGGTGCGCCGGACCTCGATGCGGCCGACGTGGCTCAGCCCTGCATCTTGCTTTGCAGGTAGCGCTCCGCGCCGATGTCCTTGACCAGGCTGAACTGGGTTTCCAGCCAGTCGATGTGTTCTTCCTCGTCGTGCAGGATGTTCTTGAACAGGTCGCGGCTGATGTAGTCGGCGATGCCTTCGCTGTACGCGATCGCCTCGCGCAGGTCCTTCACTGCGGCCAGTTCCCGGTCCAGGTCGCCCTGCATGGATTCCAGCGCATTCTCGCCGATGCGCAGCTTGCCCAGGTGTTGCAGGTTCGGCAGGCCGTCGAGGAACAGGATGCGCTCGATCAGGTGATCGGCGTGCTTCATCTCCTCGATCGACTCCCTGTACTCGTGCTCGGCCAGCTCGGTGTAGCCCCAGTCCTTGAGCATGCGGTAATGCAGGAAGTACTGGTTGATCGCGGTCAGTTCGTTGTAGAGCACCTTGTTGAGGAACTCGATGACCTTGGCATCACCTTTCATGGTCGTTCTCCCGTCGACAGACATCGTGGACTATACGAATTCCACGCGGCGATCGGCGGAATGAGAATGGCGACGGCTCGCCTGCGCGCGGGAGGCATCCGCGCGTGGCGAGCGCAACGCGAGGGCTCAGGCTGCGGCGAGCGGCAGCTGGCAACGGACCTGTGACACCGCCTGGTCGAGCGTGGCGCGGGCTTCCTGTTCGCAGCAGCCGCAGCAGTCCGAGCAGCCGGTGCGGGCCTGCAGTTCGGCAAAGGTATGCACGCCATCGGCCGCTTCGCGGCGGATGGCGTGGTCGGTGACGGCATTGCACATGCAGATGTACATGGCGCGTATAAGAACGCGAATGCGAATGATTGTCAACAAGCAGTTGGTCGGCCGCGGCCTTCCGTTCAGGCGGCGGCGCGGCCGTCGCGTGGTCCGATCGGCGGAGTGTCGGCGCTGTCGCGCGGCGGCAGGGTGCCCAGCTGGACGCTGAACAGGTCTTCCACGAGCGGGGCGAAGTGGCGCAATGCCCGTTCGTATACCTGCCGCTTGAAGTTGACGACGTGCGCGGCGGGGTACCAGAAGTCGACCCAGCGCCACAGGTCGAACTCCGGCTTGTCGCAGGCGTCCAGCTTCAGGGATTCTTCCCCGCCGACCAGCTTGAGCAGGAACCAGACCTGCTTCTGCCCGATGCAGGTAGGCCGCTGGTGGTGGCGTACATAGCGGTTCGGCAGGCGATAACGCAGCCAGCCGTGGGTGGCGCTGAGCACTTCGACGTGGTGCGCGGCGAGGCCGGTCTCCTCTTCCAGTTCCCGGTACATCGCCTCCAGCGGGGTCTCGTCCGAACGCATGCCGCCTTGCGGGAACTGCCAGCCGTCGCGATTGATCCGGCGCGCCCAGAACAGCCGGCCGTCTGCATTCAGCAGCACGATGCCGACATTCGGACGGTAGCCATCTACATCAATCATGTCGCCTCCTGGAATCGAGCGGCGTGGCCATGGCCGGCAGGACCGCAGCGAAATCCTGCCGTCGATTCAACCACGGCGCGCGAAGCGGCGGCAAGCCGGCAAGCCGGCAAGCGGCGGACTTGAACCGACCGGGCTACCCGACTACACTGCCGCGCCCCGCTCGCATCGTTTCGATCCGGCATCGCGGGTTTCCCCAAGGCTATGTAGCTCAGCCGGTTAGAGCACAGCACTCATAATGCTGGGGTCGGTGGTTCGAGTCCACCCATAGCCACCATCTCCCTGTCCGAAGACGTCCAGATAAGTCAAGCAAACCCAGTTGTGCCAAGGGTTTCGCCCATTTCTGTGTCCAAACACGTCCAGTCAAATCCATTGAAATCCGCGGCATTCGACGGTAGTTTTGACGGTAGCTGATTCTACCGGCTGAGGTGTTACCGTCATGCCGCTTTCCGATATCGCCATACGCAAGGCAAAGCCCGCCAGCAAGCCATTGAAGCTGACCGATGGGGGTGGTTTGTACCTGCTTCTGAACCCGACGGGCTCGCGTTGGTGGCGCCTGGACTATCGGTTCGAAGGCAAGCGCAAGACCCTGAGCATGGGCGTTTATCCCGACATCGGGCTGAAGGATGCTCGCGAGCGGCGGGAGGCAGCCCGCAAGCTCCTGGCTAATGGCGTTGACCCAGGCCAAAACCGCAAGGCTGAAAAGGCTGCTGGAGCGGATAGGGCGGCCAACAGCTTCGAAGTAGTTGCGCGCGAATGGCTGGCGCTTAAACAGCGCGAATGGACCACCACTCAATACGGCAAAGAACATGATCGGCTGGAAAACCATGCTTTCCCGTGGATCGGTTCTTTACCCGTCTCTGACATCGGCGTTGCCGAAATCCGGCCGCTACTCAACCGCGTGGTCAAGCGTGGTCATATTGAGCAGGCGCATCGTCTAAGGCATCAACTGAGCAGGGTGTTCCGCTACGCGGTTGCTACCGAGCGTGGTGTCCGGGATCCCGCTGCAGATCTTCGCGATACGTTGCCAGCACGCCAGCCGCAGAATTACCCAACCATCACCGACCCGGTGCAGGTCGGCGAACTGATGCGGGCGATCGACAGCTTCAACGGCACCTTCGTGGTGGCCTGCGCACTCAAGTTGGCGCCGCTATGGTTCTGCAGACCGGGCGAGATCCGTCAAGCGGAATGGGCGCAGTTCGACCTGGACGGGGAGCACCCTTGCTACACCGTACCCCCGGCTATCCGGAAGCTGCGCAAGGCCGAGAAGGAAAACCCCAAGACCTTGCCGCACATCGTTCCGCTGTCCACCCAGGCGATAGCTATCCTGCGCGAGCTGCGTCCCGTTACGGGGCGCAGCCGCTTTCTATTCCCCGGTGCTCGCAGTGCTAGTCGAAACATGTCAGATGGCGCAGTGAACGCCGCGCTGGCCCGCATTGGCTACAAAGGCATTATCACCGGTCACGGCTTCCGCCATATGGCTCGCACGTTGCTGGGCGAACTCGGGTGGAACCCGGAAGCACTGGAGCGTCAGCTGTCGCACAAGGAGCCGGGTGTGTCAGGCGTTTACAACAAGGCGCAACACTTACCGGAACGCAGGAAGATCATGCAGGAGTGGGCTGACTATTTGGATATGCTGAAGACGGGTGGGGCATCGTCTACGATGGGGCAAGTTTGAGTCAGACTCATGCTGACTTTGCACCTCAAATGCAAGTCAAGAGGTATCTGTCCATGCAATTCGCTTCTCCTCTATCGCTTCGAGTTGACCCTGAGTTGCGCCAGGCTGCAGAAGCCCTCTTACGCGAAGGTGAGAGCCTGTCCAGCCTAATGGGGCAAGCGCTATGCGATCACGTGAGCCGTCAACAATTTCAACGCGAATTTGTGATACGTGGTCTGGCTTCTCGCGACGAGGCACGACGGACAGGTGAGTATTTCGACGCCGCATCGGTGTATGCCGAGTTGCGCGGCATGCTGGCCACGTCATCGAGCGGCAAGGCGAAGCAGTGAGCCGGCGCTTCCGCTACGCGCGGGCGGCCCGCGGCGATCGGTTGCGGCTGCATAACTTCCTGCTTGAGCGCGACGTGCAAGCGGCGCACCGGGGGAGCGAGGCCATCGACAACAGCTCGGTGATACTCCACGTTTCCATTCACTTGCCGCAAGGTCGATCCATAAAACCCATTTCTGCGAGAGCTGCTGGTTTCGTATGGAATGTCCGGCTATGTAGCGCTGAACGAGATCGAGGAAGACCGCATCGTGACGATTCTCGCCACACGCCACAGGCCACAAGCACGAAGACGACTATTACTAAACAGGCAGTTGCATCGCGGCCACGTTGATGATGCCTTCGACTTTTGCCGGCCATCCCAACGGCAGCACAGCTTGGGGCCTTCCTCATTACCCTCAGCACGCTCTTCTTGGGGACCGGTGTACAACTTAGACATCCATCAAAGAAAGCGTATCCATGAAAAGTAAAAAACCCCCTGAGAACCCTCCGATCGAGGAAATTGGCTTTACCTACAGCGTCGCCCCAAAGACGCATGTCTTCTACGAATACCAGGGCGAGCGTGCCGTTGATCCTCTACTCATGGTCGAAAATGGCATCAGCCTCTGGCACGAACAGATGTTGAACATCCCGGAGCGCGATGTAAGCCACCTCTGGGGCTATGCCGAGAAGCTACTTGCGTCTAGCTATGATGCCCATTTGTATTCATACATCGAGTGGCTTCGATACGAAATCACGACGGGCGTGATCGTTCCTGAGAAATGGGATCGCAAGCGACCCTATCCCTATAAATGGATGCTTATTTCCGCCATCTATTTCCAGGAAGCCAGAAGGCTATGCGAAGCGGGCAACGCTGATAGGGTGTGGCACATCGTAGCTATGGCCTATTACCAACTCGGTTTGAACACGAGCTCTTCATTGACGCAGGCTGTAGCGAAAGCAGCGAAGACCCGACATTCAGACACAAGCATATGCAAACGGGCTTTTGTCTTGGCCGCACTGGACAAGATTAAAAGGGATGGAATTGCTAAGAGCATCCCGCAGGCAATAGATGAGGTGCACAACCTGATTGCCGCATCAAAGGAGGCTACGGAGATGCTCGATGAAATTGAGGCTCAGGCTTCCAAAGAAGCGAAGCAAGCCGATGAGGCTCAGGCTCCCAAAGAAGCGAAGCAAGCCGATGCGGACGATGCAGTAGAAAGGCTGCGAGGCACCTTAAAGAACTGGGCACGCGCAGACGGACCCTATCCGGAAATGTCGGAAGCCTTTTCCTACTTCGACAAAACAAAGACCCAGCCTAACTTTAGGCCAACGGATGAGAACATACCGAGGGACAAGCTACCGGACGACTGTACGCATTACATGCGATTCGTGAGCTATATGGAGAAGGGCGGCGTTCTGACTGTAGAAATATCGAGGAGTTCCGAAGATAAGGTTGAGGCAGAGCGGCAGGAATAGCCGAAGCCTCGGTCGGTAGCGCCCAACAGTGCCGGTCTTACAGCATAGCGATCCACCTATACCACCCATCACAACCAGCGATATCGGTCAAGTCGTCTGCATGCAGACCTTTAGATTGGTCTGAAAAAAATGCTTACTGTGCGTGACGTTGCAATTGGCAACGCCGCGGTAACCTAAGCAATGAAACTCTCCATAACGTCCTCGTCTGCAACTAGACAGCATCGGCGCGTCGCCTTGAACGAAGCCGATTGTGCACACAGCGCAACGCAAAGCGGCCCGCACTGTGATGTCACGCTCAGCGACATCTACAGGAAGCTCGTAGAACTCCTCATCGAGGTCGCAGAGCAGAAGGCGAAGCGTAAGGCTATCCGCCTGCCTGGTGTGAAGGAGCTGACTGGTGAAAGTCGCAGCCAGATCTACGCTCGTATGAATCCCAAGTACGCGGCGCACGACGAAACCTGGCCTCGCCCATTTTACATTGGAAAGTCGCCTCGCTGGTGGCTGCATGAGGTCGAAGCGTGGCTTGAAGCACAGGCCTCCGCTTCTGCCACCCGCCACTGACAAGGAGCTGACTCATGCAGACCGAAACTAACAACCATACTGAACAGTCCGACAACCTCTCACTGAAGTTGGCTTCGCTCCAGCCCAAGAAGCGCACTGCCAATCGGTCGAAGTTTGCCGTGCACTACGACGCCATCAACGATGCGATCAACCGCGGCGTGACCAACAAGGACATCCGCGAGGCTTTGGCCGAGGATGGGCTCCGCGTGTCA
This sequence comes from uncultured Gammaproteobacteria bacterium, assembly GCA_963707225.1. GTDB lineage: Bacteria > Pseudomonadota > Gammaproteobacteria > Xanthomonadales > Rhodanobacteraceae > Rhodanobacter. The sequence goes on from CAVPQF010000073.1 coordinate 24,394, forward strand.
GCGACCACGTTCAAGAAACTGCTCGAAGCAGAACGCAAGCGCCGAGAACGCGACAAAGAGGTCGAGGCGATGCATGGAGGTGAAGCATGATCTCCCCCCGCCACCCTCCCTATCCGGTCGACGCGTTCCACCTTCTCACCAGCAACGCCATACGCGAAGTACGCTGGATCCTCAAAGCACCTGAAGCGATGGTCGCCGTGTCTTTCCTCGCGACCTCGGCCATCGCTGTGCAAGGCTTGGCCGACGTCGAACTGCCCATTTTCAACGAAGATCCCAGTCAGCAAGTGGAGCTGGAGGAAGGGAAGAAACTTGATCAACCCGTCCAGCGCGTGCCTCTCACCCTGAACCTTGCGACGGTCGCAGTTTCCGGTGAACGCAAGACCGCTGTTGACCGGGCCGTCGCCAAGTCCGTGCGAACCCACGATGACAAGCGCCTCAGCAAGTACGAGACCGACGTCGACAGCCATGATGCAGAAATGTCAGTTTGGAACAGTATCCATCAAGGTCTTCATCGCAAACTGATCATTCTCACCAAGAATGCTAAGCCGACCGACAGCGTCGAAACTACCGCCAAGGTCCATGCACTTAGCAAACCGACGCAGCCCAGGCTGCGTCAGACCATCCGGTCCGACATCTCCAAAAGCGCGCTCACCGAAGTGCTTCGTGGCGACGGCGAATCGATTGCGTTGATGTCAAACGAGGGCGATATCCCGTTGCGTAGCGAGGCCATGCAGCACCTCGCATGGCTGAACTCCGCTTGGGATGGTTCCACGCTCCTCATCGATCGTGCCAATGGAAGGAGTGTTGCGGCACGAAGCCCCCGTGTCACGACCAACCTGATGATACAGCCCGAGGCATTCCAGCGATTCATTGAGAAGCGGGGCGATGAAGCACGCGATATCGGCTTCTTCGCACGCTACCTCGTCGCCTGGCCCATGTCGACACAGGGAAGTCGCTTCATCACGGGAACGGAAGGATCGTGGAAACATCTCCCGAAGTTCCATGCCCGTGTGAAGGAGCTTCTGGAGGAATACGACCGGCGCCTGTCGACCGGTAAGATCAAGCGCGACCTCATTCGCTTCACCCCCGAAGCACGTGCACGCTGGATCGAACAGGTTAACTTCACCGAGCAGGCCATTCAGGAGGGCGGCGCGCTTTTTGAAGTGAAAGACGCGGCGTCCAAAGCCAATGAGATAGCTGCACGTATTGCAGGTATCTTGCACTACTTCGAGGGCACGCCTGGTGACATCACTGTCGATACGCTGGAACGTGCCATCGCGATCATGGACTGGCACATTGGGGCCTTCATCGGGTTGTTGGTACCTGGATACGAAACGCCACAAGTACTCAAGGATGCCGAACGACTTCGTGGGTATCTGTATCGCATCATGAGGCAGATGCAGCAAAGCGCCTTGAATTGTAACTGGGTCGAACGAAACTCCGCACGCCATGATGGACCGCTGCGTAGGGCAGCACGTTTCGGACCAGCACTCAAAGTTCTTGAAGAGTGCGGTGCTGTCAACGTCGACTACCACCACGGTGACAGCAACCAGAGCTATCCCAGGAAGCGTGGCCCACTGTACATCTACTTCACCAACAAGCTTGGCTATCCGGTCATGATGTAGTCCCAACCAGGAACGGGTTGTCCGTATGGAGCCGGCCCGCTCCCCTTCACCCAAATCCACATCAGGCCAGTCTGTAATTTCGTGCGCTTTGTGCGCCCCAGGCACACAAAGCGCACGACTTCCAGGCAAGCCTGCTCGACGCCCTACCAAAGACCGCAACCTCAGCCTTTTCCGGGCACTAGGCAGTAGTGCGGTCTTTATTTACCACTCGACATGCGCCCAACGCCACTACGGCGGCGTGACGAGCACTTCGTTCGTCACCTGATTCTCTCATCGGTATAACGTGCATTTCGCCCTCCTGCGCAAACAGGTGGCGAACCTTTTTTGGGCTTCGACGCTTCTACCATGTTTATTACTTACTCTATCTAGTCGTTCGATAGAACGATGTGGATTCACGGCAACCACCTATCGCGCATGCCTGCTTGCAACGAGCACCTGCTTGTCTTCTGCAGACATTCTCCGAATGCGCGCAGGTCCCAAGTGACGTTCCGGCTTGCGGTTTACACCTTGTTCCTTCAAGGATCGATGGTCCACGCGCGCTTCGTGGCCATAGCGAGCCAGCGCCTCGTTCTGCGCCATGGCTGTACGCTTCTTCAGCCCAAGCACTGAATCTCGCAACTCCATCCGGTTCATGCCACCACTGTCCTTCCGGCAACCGCCTCGTTCCGGGTGCTTCGGGTTGTAGCGGCAGAACATCTGCTCTGGCGAACGCTCGATCCCATCCGGCACACGACCCGATACCAACAGGTGAAGGTGGGTATTGACGACACCTTCCAACGAGGAAAGCTTTTGGTGGATGGCGTACTGGAATGGATTCATGCCAGCAATGTCAGCGATGTGCTTCCGTGCCAACTCGATTTGCTGTTCCAAAGTCAATTCGCCAGGAAGCGTGATCTCGTGTTCGTGATAGACCGAGCCATTCTTGCGCTCGTACATGTCCGCCGTTTTCCAGAACCACCACGGATCGTTTCCCACCCAGCTTGGCATGTTCCCGTATCCGGTCTCGATGACATCTTCACGGCTGCTGTGCCGCCCCTCACCGGCGATGTAGTCCGACTGCTGCGCTCCCTTCCCCTTCCCGCCTGATTTAAGTTGATGGTGAAAACTTGCCATGGCGTACTACCCTTTTTCGAAGCCAATAAAAAAGGCCAGCGAAGTCACCTTCGCTGGCCTGCCTGTGAGTCGATTTCGTCCCTTCTCAAACCATCAAAATGCGGAAACGGTATGTGCGCTTACCAGCCCCTTTAAGCACAACCACCACTGTAGTGTGGCCATCAACGATCTGATGTATGGAGATTCCGAAGGACGCTCTCCTCATACTGTAGCTATCAGCAACGTAACTTTTACCGATAGACCGGGCAAGAGATACCGCCGGTCTATCGGTATCAGGAAGCAACCCTCTCAAGAACGGCTCTGACTTGAACGATGCGCTACGGGCAACGATGGAAGTGCGCGACGTGTGGGGCATCGGCCGCAAGCTGACCGAGGCATTGATGCACGGCGGCACCATGACAACAGATCAGCTGCGCCGCATGGACGCCAGGCGTATCCGCGATCGCTTCAACGCGGTGGTACGTACGGTGAACGAGCTGCAGGGCGTGTTATGCGTGGCGTGGGAAACCGAACCCCTGGCCAAGCAGCAGACCATCGCCCCGCGCAGCTTCGGTGCGACGTCCCCCCGATTTTGAGTAGCACGATGGTTTGGAGTCCAATCCCCCATCCGAAGGAGATTGGACGTGAAGAAGCGGTTTACCGAAGAGCAGATCATCGGCTTCCTGCGTGAGGCGGAGGCCGGCATGCCGGTGAAGGAGCTGTGTCGCAAGCACGGCTTCAGCGAGGCCTCGTACTACCTGTGGCGTAGCAAGTTCGGTGGCATGAGCGTCCCCGACGCCAGGCGGTTGAAGGAGCTGGAGACTGAGAACGGGCGGCTGAAGAAGCTGCTGGCCGAGCAGGTGCTGGAGAACGAGGTCATCAAGGACGCCCTGCGAAAAAAGTGGTGAGCGCACCGGCTCGGCGCGAGCTGGTGCGGCAGATGGTCGACAAGGGGTTGAGCGAGCGGCGCTCGCTGGCGGTGGTGGGCATGAGCGCCAGCGCGTATCGCTACGCGACACAGCCGGATCGCAACGTGGAGCTTCGACAACGCATCGTGGCGCTGGCGCATCGATACAAGCGTTACGGCGTGGGGATGATCCATCTGAAACTGCGGCAGGCGGGGCTACTGGTGAACTACAAGCGCGTGGAACGGCTGTATCAGGAAGCGAAGCTGCAGGTGCGGCGGCGCAAGCGGAAGAAGGTGCCTGCTACCGAGCGACAGCCACTAGCCCGGCCCAAAGCCGCCAACGAGGTCTGGTCGATGGACTTCGTGTTCGATCGCACGGCCGAAGGCCGTGTCATCAAGTGCCTGACGGTCGTCGACGACGCTACCCACGAGGCGGTCGTCATAGAGGTGGAGCGGGCGATCTCCGGCATGGGCGTGACGCGCGTGATGGATCGCCTGGCGCAGACGCGTGGTCTGCCCAAGGTCATCCGTAGCGACAACGGCAAGGAGTTCTGCGGCAAGGCGATGATTACTTGGGCCCACGAGCGTGGTGTGCAACTGCGTCTGATCGAACCAGGCAAGCCGAACCAGAATGCCTACATCGAATCGTTCAACGGCCGCCTGCGTGACGAATGCCTCAACGAGCACTGGTTTCCAAGCCTGCTGCATGCACGCGCCGAGATCGAACGTTGGCGGCGGGAATACAACGAAGAGCGACCGAAGAAGGCGTTGGGCGGGCTGACACCTGCCGCTTACGCGAAACAGCTAAAGTGACGCCGGACTCTAAACCGTCCCGCTACTCAAAGCGGGGGGACGTCGGGTGGACCGCTTTATACGCCCGAGGCATTGGCCGAACCCGTCCACCTGCACGCGTGCCGTGCCGCGGAAAAGCTGCGTTAACTAGGCTCTATCGCTGGGCGTGTGGGCGTGTGGATCGAAACCAACCGCTTCCGCCTGCAGGATCCGCAGTACGCACCCTGCCAGTCGGTGACACTGCCGGTCGCCACGGACGACACCGCCGTCATCACCGCTTGGTGCGTGGCTGTGCTTCGCACCGTGTTTCGCAAGGGCTACCGCTACGTGAAGGCAGGCGTAGTGCTGGACTGCATCTGACCCAAGACCATGGTGCAAGGCTCGCTGTTCGATGCCTTGCGGCCCGCAAGCGATCTGAAGCGCAAGAGGTTGATGACCGTGCTGAACAATGCCAACCACAAGTGAGGTCGTGGATCGCTGGCCATCGGCTCCGCCGACGGCGGTCGTGCTGTGGTCTACTGCCCCTTTTTAGGGTGGTTTTTCTACTCGCAATCTCTCTCAGCGATACCAATAGGTAGAAAAAGCACTCAGTTGGCCGGTATCTGTAGCAGCTCAAAAAAAGCACGGTTCCGCTTTTTCGCGTCGTTCAACACTTTGTCGTAAGACACGATCTCGATGTAACAGCCCTGGCTCTGGTGATATTTGAAGTAGCCTTCCCCGTCCGGAGTCTTCACGAAGTCGTGGTTGTCGGCGATGGAACGAATTTTTGGTGTCAGGCTGCACAAGATGTAAGCGTAGAACGGAATTTGACCGACATTGATCGTGCGGAGGTCCTTGTCCTTCGCCTGTCCATCTTTGATTTTTCGGACGTAGCGGAGGACTTGCTCCACTGGGTTTTCTTCGCTGGCAGGGTACTCGTTGCGTTCTGGGCGCTTGAACTCGACAACCACTACCGACTGGAATGGGCTCTTGGTCTCCGCAAAAGCGCGAGGCGTATTGAACACCACGAGGTCGGGCTCATCACCGCCTACTATCTTTACGGCCTTCAACCGCGTCATGGGAAGGTCGGAGGCCAAGTGAGTGTGATAGGCCAATCGTTCGTCTACGACCCACAGGTTCTGCCGCGCGAACTCCACTTCATCGGAGGTTGCCCGCATGGGGTAGATGAGGCTGTGCACGAGATCCTCGCGAGCATACTTACCCGTGTCCTGGAATTTGAGTGCATTCTCAAGCATCTCCAAAATGGTACGCCGGTGCACCACATACTTGGCAAGGGCTGCCTTCCCGAGTTCATTTTCCTCATCGAGATACTGATCGTAGAGCGCCACGTATTCAGCCGAGCCCGCTTCGGTCTCGAGTGGAACTTTCCTGATGTCCGCGGCCCGCTGCCGATGTTCAACCTCGATGTCTTTCTGGGCCTTGTACAGCTCGATGTCCAGTTGGTCTTTCGATAAGTTCGAAGGAATACGCTCCAGTCGTTCTCGATACTTCGCCTGAAGTTGGTATCGATACTGTGGAGCGTCCTGCTGGATGAAGTCCTCGATGTCCTTTCGTTTCTCCTGCCGCAGCGCGATCATGTACGGATCCGCCACCTTTCGAAGAGCTTCTACAACCGCTGCATCCAGCTCATCACGAGTCATCTCCTCCGGAAATTCGAGGTTCGACTCCTGCAAGAACATGATGTTCGTACGCTCTGGGCTGACCTTTTCATCCAGGTAGGGACCGGAGACGTAGGTGAGAAAAACGAACTGTTGTCCGTTCTCATCAGTCAACCTCCCGGAAAGCTCTGGAAGGGCCTTGCTCGCCCTCCAGCTCAAGACTTCGCGCTGATTGGCGCAGTAGGAAATGGTGTGGTGCTTTGCAGCGCCTGACTGGTATCGCAGCACGGTCGCCTTCAGGTCTTGCCCGTTGACGGTGAAGCTCACATCTTGGGCTCGCTCTTTGGCTTCTTCAGCGAACATGTGGTTGAGGCCTAGAGACTGACCATCCATGTCATGGAGCGTGATTTGAGGGCATGAGCCCGCAACGAAATGGATGAGTAGATGGTCGATGACCTTGTGAGCGATGGTCTCAAGCGATTTGGGAAAGTGCTTTTCGTATTCGGCGCGCAAGCCCCTCAGCTTTACAGATGTGCGTGCCACTAGAGCGTCGACATCGACGACTCTGTCGCCTTCAACACCGTCGGTTGTCAACACAAACGCGAAGGTTCGGTGAGCCCACTCGCCATTGATATCGTAGGTGCTCTCAATCTCGGCACGCTCAAACACCTTCAACCAAGTAAAGCGGCCAATGCCCTTGTTGCCTCGATTGGCCTTCTTCGTTGAATCTGAGAGGAAAAAAGCCCTCGCATTGTCGTCATTGAACCCAGCACCATTGTCAGTGATAGTGATGTCTCGAACTGACGCAAGGGAAGAGTCCTCTACGCCAGGGGCAGACACCTGCGATGTATCTCGGTCGAAGTAGACGTCGATCTGACCTTCGGTGCCGCCCCGATCTTCAATGGCTTCGATGGAATTGACCAAGCACTCGAACAGTGGAATGAGTGGCTGAGTGGCCGGTAGTTGTAGATTTTTAATTCGACCGACGATATCGACTTGCATGTGGGATCTCCCTTTCCTTCCTGAAAGTTGATGATGCGACAGTGCCACTGCCAGGGCGTTTGCTTGGAACTCCAATCATAGACCGGTCATGGCTCGTTGCAGCCGGTCGAAGGGACGCCCGGGAACTCCGCTCTCCAGTTCACGCTCACACCGAAAGCCCGAATCAGAATCACCTTCGAGTGACCGCTTCCGCCGAAAGCAGCCCGTCGATTCCGGACAGCGCTCTTCGTGAACATGGTTCGTTCCGCAGGTGATGATGGTCAAAGCGCCGCAAAGGAAGTTGGCAACGCACAGGCGACGATGGGCAGCGTGGTTGCCACCCGAAGGCAGTGTCAATGCCGACGCTGGTAGTTGCAGTGTCGAAGGTGCACAGACGGCTGGCCGTTTACAAAAAAAGGAATGGGCCTGTATTGAATCGCAGGGGTGAGGCCGTGAGGCCTCACCCCTGCGATGTCTGTCGCCTTGCAATGGCATCTTCAGACCGCGGTGTCCTCCTTGTGAGGCGATGAACTCTGCACCGATGTGCGTGCTTCGAGTGCCTTTACCAGGCCGAAAATGGCAAAGCCGTACACTACGACGGCACCGATGATCTTGAACATGACGGTCTCCTTGAGGGTTAGTGAGTGGAAGCCTGGGCGACCCGCTCGGCCAGGCGGTTGCGCAGCGTGTCGGTCTTCGGTTCAGCTGTGTCCGTGGGCGGCTGGCTTGCTGTCGAGTAAAACTCCTCCACTACGGCCGGCACGTCTTCTTCCAGCTCCTCGAATGCCCCATTGGCAAAGCCCCTGCGCGCGGCCTCGTCCAAAGCCGCCTGATCGAAGCCACTGGCACGCCGCTGCTCGCCCACTTCACGTGCCTGCGCGATGGCCTGTTCCAATGTCATCCCGGAACGCACCACCAGATCCACGTAGTAGATCGGCGTGTGGAAGCTCATCGTGGTGGACTTGCCGCGCAGCTTGAGTTCCAGCGGCAAGCAAGCCAACAGGCCGCCCGAGACGGCGCGAAAATACTCCAGCCGCGCCGCCAGAGTTCGGATGGTGTTGTACGACGTCGTGCGTAGCACAAAGCTGCCCAGCGCATCGTCCTCGTCATCGCCCACCACCACGTTGAGCCGTGCATAGGCCTTGCACGCGCCGTTGGCAAAGCCGCACGTACTTGGCCCCACGCACGGAAGGGTATCGACCCCGTCCTTACCCGCGCGGCGGCAAGTGTCGCCATTGCCCACACACACCGGCCGGCCCGTAGTGCGATCGAACAGCGAGTAGTCGGCCCGCAGGTTGAGCGCCGGATCGTTGAACAGCATTCGTACCGGGATGGATCGCAGCTTGCCGCCAGATTCCTTGCGCATCGCTTCGTCCAGCGGATGCAAGATCCAACCATCGCGCCCCTGCACCTGGCTGGTCAGGGTGAACTGGTCGTCCTTCTCCGGCAGCCGCTTGCCATTGCGTTCGACCACGCGCCCTATGGAAATCCGCCCAATCACGGGCGGGGTGATAGCCAGACCTTTCAACATGAGGAAACTCCTTCAGCGGCATCGGGTGAGAGAGACAACACGAACCGGCGCGAGCCGGGGCGAGATACGGTGTACTGCGCAGCCAGGACGGGGTGGTCAGCTGCCAGCCGTTTGGTGTCGAGGCTGCTGCCATCCTTGGATCGCTTGTATCTCCGAGGCGGGCTTGGCAAACAACCTCGCCGCCCGCCTTGTATACGCGGGACCGCATTCCCCGATAGCTCAGCTGGTAGAGCACGCGACTGTTAATCGCTAGGTCGTAGGTTCGAATCCTACTCGGGGAGCCATCTCGGAACGAAACTGCGAACGCCGTGCGTAAATGCGGCGGCCGATCGTCGAACTGTGAACTCCGATCGGCTCCAGAGCCCCGCCTCCCGCTATGTGCTGCAGCCGGCGCCGTCATTCCGGCGGCCCTCGTCTCTGACATACGTTCCGATCTTCCCGGCAGATTACCGCACAAGTGACCGAAAGCGTCTATGACGCCGACCGGGAAATCTCTGCTGATTCCCCAAGCAGTCGCTACCGAAATCATGTCCCCTGTAGCAGGTCGGGCAGTCTCGCCAGCGTTCGGGGCCAGAACTAGGTCGCACAATAATGTCACGTTTGTCGTAGCCATCCATTTTGACTGCAGTGGCAGCTAAGATGCGGTCCACTGTGAGCAAAAGCGTCATTGGACGTTTCAGCATGTTTTCGAGCCGCATGCCTTCGATTCACTCGTTTAGGCCGAGTTTTGCCAAAACATTGGTTTACTGAAATTATTCAACACCTGAGTTCCGCAAAAACGACGGCGAACAGCTCGTCCGTGCGCCGGCACTTGTCGCAGCACTGCGCGACCCGCATGCGGCAATGCACGCCTGCTCGAACTTCCGCGACGAGATGGAAGATATCGAGCGCCGCTTTCTAACGGACCCCGCCAACGTCCTCTCCGTCCAGCGCATCCGGCTCGACGCGAACGGTCGAATGGTCGAACGCCGGAGCCTTGGCCCGCTCGGCAACGGCGTCGTCTTCGTCAGCTCGATCTTCGAGCAATTCTACAGCGCGACGGCGACCATCGCCGAGGGGATTGAATCCGCGCTCGCCGCACGGAAGCTCGGCTTCGCCGGTGTCGTCGCCATCACCGGCGTCTCGCGGCTGCGCACGTTCCAGCCGCCGTTCATCTGGGGATCAATCACCGGCATCGCCGAAAATGACGCCGCTTCCGAGAGCGCCTGGCGTGATGCGGCTCCGCGTTGGCGGGAGAAAGGCCATCGCGTTCGCGTTGTCGCGCCGCCGACTGGCGATGCAAACGACTATCTGAAGGGGGCACATCATGGCCGATGAGTTGCCTCCCGAGTGGCGCGCAGTCATCGAAGACCCGCCGCCCGAAGAGCCCGAGAGCGTGCGCCGCGAATTCGACGAACGCATTCATGTCGAAGAGCCGACGCCGCCATCTCTGCCGTGGCTCGATATCTCGAACTGGGACAACGTGCCGACGCCAGAACGGCGATGGGCCATCAAGGACCGTGTCCCTCTCAATCAGGTGGGGCTGTTCTCCGGCGAGGGCGGAACCGGCAAGAGCCTTATCGAGATGGCCAAGGATGTCGCGCACGTCGCCGCCAAGGAATGGCTAGGTTCTATGCCCGAGCCGGGGCCAGCGTTCTACTTAGGCGCCGAAGACGAGCAAGACGAAATCCACATTCGCCTATTATGCATCGCCAAACACTACGGCGTGACGTTTAAAGAGCTGTCTGAGCATGGACTCCACGTTCTGCCCTTGCTGGGCCAGGACGCGACGCTGGTAGCTCCGACCAGGAGCGGCACCCTTGAAGTTACGACGCTCTACCGGCAACTGTATGAGGCGGCCGGCGACATCAAACCCAAGAATATCTCAATCGATACGCTTTCGCGCGCATTCGCCGGCAATGAGATTGACCGCGTCCAGGTCTACTGCTTCGCCATGCACATGCAGGCGCTGGCAAAGGTCGCCGGCGGCGCCGTCACGGTCCTCAGTCATCCGAGCTTAGCAGGTATCAACTCCGGTTCCGGATTGTCAGGCTCGACCGCTTGGCACGGCGCATTCCGGTTCCGGCAATATCTCAAGAGCGTGAAGGCGGAGTCCGGGGAGCAACCCGACGACGACTTGCGTGAACTCGAATTCAAAAAAAACCAATACGGCCCGAAGGGCGAGAGCATTGTCCTACGGTATCAGCACGGCCTGTTCTTGCCCGAAGCGGGGACTTCCAACCTAGACAAGGCAGCCCGCTCCATGAAGGCGGAAGAAGTGTTCATGTGCCTGGTGGAGTCGGTGAGATAAGGCACTGGCCGCAGGTATTCATATGGGGCTCAAGGACAAGTACCACCGCCCGCACGAACCCGAGATCAGCGACGAGGCCAAGGCGTGGGTGGTCAGCATCGCATGCACCAAGCCCAAGGACCATGGGCTGGCAGCAGAGTTGTGGTCGATCTCGGAGTTGGCGCGGTTTGTTGGTGAGAATGCGCTGTCTGCAGGCTTTCCTCGCCTGGCCAAACCGGGCAAGAGTACCGTCTGGCGCATCTTGGATGACAACGACATCAAGCCGCACAAGATTCGCTACTACCTGGAAAAGCGTGACCCCGAATTTGACCGCAAGATGCAGGAGGTCCTGATGGTCTACCGGGACGTGTCGCTCTATACGGAAGGCGCTGTTCACGATGCGCGACCCAACCCCATCTACACCGTCAGCGTTGACGAGAAACCCGGTGTTCAAGCCATCGGACTGAGCGCGCCCGATTTGCCGCCGGTGCCGGGCAAGGCGCCCAATATCTTCAGCCACAAGCCGAATCGCTACCCGTCCGACGTCGAATGGGATCGACCGGAGCTCGGCCCGAACGACTCGCTACTGTACAATTATGTCGGTGGCTGGCACGTCCTGTATCTTGGCCTCACCGCCGGAGTCGATTACAACTTCACTTACACCGACTCGGCGCGGTTTTGGGAAGGCGAGCGTGCAGTGCGTCAATTCTCACCGGACCGCTGCACCGGCCTCGACTTGATTCATCATTCAGAACTCGTCGTACAAAGGCGCCAGCGATGAATACACTGATCTCAATACGTATGCCAAGCAATACGATGGAAACGATAAACTAGACATAA